>NZ_BAAARJ010000004.1:0-448230 GCF_039532135.1 Streptomyces axinellae
GGTGTACCGCTGGGTCGTGTCGAGGAGTTCACGGGTCTACGTTCGGAGTCGAACCGGTGATCTTCTGTGGCACGTTGACGTGTGAAGTGCTTTCTTTTCGCGATATATCCGGGAGGACCTTATGCCGAATCTTCTCAGTGGTGAGGATTATGCGGAAGCATTCCGCGCCTATTACGAGAATAATCCACAGTCGCGTGGAAAAGTGCCTGCCCGGGATGTGGTTGAAGGAGACGTGAAAATTGGGGTGCGGGCGTCGAATTTGCGTAATCCCAAGAACAAGGCGGCGGTGAACCTCGAAGAGGAGAAGGTGCTGAAGGAATATGATGTTGCGCTGGCAAAGGGTAGGGTTGACCGACTGAAAATCAGCAGCAGCGTAAAGATCGCCCCGACCGAAAAGTCGAACGAAACCGACCTGAAGCATGCTGCGAATGTTCGCGCGCTTTATGCCCCGGGTGGACAGCCGTACGGAACCCTCCCGAACTGGGCAACGAGCACGGGCCGGCGCCTGAAGCAATTGGTACTAATGAGTGGAGAGTGTACGGCGGGGCATGAGGAAGGGCGGGCGTTGGAGCGGGACGCGGGCCTCCCGCTGATCCAGATGAAGACTGGCCGCTTCAGGATTGACGCGGAAGTGCTGGACGGTAAAAAGCCCCGTATTTACTACTTCGGTGAGCCCGCGTCCGTGGCGAGTTCTGGTCTGCCGCTGAACGCGTCGCAGGATCAGCAGTTTCCGCCGCAGCACCAGGCCCCGGACGCATCGCAGGGACGGGACCAGTCGTACGCATTGCAGATGTTCATGCAGGAATGGAGTCAGCCGTACAGGGGTCCGGGCGACGGTGCGGAAAGCGATGTCGTGTATGCCCCGGGGACATTTGAGGCTGGAGCTGTACCGCCGTCGGTCGGGGACGTGTCCATGGCCGAGGAGTGGACGTGGGCCCCGGACGGCATGAGTGGCCGGTTGGTCATGGGTGACCCTGCCGTGGACGATGGCCTGGCCCTGGTTCCCGGCTCCGGGGCCACGGCGTACATGAACCCCGTCGCGACGCACGCCCAATCGTCCCGGCAGGCTTTGGGACCCACGCCGAACTGGCAGGCCCAGCAGGTTCAGCAGCCGGGCCCGCCGCAGGTGTACGCACGGTCCGGGGTGGCCTGGCTCCAGTCCCAGCCTCAGGGCCAGGTCACGGGCAAGGGCAAGGGGCCGGCCCCCTCCTGACGCGGTGTGCCCACGGGGAGGGCACTTGTCGCCGGAGGGGCGTGGTCGGCGACGCCAGCACGCCGACGCCGCCGATCGCCGCGCCGGGCGCGGACCTCATCAGGCCGGTCGGCCCGCGCGACGAGTGCGAACGAAGTCCGCCCAGGCGGTGGGGGAGATGGTGAGGTGGGGGATGGTGGTGTCTTTGCTGTCCCGGATGTGGATGGTGCCGGGGGTGGTTGCCACCTCGACGCACTGAGGGCCGTCGTTGCTGCTGTAGCTGCTCTTGACCCACCTCATGGGCCGCCGCCTCAGTGGGTGGTGTGGGTGAGGAAGTCCGCCCATGCGGTGGGGGAGATGGTGAGGTGGGGGACGGTGGTGTCTTTGCTGTCCCGGACGTGGACGGTGTTGCGGGTTGTTGCCACCTCGACGCATTCTGGGCCGTCGTTGCTGCTGTAACTGCTCTTGACCCACCTCGGTGAGGCAGCAACTACGGCCCGGCGCTTGTGTGTCATGTCTCTCCCAGAATTCTCTCGATGAAGGCCAGCGACTCCCGAGGGGCGAGCGCCTGCGACCGGATCATTCCATACCGCATTTCCAGGATCCGCACCTCCTTGGGATCGGAGACCAGGCGGTTGGCGAGCTGAGCCTCCCAGTGCCCCACCGTCGAACCGTTCTTGAGCTTGAGGACTTGGAGCTGGCCCCCCATACCTGTGTGCTCCTCGCAGCTAGTCGGCATCACCTGGATTCCGACGTGCCTCATCTGCCCAAGCTCCAGCAGGTGTTCGAGCTGTCGGCGTAGCACCATTCTGCCGCCCAATGGCCGTCGCAGCGTTACCTCTTCCTGGACAAAGGTGAGCGTGGGGGCGGGGCGTCGCTCGAAGATCTGGCACCGAGCCATCCGAGCAGCAACCTGCTGGTCGATTTCATCTTCGCTGTACGCGGGTCGGCGCATGCTGAACAGCGCCCTCGCATATTCCTCGGTCTGTAGGAGGCCATGCATGTTGTGGTTGCCGTACGCACCCAGTTCGACAGCTTCGGACTCCAGCTTGGCGAGATCCCGTACCTTCTTCGGGACACGGGCGCCGGCTACATCCTTCTTCATCGCGGAGATCTTGCCGTTCGCGCCCAGCGCCACATCCGTGTTGTCCAGGAACTCCGGCTGCGGTACGCGTTTGCCGCGCTCCACCGCCGAGACCATCTCCTCGCAGTAGCCGATTTGCGTGCCCAACCCGGTCTGGGTCAGCCCCGCGCCCTCGCGCCATACTTTGACCATGCGGCCGACGGCCCGCATGACCGCCAGGGAGTCGTCTTCTTCCAGACCCAGGTCCGACCCGTTGTCCTCGTCCGTCATACGCGCCTGCTTTCTTCGACTGTCTGTGCCCAACACGGGCACACCGCGCGGGGGCACGGCGTACGAGCCGTACAGACCCGTACAACACCCGGCCCACCGGGGCCAGTTCGGCCGCCAGCGCTTTTCAGCCTATGTACGAGTGACCACGCTGGGTGATGTGAACGAAGAAACCCACTTCAGCGTGCTGCTGTCCTCCACCCGGCGCGGCGCACGCCTCGCCCGGCTGATCGCCGTGGCTCAACTGTGCGCCTGGGGTGTGCCGTCGGAGGAGACCTCCGACGCGGCGCTCGTCGTCGCGGAGCTGGCCGCCAATGCGGCGACACACGGCCGCGTGCCGGGCCGTAACTTCCGGCTGGAACTGTGCCTGAGCGGCGACTGCACGCTGCGCGTGGAGGTGACCGACACAAGGGGGGACGCGCACCCGCCCGCCGAGCCGCCCGACCCGGCGGACGACGCCGAGTCGGGGCGCGGGCTGCTGCTCGTCGCCGCGCTGGCGTCGCGGTGGGGGGTGTCGCCTGGGCCGTACCCACGGAAGACGGTCTGGGCGGAGGTCGAGATCGGGAGCGGGAAGTCGTCCTCGGACCTGACGAAGGACCAGGCCCGGATCTGACTTTTCAGCCCCCAACCGAGCCGGGCCTGGTCGCCCTCGGACCTGACGAAGGACCAGGCCCGGATCTGACTTTTCAGCCCCCAACCGAGCCGGGCCTCCTGTGAAAACGCCGTCCGGCGCTAATCGGGGGCGGCGCGGCTGAGGGCGCCGGAGGCCCGGGCGCGTGGTCGGCGAGCAGACTGACGACCGCCGTCGCCCGCCTCCGTGGCGGGTCCGGGTGGTCGGTACTACCTCCTGGGTCCTTTGGAGTTCGAGCCTTGGGTTCGCGCTATCTGTCGGGCGATCTCTCGTTGTACGACCCGTTCGTTCTCCGCGTTAAGGGGCGGAGGCGTGCTCGGCCGCCCTCCCGGCGGGAGATTCCCGCGAGCGGCCGGTCCAACTGTCGTGTTGGTACCGACAGCGGAACTGGTCTCGTGGGCGGGTGCCGCAGCAGCCTGCCTGTCACTGAGGGGCGGCAACGTATCGAGCAACGCATTGCGGAATTGCTGAACTTGACGCGCGTCACCTGCTTGCGCTGCATTCATCAGACCCTGGGCCAGTTCACCTACGGGCTTAGACGGCGGGCTGGTGAATTTCTCGCCAAGTTTCTGAACTTGACCCGCGTTACCTGCTTGCGCTGCATTCATTAGATCCTGGGCCAGTTGACCTAGTCGCCCACCGCCCTGCAACCCCGGCTGCTGCCCGTCCTGTCCACCGTAGGGACCCTGATCTGCCATCTGTTCCGCTCCCTCTTCTCCGCTGATGATGAGTAGGAATGTGCTCCTGAGGGGAAACGGCTCCGCGCCCTAAAGGGTTCAGTCGGAGGGCAGTTGCGCCCCCCCCGTGACGCGACGCGGACCACGGCCGTGCGTCCCCGCGCGATCAATGCTGGTCGGGCCGCGGTGAACCGCCATGATTCGGCGTGCGCCTTCATCCTCGCGTTGTGCGGCCATCCGCGTGGGATGCGCCGATGTGCGCCGCGACGATCGGCGGTTCCCGCGACGCGACGCGGGGCGTTGACGATGCCGACGACGACGCCGAAGCAACTCGTGCTGTCGCGCGAGAGCGGCGCTACATCGTCGGGCCGCTGCGGGGCCGGAGTTTCTGCTGATGGAGAACCCGGTCGATGACCCTCTTGTCGGTTGCGGAATGGCCCCCGGGGGCGGGCCGCTCGCCCCTGGGGAGATTCTCCCGAGCGGCCCGGCCGATTGGTGGTGTGCCCGCCGCACCGGCACCGGGAGTCGTCGACGCCGCGCGGCTTTCGGGGGTGGCGGGGGCGAGCGGGCGGAGAGACGCTGCACGGGCGGGCGTTGCCCGGAAGGCGATCTCGGAGGGTGCTGTCTGGTGGGGCGTTGCCTGGAGCGCCTCTACGCGGAAGGGCACTCCCTGGGAGGGCAATCCCCGGGAGGGAGCCTCCGAGGGGGCCGCTTGGTGGGGCGCTGCTGACTGGTGGTACCCGACCACGTCGCGCGCTGTCGGCCCGTGCCGCTCTGACATGACCGTCGGTCCGGCCGCCGCAGGGGCCTGCTGCCTGCGGCGCAACTCGTCGCCCAGGTATTCGGCCATCTCCGCGTGGCGCGCGCCCGTTTCTTCCACATTCATCCTGTAGAGATCGACCAGCTCGTCTGTCTCCAACCTGCCGATCTGAGCCACCAACCTCCGGTTCGGGCGACCGGAAGAACCTTGATCTGCCATCTGCTCGGCTCCTTTCACCTCTGCTGATGGTGGTACGGAAGGCACGGTCTCACCGTTCTCCACGGGTAAGGAAGCCGGTCATCCGCTTCCGGACGGGCAACGGCTCTGCCCCGTAGAGGGTTCAATCGAGGTCCGGTTGAGGTCCCGCCCCTTGCCGGTTGCCGGTGCCGACCGCCGTCATCGTCCGCCGCCGCCGGTTGTCGGTGCCGGGCTCTAGGTTGTCCGGGTGACCGTCGAAGAACTGCGCGAACGACTCATCAGCGTCCGCGAGGCGGCAGTTGACCTGGAAATCCCGGACGAAGAGGTGGACCGGTGGATCGGCATGGTGCGGTTGTGCGCCGTGCTGTCCGAGGGGAAGGGCGACGTGGTCGGCGCCCGCTTCGGCGGCCCGGCGCGGCTTCCGGTGGGCGCGCCGCATCCGCCGTACCCCTACGTCGCCGCCGTCGATCTCGCGGCCCCGGCCCCGCGGCTCCCCGAGGCGCGCTGGGCGGCGGCCGGTACTACCTCGCCAGGCCGCCGCCCTTGGCCTGTTTGCCTGCCGCCTGAGCCCGCTGGCGAGGGAGCGCACCCGCTACGCCCGTATACGAGGCGGCGTCGGGAGCCCTGCCGGTCGGTTGCCCGCCCGGCGGAAGATTCCCGCGAACGGCCTGTCCGAGCGAGGCGTTCGCACCGACGCCGGGGAGGGCCGGGTAGGCAGGAGCTGCCTGAGTCCGGAGGGGCGGTGCCTGAAAGGAGTGTGGCTGGAAGGACGTCGTCTGGTGAGGGGCAGGCTGGAAGGTCGCCGACTGGTAGGGGTCCGGTGGGAAGGCCGCCCCCTCGTAGGGGCCTGGCTGGAAGGCCGTCGGCTGAAAGGGTGCTGCCGGGTAGGAGGCCGTCGCCCAGTGCGGGGCATCGGCTGCCGCGTACTCCGTCTGATCGGATATCACGTAGTCGCTGGCTGCTTGCTGGTACGGCTCCGGCATGGCCTCCGGCGCGGCTCCCGCACGGGCGTCCAGCCTGTTGACCAACTCGTCGCGCAAGTAAAGGGACTGCTCGGTGTCGCCTTGTGCCAGGTACTCCTGCAACTGCGTGGCCAGCTGATCCACCGTGACCGGCGCACCGCTCATCGGACCCTGCGGCCCCTGGCTTGCCCGCGTCTCCCAGGCCGCTTGGGGTGCCCAGCGGTTCTGCCGGAGCCCGGCATCGAGGTCGTCGTATTGCGCCTTCGCCCAGGGACGTTGGGCGGAACCGGCGGCGTCGGGGATGCTGGGTTGGGGATCGTCTGCCGGTATCACGATGCCTTGCGCCCTGCTGTCTTCGCCTATGTACACCCCGTCTCTCACGGTTGGGGCCGGCCGACTGTTCTCCTCTGGCCTGTCAGGTTTCAGTTGCCACCGGCCTGCTTCGTTTAGTTTCAACCTGTCGCCCAGCCCAGCCTTCTCCGTGAGGATGCCCCGCATCGCCTCCGACAAGTTGGCGTTTTTGGTGTATCGGGCGCTGTGGAAGTATTCGCCCAGGAGCGGGTATTTACGGTTGGGTAGTTTGCCGTAGTTGGCAGGATCATCCCAAAATGCACTCGCTGCCTGCTCAACCCGTTGCCTGTGTGCATGGGAATTGCCGCCTTGCACGTGCTGTCGGGAACCCTTGCCTGGCACAGATCCTCCAGTGGTGCGAATCCTCACTGCTGTCCATCCTGAGTGGGATACGCGTCCTGTTTTTGAACGGTTCACCGCCGAGGGGCCCGCTGCCGGTGCAGGGGCTGATATGCGATGCTCCCGGCCGCAGCGCGCGGTCGGGAGCATCGCATATCGGCGGTCAGGGCGCGGACATCAGCGCGTAAGGACCCCTACGTGCTGCGCCGCCGGATCACATTCCCCAGCCACACCAGCGGATCGTACTTTCGATCCGCTGCCCGCTCCTTGAGCGGGATCAGCGCGTTGTCGGTGATCTTGATGCCCTCGGGGCAGACTTCCGTGCAGCACTTGGTGATGTTGCAGTAGCCCAGGCCGTGTTCGTCCTGCGCCGTGGTCTTGCGGTCCAGGCCCTCGTCCTCGGCCGCGTCCAGCGGGTGCATGTCCAGTTCGGCGACGCGCATCAAGAAGCGCGGGCCCGCGAACGCCTGCTTGTTCTCCTCGTGGTCGCGGACCACGTGACACGTGTCCTGGCACAGGAAGCACTCGATGCACTTGCGGAACTCCTGCGAGCGCCCCACGTCCTCCTGCCGCATCCGGTACTCGCCGGGGCCCAGGTCCTGGGGCGGTACGAAGGCGGGGACCTCGCGGGCCTTGGTGTAGTTGAAGCCGACGTCCGTCACCAGGTCGCGCACCACGGGAAAGGCCCGCAGCGGCGTGACGGTGATGACGTCCGTGCGCGCGAAGACGGACATCCGCGTCATGCACAGCAGCCGGGGCCGCCCGTTGATCTCGGCGCTGCACGAACCGCACTTGCCCGCCTTGCAGTTCCAGCGCACCGCGAGGTCCGGGGCCTGGGTGGCCTGGAGGCGGTGGATGATGTCGAGGACGACCTCGCCCTCGTTCACCTCGACGGTGAAGTCCTCCAGGCCGCCGCCGTCCACATCGCCGCGCCAGACCTTGAAGTGCGCGTCGTAGCTCGTCGTGTCCGCAGCGGTAGTCACTCGGTCGTCAGCTCCTCGTCGGTCAGGTACTTGATCAGTTCGTCCTTCTCGAACAGATCGAGGAGGTCACCGCGGATCGGGGGCATCTCGCGGCGGCGGATGGCGATGCGCCCGCCGCTCTCGCTCCGGGTGGCACCGGCCTCGCCGGAGCCCCCGGGCCCGTCCGTCGCGGTCCGGGCCTCCGGCGGGGCCGTCGCGCCGGCCAGCGTGCAGACGAGGTTGGCGCGGCGCCACTCGCGGTCCATCCCGGGGTAGTCGTCGCGGGTGTGGCCGCCGCGCGACTCGGTGCGGTTGCGCGCCGCACGGGCCACGCACTCGCTGACCAGCAGCATGTTGCGCAGGTCCAGCGCCAGGTGCCAGCCGGGATTGAACTGCCGGTGGCCCTCGACCCCGGCCCGCCTGGCCCGCCCGCGCAGCTCTGCCAGCTTCGCCAGGGCCTGGGTCATCTCCTCCTCGCGGCGGATGATGCCGACCAGGTCGTTCATCGCCTGCTGAAGCTCTTGATGGACGGTGTACGGGTTCTCCGGGGGCGAGGCCGTGCCGGTCTTCGACGTGGGAGCCTCGGCCACACCGAAGGGGCGCAGCGCCTCGTCGGCCGCCGCCGCGATCTGCTCCTCGCTCACGGCGGGCCGCGCGGCGCCGTGCTCGCGCGCGTACTCGGCCGCGTGCAGTCCGGCCCGTCGGCCGAAGACCAGCAGGTCGGACAGGGAGTTGCCGCCCAGCCGGTTGGAGCCGTGCATACCGCCGGCGACCTCACCGGCGGCGAAGAGGCCGGGCACGCCACGGGCCGCCGCCGTCTCCGAGTCCACGTCCACGCCGCCCATCACGTAGTGGCAGGTGGGCCCGACCTCCATGGGCTCGGCGGTGATGTCCACATCGGCCAGCTCCAGGAACTGGTGGTGCATGGACGGCAGCCGCCGCTTGATCACCTCGGCCGACATCCGGGTCGAGACATCGAGGTAGACGCCGCCGTGCGGGGTACCGCGCCCCGCCTTGACCTCGGAGTTGATGGCGCGGGCCACCTCGTCGCGGGGCAGCAGTTCGGGCGGGCGGCGGTTGTTGTCCGGGTCCTCGTACCAGCCGTCGGCCTCCTCCTCGGACTCGGCGTACTTCTCCTTGAAGACGTCCGGCACGTAGTCGAACATGAAGCGCTTGCCCTCGGAGTTGCGCAGCACCCCGCCGTCGCCGCGCACCGACTCGGTGACCAGGATCCCCTTCACCGAGGGCGGCCAGACCATGCCGGTCGGGTGGAACTGCACGAACTCCATGTTGATGAGCGAGGCCCCGGCCAGCAGCGCCAGCGCGTGCCCGTCGCCGGTGTACTCCCAGGAGTTGGACGTCACCTTGAACGACTTGCCGATGCCGCCGGTCGCCAGGACGACGGCCGGGGCCTCCAGCACGAAGAACCGGCCCGACTCGCGCTCGTAGCAGAACGCGCCGGACACCGACTCCCCGCCCTTGAGGCCGCGTTCCTTCAAGATCTGGGTGACCGTGCACTCCTGGAAGACCTTGATCCGGGCCTCGTAGTCGCCCGACTCCTTGAAGTCCTCCTGCTGGAGCGCCACGACCTTCTGCTGGAGGGTGCGGATCAGCTCCAGGCCGGTGCGGTCGCCCACGTGGGCGAGGCGCGGGTACTCGTGGCCGCCGAAGTTGCGCTGCGAGATCCGGCCGTCCGCCGTACGGTCGAACAGCGCGCCCCAGGTCTCCAGCTCCCACACCCGGTCCGGGGCCTCGCGCGCGTGCAGTTCGGCCATCCGCCACTGGTTGAGGAACTTGCCGCCGCGCATCGTGTCGCGGAAGTGCACCTGCCAGTTGTCGCCCTCGTTGACGTTGCCCATGCTGGCCGCGATGCCGCCCTCGGCCATCACCGTATGGGCCTTGCCGAACAGCGACTTGCAGATGACGGCGGTGCGCAGGCCCCGCTCCCGCGCCTCGATCGCGGCCCGCAGCCCGGCGCCACCGGCCCCGATGATCACCACGTCCCACTGCTGGCGTTCCACTTGCGTCATGTCTCGTACATCCCTCTCGGAAAGAAGCCGCCGCGCCGAAGGAGCCGGCCGCTCAACGGAAGCCGCCGCTCAGAAGAAGCGCGGGTCGGTGAAGGCGCCGGTCGCCACCAGGTAGACGTAGAAGTCCGCGAGGGCGACGCTGATCAGCGAGGCCCAGGCGAGCTGCATATGGCGCGCGTTGAGCTTTCCGACCCAGCCCCACATGCGGTAGCGCACGGGGTGCTTGGAGAAGTGCTTCAGCCGGCCGCCGACGATGTGGCGGCACGAGTGGCAGGAGAGGGTGTAGGCCCAGATCAGCACGATGTTGACGAGGAAGACCACGGTGCCCAGGCCCATGTGGCCCCACTCGTAGTGCTCGTCGCGGAAGCCGAGCAGGGTGTCCCAGGTGAGGATCAGCGCGACCAGCACCGCCGCGTAGAAGAAGTAGCGGTGGATGTTCTGGAGGATCAGCGGGAAGCGGGTCTCGCCGGTGTACTTCTTGTGCGGCTCGGCCACGGCGCAGGCCGGGGGCGAGGCCCAGAAGCCCCGGTAGTACGCCTTGCGGTAGTAGTAGCAGGTGAGCCGGAAGCCCAGCGGGAAGATCAGGATGATCAGCGCGGGTGACAGCCCCCACCAGTCCCCGAGCAGGCCGAAGTTGGGGCCGCCCTTCATGGTGTGGCAGTTGTCCGCCAGACAGGGCGAGTAGAACGGCGACACGTAGGGCGCCGCGTAGTAGTCGGTGTTCGCGAAGGCGCGCCAGGTCGAATAGACGACGAACGCGAGCAGCCCGAACGCGGTGACGGCCGGGGCGAGCCACCAGCGGTCCTTGCGCAGGTGGGGCTCGGCGATGGCGGCGCGCGTGCCGCCACGCACGCCGCCGGGCTGCGGGCCCGTGTTCAGTTGGGGTTCGGTGCCAGTGGCCAACGGTTTCTCCGGGTGTGACGACGGGGGGTCAGGGCAGTACGGAGCTGCCGCCTCAGGGCGCGTGCCGGTCCCGCGCTCCCAGCCCCTCGTCGTCGACGTCCGTCCACAGGCCCGTGTCGTAGGGCTGCTCGGGGATCGTCACCATCTCGACGCGCGGCTCGGCCGGCGGCCGGGGGGCAGCGGCTCTCAGGAGGGAGAGCGACTCCTTCAGATGTTCGGTGTCGCTCCGCACCCGGCGGATCTCCAATCCCGTGCCTACTCGCTCCTCCAAGCGGCCGACAGCGCGGGCGAGATCGTCGAGACAGCGCTGAGCGGCCGTCAGTTCGTCTTGCAGAGACATGAGTTGCCCACCTCCGCGGTGGTGGCGGCTGGCGTGGTCCATGCGCGTTGGCGAGTGTTGCGCGTCACACTCCCGCTTGTGAAGGGTGCGTCACACCTTTCCGCCCGGACGGACCAGCGCCCAGACCCCCGCAGCACGGGCCGCGAGGCCCCTCGGGGCTACGGACCGGTGTCACCCGTACGAGGGGCGCCCAGGAGCCAGTTGCCCTGCGCGTGCGGGTCGGCGCTGGTGAAGAACTCCACGAACGCCTCGTGGACCTCGTTGTGTTCCAGCATGCCGCTGCCGTCGCGGTCCAGGGTGCTGTAGGCGGTGCGCAGCTCGTCCTCCCCGCGGAGCCCGAAGCCCGCCGCCAGCAGCACCCGGTACTCGCGTTCGGACAGCACGCCGTCGCCGTCCGCGTCCGCGAGATCCACCATGGCGCAGCACAGCGAGTTGACGGCCGCCACCAGCGCCCGGCGCCGCCCGGCGAGCGCCAGGGCGAGCCCCGCGGTGAACGCCTCCAGGTCCTGGACACCGGCACCCGCGCGGTCGTGCAGCCGCCACAGCCTGCGGAAACACCCGAGCAGCCGGCGGTGCTCCCGGCACCCGGGGCGCCGCCGGAAGGACCGGGTGAGGCGCTCGGCCGCCAGCTCGTAGTCGCGGAACGTCAGCCGTCGGCCGGGCCGGGACCGGAACCCGGAGCCGGAGCCGGAGCCGGAGCCGGAGTCGGATTCAGGGCGGGGAAGGGAGCCGGGAGCGGGGAGGGTGGAGGGGGCGGAGCCCAAGGCGGGCCCGGAACCGGAATCCCAACGGGGACCGGAACCCGGGCCCGGGCCGGTGTCGAGCAGGCAGTCGTACCAGCGGTGCGCCTTCCACCGCAGCAGCGGATCCAGCGCCGCGGCGGGCGCCCCGGGCATTCCCCGCGCGCCCGGGACGACCGGCTCACCACGCGCGGCACCCGGCGCACCCGGCGCGGCACCCGGCTCCGGCGGGCCCGCGCGCGCGTGCCGGGGGATCCGTCGGTGGAACGGCCACGGCCACGGCGGCGGCCACGGAGCGGGGCAGGGGCACACGGCGGCTCATCTCTCCTGGGAGCGCAGATGGTCCTGGACGGTCTGGAACGCGTCGGGCCGCAGGGCCGCGTCGCCCTCGAAGGGCTTCTCGAAGGAGGTGACCAGGAAGACGGTGAGCGCCACGATGCCGGCCAGCACGGAGACGATGACCCGCTGGAGCCAGCCGCGGCGGACCCCGAAGAGGAACACGGTGACGACCGCCAGTACCCCGCCGCAGTAGAACATCAGCCAGACCACGGCCGGAACGTCCCGTATCCCCGCGCGCAGCCGCAGCCTGCGGTTGTCGTCGAGCTGGTTGAGGCGCTCGATGGAGGGCGCGTACAGGGCGTTCTCGCGGTCCTCCGGGCCCATGCTGGTGTAGATCGTCCACAGCTCGGCCAGCGCCGCCTGGGTCTGCGGGTCCGAGCCGCGCCGGGTCATCACGTGCCACTCGTCGTCGATGACCAGGCCCGTGTAGGTCAGCGAAGCCGCGCGGACCTGCCGGTGCACGGGCCCCGAGAAGCCCTTGGACATCCGCTCCAGATCGGCCAGCGCGTTGGCCTCCTGCGCGGCGGCGCTGTCGGCCCGCGAGTAGCCGTCCCACACGACGACGACGGAGAAGTGGACGAGGGTCGCGTACAGCGAGCCGACGATCGCGAACACCGCCGCCTGCACCGCCACGTTCTGCTCGGCCACCACATGCCGCACCCCGTACCGGGCCAGCGGCAGCCCCGCGTTGACCAGGACCACGGCGGTGGCGACCAGCAGCAGGCACGTCACCGCGGCGGGCAGGTCCGCGAGCCGGACCGCGACCAGCCCCGCGCCGGAGCCCAGCAGCAGGAGCCAGGACAGCCACAGCCGGTGGTGCTTCACGGGGCCCCGGGCCGGGACTCCAGGGGGAGCCTGGGACCGCCCGGCCTGCGCTCCCACCGGTGCCCCCACCCCCGGTACAGGTAGCTGACGAGGCTGTCCCACTCCTGCTTGCTGCGGTACGGGCTGTAGGGGGCCGGGCGGATGACGGCCTCGGAGGACCAGACCGGCTCGATCCTGCCGTCGAGCCGGATGCGCCCCACGCGGGCCCGCTTCCACAGGTGGCGGTTTTGCCGGTCGGCGTAGACGGTGCCGCCCGGCGCCTTCACGGACAGGCCGCGCACCGCGCGCAGCACCGCCTCCGGCGAGGTGTCCCCGGCGGCCCGCACCGCGCGCGCCCACAGCTGGACCCCGGCGTAGGCCGCCGCGATGGTGTCGGAGACATGCGGGAGGCCGTAGCGCCGCTTGAACTGCCGTACGAACAGCTGGTTGGCGCGGTCCGGCAGGGACTCGAAATAGTTGGCCGCCACGTAGTCGCCCGCGACGAAGGCCCCGGATTTCCTGCGGGCCTCCAGCGAACGCAACTCCCATTCGTCCGCCACGAGATGGAGCGCGGGAATACGCTGCGCGTCGGCGCCCCCACTTCTGAGCGCGCTGAAAAAAGGACCGTTGGTATCGCCGGCGAGCGCCGATACGACGACATCGGGCTCGGCCTTGTGGATTCTCCGGACAGTGTCCGCGACGTTTCGTGAACGGGGCAGCAGATACTCCTCTCCGAGCACCCGGCCGCCTGCGGAGACCAGTTGGGAATGGACGAGGGCGAGGGAGACGCGGGGATAGATGTAATCGGATCCGACGAGGAAGAAGGTGCGGGCCCCGTTGTCCAGGAACCACTGGATGGCCGGGGTGATGTACTGGTTCGGGGTCGCTCCGGTATAGACCACGTGGCGGGAGGATTCGCCGCCCTCGTAGACCGCCGGATAGAAGAGGAGCCCGCCGTGCCGCTCCACCACCGGAATCATGCTGCGGCGCGCGGCCGACTCGTAGCCACCGAAGATCACTTGAACTCCGCCCCTGGTCAGCAGCCTCTCCGCCGCCTTCGCGAAGACCGTTCCGCTGGAGCGCCCATCCGTGAGAACCGGCACCACCTTCCGCCCCAGCAGCCCTCCTTGGGCGTTGATCTCGTCGATCGCCATCACCGTCGCGTCGTTGAGCGGCTTCTCCGCCGGGGCGAGCCGGCCGGTGTGCGAGTGCAGGATCCCCACCCGCAGCGGGGGCCTGGGATGCGGCCCTGCCGGTGTGACGGCCGAGACGAGCAGGGAGTAGGCGAGGACCGCCACCGTCATCAGCACGACCATCCCGCGCTCCCGCGCGGTCGGCCTCATCGCGACCGCTGGCAATTCCCGTACCGCCGGGTCCGGCCGAGGAATGTCCCGCTCATCCCGTTCACCTCGCCAGCCCCCCGCATCACTTCCTCCTCGCCTTGTGCGGCGCCCTTCTTGACCTGCCGACCTGCCGTGAATCGTCCACGCACCGTGAAGCATCCACGCACAATGGGCCCGCAGTCCACGGATTCTCACGTTGCGGCTCGAATGAGTGAAATGGCGTCGCTGTTCCCGGAGTTCGCCGCAATGGCCGCTTCCTCTTTTCTCAAAACCATGCGCGGGCAAGGGATTTCGGATTCCCCCACCCCAGCGGTGCACACCCGCCCCGCTGCCCTCGCACGGGTGCGCGGCACCCTCAGCCGGCCGCCCCCGCCGTGCACCGGCCGCTGCCGCCGCGCGCGTGTGCGCGCACCGGCCGACCGGGTGAGGCGGCGACCTGCCTTCCCGGGGGCTTGCCGAAGGTGTGAGGGGGAGCTGAGAGGAGGCGGCGCGCCCCGCCTCCGCGGGGACCCGGCCTCCGCGGGTGCTGACCGGGCGGCGCGGGGGGAGCGGCGAGCCGCGCGGCTCGGATGGGCAGGCCCCGCGTTGCCGGAGTGCCGCGTGCTCCGCATGGGTGGCGTGCGGGGGCCGTGCGCCGTGTCTGCGGGGTCTCCCGCGCGGGAGCGCCTTCAGTGGGGCGAAAGATGTGATGAGCCGCCAAAACCGCTGAGGGTGGACGTACGCGGGCGTGCGGCAAGCCCTGGAGGATTCAGATGCGAGCCGTCCCAGCCGAATCAGACGGGCCAGTGAGCCCGGCCGTGTCAGCGAGAGCCGTCCGCAAGACGCGAGCCGTCCGCCGGACGGGTGCCGCGATCGTCGCGGGGGCGCTGCTGCCGCTCCCGTTCGCCGGGGCGGGATCGGCCACCGGGGCCGAGGCGGGCGCCCTCCACGACGCGACGGGCGACATCCGTACGACCGACCGGCAGCAGGTCTCCTCGGGCGGCACCGTGCGCTGGGCGGTCGATGCGGCGCCCGCCACCTTCAACGCCTTCCAGCCAGACGCGGGCGAGGCCACGGCCAAGGTCACCGGCGCCACCCTCCCCGCCCTCTTCACCCTCGACGAGCAGGGCTCCCCGAAGGCCAACGAGGACTATCTGCGCTCGGCGGAGGTCACCCGGACCGAGCCGCGCCAGACCGTGGTCTACAAGCTCAGCCCCAAGGCACGCTGGAGCGACGGCCGCGCCATGGGCGCCGCCGACTTCCGGGCCCAGTGGAAGGCGCTCAGCGGCAAGAGCGACGCGTACTGGACGGCGAGGAACGCCGGCTACGACCGCATCCGCAAGGTCACCCGCGGGGACGGGCCCCGCGAGGTCAAGGTCGTCTTCGCCAAGCCCTACGCGGACTGGCGCTCCCTGTTCACCCCGCTCTACCCGCGCCAGGCCATGCACGGCCCGAAGGCGTTCAACGACAGGACCCGCATCGCGCTGCCCGCCTCGGCCGGGCCCTTCCGCGTCGTGGGCGCCGCCCAGGGCGGTGGCGGCAAGAGCAAGGCCGCCAAGAACGCCAAGCACGGCGTGCACGCCAAGGGGGGCAAGGCCAAGAACGCCACCACGGTCCTGGAGCGCAACCCGCACTGGTGGGGCGAGCCCGCGAAGCTGAGCCGTATCGAACTGACGGCCGTACCCCGCGACAAGCGGGCCAAGGCTCTGGCACAGGGGAAGCTGGACCTCGCCGACGTGGACGAGGCGTCGGCCAGGAAGATCGGCGCCGCGCACCAGCTCGGCGGGCCCAGGCGCCCGCACGTCCGGCACGGGGACAAGCCGGACCACAAGGACGAGCAGGCGGCCCGCCAGGCAGACCACGCCCCACAGCACCAGGACCAGCACGCCGAACGCGGGCACGACGCCGCACACCGGCACGCGCACCCGGGCCGGCGGCACGCCGCCCTCCCGAAGGGTCTCGGCAAGGCGCTGCGCAAGTACGAGGTGCGCAAGGCCCTCGACTCGGCCTACACCCAGCTCTCCCTCAACGGCTCCGGCGGCCCCCTGGCCGACGAGCGCGTACGCCGCGCCGTCGTCCGCGCCCTGGACCGGGGTGCGCTGGCCCACAAGGCGCTCGGCGGCGTCGGCCTCCCCGACCACCCGCTCGGCAACCACCTGCGGATGGCCAACCAGGACGGCTACCGGGACAACAGCGACGCGGCCGGCGGCATGGACATCGACTCCGCGCAGTCGCTGCTGGCCGACGCGGGCTGGAAGACCGGTGGCTCGATCCTCCAGGGCAAGGCCGCGGGCGCGGACAAGCCGGGCGGCAAGAAGGCCCACCCCCCCGAGCGTGGGGCGCACGGCACACACGGCGAGCACGGCAAGAAGCCGGCCGGCGGTCCGGGTGAGCCGCCCGACGAGGCGTCCTCACCCGACGCCGGGGCCTCCGCGCCCTACCGGGCCGAGGCCGAGGCGTCCGTCGTCCGCCTCACCCACGCCCAGATGGCCCGGGTCACCGGCAAGCCGCTCAGCCTCGTCGCCTCGGCCACCGGCCAGCGCGGCGCCCTCCTCGCGCAGGCCGCGCACCTCGAACTGGCGCAGGCCCGGCTCGGGGACTCCCCGCGCAAACTGAGCCGGGCCCGTGCCGCACTGGCCACCGCGGAGAAGGTGCGTGCGACGGGCGGCGAACTGCGGCTGCTGACCGGCGGCACGTCCATGGCCGTACGGACCAAGAACGGCAAGCCGCTCGCGCTGCGCTTCGTCCTGCCCGGCGGAGCGGGCTCCGCGTCGCTGCGGGCCACCGGGCGGCGCATCGCGGACATGCTCAACGGCGTCGGGATCCGCACCCAGATCAAGGAAGTCCCCGACGAGAGCTACTTCAAGGACCACATCGCGGCGGGCGAGTACGACCTGGCGCTCTTCACCTGGCCCGCCTCCGCCTACCCGGCGACCGAGACCAAGCCGATCTTCTCCAAGCCGCAGCCCGCGGCCGACGGCTCGCTGCTGGTCGAACAGAACTACGCGCGGGTCGGCACCGACCAGATCGACCAGCTCTTCGAGCAGGCGACCGGGGAGCTGGACGACGGCCGCCGCCGCGACCTGATGGGGAAGGCCGACGCCCGCATCTGGGCGGTGGCAGGCTCCGTGCCGCTCTACCAGCGTCCGCAGCTGGTGGCGGCCAAGCGCGGACTGGCCAACGCCGGAGCCTTCGGCTTCGCGACCCCCCGCTACCAGGACATCGGCTACCACAAGGGCTGACCCGGTCCGGGCCGGCCACCTCCAGCCGGAGCACCTCGCCCCCCGGCGGGGCCCCGGCACCCCGACCAGCGAGTACCGGCGGCGACCAGCGCCGGGCGGCGCCGTGCACCGGCCCCGTCCGGCGCTTGGCGCGCGGCCCCGTACCATGGTTGATGAGGCCGTGGCGAGAGGTGCCCGGCGAAGAGGGCGCGCAGGTACCGCAGCGCGGAGAGCGCGGCCCCATCCAGCAACCCGGGAGACCCGCCCCAGCATGCCCACCCGCCACGACATCCGTAACGTCGCCATCGTCGCTCACGTGGACCACGGCAAGACAACTCTGGTCGACGCCATGCTCAAGCAGGCGGGGGCCTTCGCGGCCCATCAGCTGGAGTCCGTGGACGACCGGATGATGGACTCCAACGATCTTGAGCGCGAGAAGGGGATCACCATTCTCGCGAAGAACACCGCCATCAAGTACCACCCCAAGGACGGCGGTGACCCGGTCACCATCAACATCATCGACACCCCCGGCCACGCCGACTTCGGTGGCGAGGTCGAGCGCGGGCTCTCGATGGTGGACGCGGTCGTGCTGCTGGTGGACGCCTCGGAGGGTCCGCTTCCGCAGACCCGCTTCGTGCTGCGCAAGGCGCTGGAGGCCCGCCTCCCCGTCATTCTGTGCATCAACAAGACGGACCGCCCGGACGCCCGGATCTCCGAGGTCGTGGACGAGACCTACGACCTGTTCCTGGACCTGGACGCGGATGAGGAGCAGATCGAGTTCCCCATCGTCTACGCCTGCGCCCGCGACGGTGTCGCCTCCCTGACGCAGCCCGCCGACGGCGAGGTGCCCTCCGACAGCACCACCGTCGAGCCGTTCTTCACCACGCTGCTGGAGACGGTGCCCGCGCCCGTGTACGAGGCGGACGCGCCGCTCCAGGCCCACGTCACCAACCTGGACGCGGACAACTTCCTCGGCCGTATCGCACTGCTGCGCGTCGAGGCGGGCGAGCTGAAGAAGGGCCAGACCGTGGCCTGGATGAAGCGCGACGGCTCGGTCCAGAACGTGCGCATCACCGAGCTGATGATGACCGAGGCCCTGACCCGCAAGCCCGCGGAGAAGGCGGGCCCCGGCGACATCTGCGCGGTGGCCGGCATCCCGGAGATCATGATCGGCGAGACGCTCGCCGACCCGGAGAACCCGATCGCGCTGCCGCTGATCACGGTCGACGAGCCCGCGATCTCCATGACCATCGGTACGAACAACTCGCCGCTGGTCGGCAAGGGCGGCAAGGGCCACAAGGTCACCGCGCGCCTGGTGAAGGACCGGCTGGACCGCGAGCTGATCGGCAACGTCTCGCTGCGGGTGCTGCCCACCGAGCGCCCCGACACCTGGGAGGTGCAGGGCCGCGGTGAGCTGGCGCTGGCGATCCTGGTCGAGACGATGCGCCGCGAGGGCTTCGAGCTGACCGTCGGCAAGCCCGAGGTCGTCACCCGCGAGATCGACGGCAAGCTGCACGAGCCCGTCGAGCGGATGACCATCGACGCCCCCGAGGAGCACCTCGGCGCGATCACCCAGCTCATGGCCACCCGCAAGGGCCGCATGGAGACCATGACCAACCACGGCTCCGGCTGGGTGCGCATGGAGTGGATCGTGCCCGCGCGCGGCCTGATCGGCTTCCGTACGGAGTTCCTGACCGAGACCCGCGGCACCGGCATCGCGCACTCCCTCTTCGAAGGCCACGAGCCGTGGTTCGGCGAGCTGCGTACCCGGCACAGCGGTTCGCTGGTCGCCGACCGGGCGGGCAAGGCCACGCCGTTCGCCATGATGAATCTTCAGGAGCGCGGCACGATCTTCATCGAGCCGGGCACCGAGGTGTACGAGGGCATGCTCGTCGGCGAGAACTCCCGCGCCGACGACATGGACGTCAACATCACCAAGGAAAAGAAGATGACCAACATGCGCGCGGCCTCGGCCGACACCACGGAGAACCTGGTGCCGCCGCGCAAGCTCTCGCTGGAGCAGTCGCTGGAGTTCTGCCGCGAGGACGAGTGCCTTGAGGTCACCCCGGAGACCGTGCGCATCCGCAAGGTGAACCTGGACATGAAGGAGCGCGCACGGGCGGCGGCCCGCGCCAAGCGGTGACGCTGGGCGCTGTGCCTTGGGGGTTCCTCTGTGGGGGTGCCTTCTTTGGCCGGCGCCTTCTTTGGCCGGCGCCTTCTTTGGCCGGCGCCCTGTGTGGCTGGTGACTTCTTCGGCCGGCGCCCTGTGTGGCTGGCGCCCTGTGTGGCTGGTGACTTCTTTGGCTGGTGCCTTCCTGGGCGGTGCCCCTTGGGACCGGTGAATTTCTGACGGGCCGTCGTGGCTGGTCGCGCAGTTCCCCGCGCCCCTGTCGGGGTGCCCCCTTGGGGCCGGTGGTTTGCTGACGGGGTGTTGTGGCTGGTCGCGTAGTTCCCTGCGCCCCTGTCGGGGTGCCCCCTTGGGGCCGGTGGTTTGCTGACGAGGTGTCGTGGCTGGTCGCGCGGTTCTCCGCGCCTCTGTCGGGGTGCCCCCTTGGGGCCGGTGGTTTGCTGACGGGGTGTTGTGGCTGGTCGCGCGGTTCCCTGCGCCCCTGTCGGGGTGCCCCCTTGGGGCCGGTGGTTTGCTGACGGGGTGTTGTGGCTGGTCGCGCGGTTCCCCGCGCCCCTTTTGGGGCGGCCCCCTTCGGGGTGGTCTTGCGGGACAGCTACGCGCGGAGAGTAGCTCTCCGTGATGTGGAGCCAGAGTGACGGCAAGGGGCCGTGCCTTCGGGTGCGGCCTCTTCGCGTGAGCCGGGGGCGTCCGGATAACGGGGCGTCAGCTTGCCAAAGAGTCCGGATTGTGGCGTTTGGAGGATCCCGTTTGCCCGTTCAGCGAACATTTAAGTGTAGGTGTAACCAAAACGAGATCCAGAATCTCTGGTTCGCGGGGGGCGAAAGGGCGGATAGTGGGTGCGTAAAGCTCGGGTTAATGGGTCACGCACCGTACGCATCGTATAGAGCGAAGACTCCGCGAGCAGGGGGGCGTGTGCATGGTTCCGGCATGGTGGCCGGACTCCGCACCGCCCCCTCTCCCTTGGTGAATGACTCTGAGGAGGACGCTCCATGCGTGGTGCGAAGACTGTGAAGTGGTCCGCTCTGGCGGCGGCCGTGGCCCTGGCGGCCACGGCCTGCGGGGGCTCGGGCAGTGAGGGCGGCTCGGCCGCGGGCAAGCCCGCCGGCTATGTGTCGATCAACGTGAACGAGCCTCAGAAGCCCCTCGTTCCGGGCAACACGAACGAGTCCCAGGGCGCCTACTCCATCGAAGCACTGTTCACCGGGCTGGTGAAGTACAGCCCCGAGGGCAAGCTGGAGAACGCGAACGCGGAGTCCGTCACCTCCAAGGACTCCAAGACCTGGACGGTCAAGCTGAAGAAGGGGTGGAAGTTCCACAACGGCGAGGACGTCACCTCCGACTCCTACATCAACGCCTGGAACTGGTACGCCAACATCGCCAACAACCAGCAGAACAGCTACTGGTTCAGCGACATCAAGGGCTACGACGACGTTCACCCCGAGAAGGGCAAGGCCAAGAAGGACAAGATGTCCGGCCTGAAGAAGGTCGATGACCACACCTTCACCATCGAGCTGACCCACCCCGTCTCCTACTTCAAGGAGAAGCTGGGCTACTACACCTGGACCCCGCTGCCCAAGGGCTTCTTCAAGGACCCCAAGGGCTACGGCCAGAAGCCTGTCGGCAACGGCCCCTACAAGTTCGAGAAGTGGACCCACAAGAAGCTCATCCAGGTCAAGGCGTGGAAGGGCTACAAGGGCGACAACAAGGCCAAGAACAAGGGCCTCCAGTTCAAGACCTACTCCGGCTACGAGGCGTCCTACCAGGACGTCCTCTCCAAGAACCTGGACATCAGCCCCCAGGTCGCGCCGAAGGACCTCGCCAAGCGCAAGTCCGACTTCGGTGACCGCGCGATCGACCAGCCCTACGCCGCGACGCAGCAGATCACCCCGGCCTTCTACTCCAAGACCTTCAAGGACATCGACCCGAAGGTCCTCCAGGGCCTGTCGATGGCGATCGACCGCAAGTCGATCACCAAGACCGTGCTCCAGGGCAGCCGCGTCCCGGCCACCGGGTTCATGCCGGAGATGGTCAAGGGCTACCAGAAGCTCGACACCGACATCTTCGACTACAACCCCGCCAAGGCGAAGAAGCTCATCAAGGAAGGCGGCGGCGTTCCGGGCAACAAGGTCTCGATCCAGTTCAACGCCGACGGCGGCCACAAGGAGTGGGTGACCGCCGTGTGCGCGTCCATCCGCAAGGCCACCGGCATCGAGTGCGTGGGCGACTCGAAGCCGGACTTCCAGACCGACCTGGACGCGCGTGACGCCAAGCAGGTCAAGTCCTTCTACCGCGGTGGCTGGGTGGCCGACTACCCGCTGAACGTGAACTTCCTCAAGGAACTGTTCGACAGCAAGGCGCAGGCCAACTACGGCAAGTTCAACGACCCCCAGGTCGATGCCATGTTCCGCAAGGGCGACAAGGCCGCCAGCCTCGACGAGACCGTCAAGGAGTACCAGGGCGCCGAGCGCGAGCTGGCCAAGAAGATGCCGGCCATCCCGCTGTGGGACTACGCCGCCAACGTCGTGCACACCGACGGTGTCGACAACGTCAAGATCAACTACCGCGGCGACGTCGTCATGACGGACGTCACCGTCAAGTAAGTCCGCGCGCAGTGAGCGCCCGGGACCGCTGCCCCCACCCGGGCGGCGGCCTGGGCGCTCGCCGTCACCCCCACCCACTCACGGAGGCACCATGGGGCGCTATGTCGCGCGGCGACTGCTCCAGATGATCCCGGTCTTCATCGGGTCAACGCTCTTGATCTTCTGCATGATGTACGTCCTGCCCGGCGACCCCGTGCGCGCCCTGTGGGGCGAGCAGTCGGCCGACCCGGCGCAGATCGCGGCACTCAAGCACCAGCTGGGACTGGACCTGCCGCTGTGGCACCAGTACTGGAACTACCTGACCGGTCTGCTCCAGGGCGACTTCGGCACCCAGATCGCCACCCAGCGCCCGGTCGCCGACGTCATCGCGCAGGCGTTCCCGGTGACCATCCGGCTCACGCTCTTCGCCTTCGTCTTCACCGTCGTCGCCGGCATCCTCCTCGGCCTCGTCGCCGGGCTCCGCGCCGACAAGCTGCTCGACCGCGTGGTGCTGGTCTTCACCCTGCTGCTGATCTCGGTCCCGAGCTTCGTGCTGGGCTTCCTCTTCCAGTACATCTTCGCCTTCCAGCTGGGCTGGGTGACCCCGACCGTCCAGGACTCCGAGGCATGGGGGCAGTTGCTGCTCCCCGCGATCGTGCTCGCCGGGCTCTCGCTCGCCTACGTCACCCGCCTCACCCGCACCTCCGTCGCGGAGAACCTCCGCGCCGACTACATACGCACCGCGATCGCCAAGGGGCTGCCGCGCCGCCGGGTGGTGGGTGTGCACCTGCTGCGCAACTCGCTCATACCCGTGGTGACCTTCCTCGGTACCGACGTCGGCTCGCTGATGGCCGGCGCGGTCGTCACGGAGGGCATCTTCAACGTCCAGGGCATCGGAAACGCGATCTTCGAAGCCCTGAACCGCCGCGAGGGCTCCACGGTCGTCGGCATCGTCACGCTGATCGTGATCGTCTACCTCGTCGCCAGCCTCATCGTCGACCTGCTCTACGCGGTCCTGGACCCGAGGATCCGTTATGCCTGAGACCGCCACCGCACCCGCGCCCCCCGCCCAGGACAACTCCCAGGGCGCCGCCCCGGGCAAGGCGCCCAAGGGCCGCAGCCTCTGGTCGGACGCCTGGCGCGACCTGCGCCGCAAGCCGCTCTTCGTCATCTCGGCCGTGCTGATCGTGCTGCTGCTGACGATGGTCTGCTTCCCCGGCCTGTTCACCTCGGCCTCGCCCACGGACGCCGATCTGACCAAGCACTTCCAGGGCGAGCCCAACTACGGGCACTTCTTCGCCCCCGACTGGTTCGGCTACGACGGCCAGGGCCGCTCGGTGTGGGCCCGCATGGTCTACGGGGCCCGCGCCTCGGTGACCGTCGGCGTCATGGTGACCCTCATCGTCACCGTTCTGGGCGGCATCGTCGGCCTGATCGCCGGCTACTTCGGCGGCTGGCTGGACAGCGTGCTGTCCCGGGTCACCGACATCTTCCAGGGCATCCCCTTCCTGCTCGGCGCCATGGTCGTGCTGACCTCGTTCGCCGAGCGCAAGGTGTGGGTCGTCACCGCCGCGCTGGTCTTCCTCGGCTGGACCCAGATCGCCCGCGTCGCGCGCGGCGCGGTCATCACCGTCAAGCAGAGCGACTACGTGCACGCGGCACGCTCGCTGGGTGCGAGCACCTCCCGGATCATGTTCCGGCACATCGTGCCCAACGCGCTGGCTCCGGTCATCGTCGTCGCCACCACCGCGCTGGGCGGCTACATCGGCGCCGAGGCCACGCTCTCCTACCTCGGCATCGGCCTCGCCGACCCGACGGTCTCCTGGGGCATCGACGTCTCCGCGGGCAAGGACGCCCTGCGCACGGCGCCGCACGTCCTGATATCCCCGGCCATCATGGTGTCCCTCACCGTGCTGGCGTTCATCATGCTCGGCGATGCGGTCCGCAACGCCCTCGATCCCAAGAGCCGTTGAGGGAGGCGCGGAAAATGAGCCTGCTCGAAGTGCGCGACCTGCACGTCGATTTCCACACCCGGGACGGTGTCGTCAAGGCCGTCAACGGCGTCAACTACAGCGTGGACGCCGGGGAGACCCTGGCCGTCCTGGGCGAGTCCGGCTCCGGCAAGTCGGTGACGGCACAGGCCGTCATGGGCATCCTGGACATGCCCCCGGGCCGCATCCCCAAGGGCGAGATCCTCTTCCACGGCAAGGACATGCTCACCATGTCCAAGGAGGAGCGCCGCAAGATCCGCGGCGCGAAGATCGCCATGATCTTCCAGGACGCGCTCTCCTCGCTCAATCCGGTGCTGACGGTGGGCTACCAGCTTGGTGAGATGTTCCGGGTGCACCAGGGCATGAGCCGCAAGGCCGCCAAGGCCAAGGCCGTCGAACTGATGGACCGCGTGAAGATCCCCGCCGCCAAGGACCGCGTCAACGACTACCCGCATCAGTTCAGTGGGGGTATGCGGCAGCGGATCATGATCGCGATGGCGTTGGCGCTGGAGCCGGATCTGATCATCGCGGACGAGCCGACGACGGCGCTGGATGTGACGGTTCAGGCGCAGGTGATGGAGCTGCTCGCTGAGTTGCAGCGGGAGTTCAACATGGGGCTGATTCTGATCACTCATGATCTGGGGGTGGTCGCGGATGTGGCGGACAAGATCGCGGTGATGTACGCGGGCCGCATCGTGGAGACGGCGCCGGTCAAGGAGCTGTACCGGGCGCCCGCGCACCCGTACACGCGCGGTCTGCTGGACTCCATCCCCCGCCTCGACCAGAAGGGCCAGGAGCTGTACGCGATCCAGGGCCTGCCGCCCAACATGGCCAAGGTGCCCCAGGGCTGCGCGTTCCACCCGCGCTGCCCCGTCGCCCAGGACATCTGCCGTACCGAACAGCCCGCCCTCGCCGACGTCGGCGACGGGCGAGGCAGCGCCTGCCACTTCTGGAAGGAGACGCTCGATGAGCGAGCAGCGTGAACCGATCCTCCAGGTGCGGGACCTGGTCAAGCACTTTCCGCTGACCCAGGGCATCCTGCTCAAGCGGCAGGTCGGCGCGGTCAAGGCCGTGGACGGCATCTCCTTCGACCTCTACCCCGGCGAGACGCTGGGCATCGTCGGGGAGTCCGGCTGCGGCAAGTCCACCGTCGCCAAGCTGCTGATGAACCTGGAGAAGCCGACCTCGGGCACCATCCTGTACAAGGGCGAGGACATCACCCGGCTGTCCGGGCGGGCCCTGCGCGAGGTGCGGCGCAACATCCAGATGGTCTTCCAGGACCCGTACACCTCGCTGAATCCGCGGATGACGGTCGGCGACATCATCGGCGAGCCCTACGACATCCACCCGGAGGTGGCCCCCAAGGGAGACCGCCGACGCAAGGTGCGGGAGCTGCTCGATGTGGTGGGCCTGAACCCCGAGTACATCAACCGTTACCCGCACCAGTTCAGCGGGGGCCAGCGGCAGCGGATCGGTATCGCGAGGGGGCTGGCGCTGCGCCCGGAGATCATCGTCGCCGACGAGCCCGTCTCCGCGCTCGACGTCTCCGTCCAGGCGCAGGTCGTCAACCTCATGGAGAAGCTCCAGGACGAATTCGGCCTCTCCTACATGTTCATCGCGCACGACCTGTCCATCGTCCGCCACATCTCCGACCGGGTCGGCGTGATGTACCTCGGCAAGATGGCCGAGATCGGCACCGACGAGGAGATCTACGAGCACCCCACCCACCCCTACACTCAGGCCCTGCTCTCCGCCGTCCCCGTGCCGGACCCCTCGGCGGGGGACCGCCGCGAGCGGATCGTACTGGAGGGCGACGTGCCCTCCCCGGCCAACCCGCCCTCCGGGTGCCGGTTCCGCACCCGGTGCTGGAAGGCGGAGGCGCGGTGTGCGGAAGAGGTACCGCTGCTGGCTGTGCCGAAGGTGTTCGAGGGGGAGGGGTCCGGGGCGGAGCACGCGTCCGCGTGCCACTTCGCGGAGGTGCGGGGGGCGGTTGTCGCAGCGTAGCCCTGGCCGGGCGGGCTTGGCTGTGGGGGTGCTGTCGTTTCCCCCTCCGCCTCAGCCCGTATCCGGGGCTGCGCCCCGGTGACCCGTCGTTGCTTTTGGGACTTCGCCCCGGGTTCCTGCTTTATATGGGGCTTCGCCCCTTTCCTCGATGGCCTCGCCGGCCGGGCGTTGGGGGGCGGCTCCGCCCCCCAACTGCCTCCCGCTACGGGGGCTCCGCCCCCCCTGGAAGCCCCCGTCTCTCTACCTTTGCGCGCCCCCATGTTCCGTGGACGCCACATCTGAACCCTTGGATGCCTGGTCATCGAGCAAGAGGGCTCAAAGGACCGAAAACCTACGGGGAGGGCACGCGTACGGGGGTACCCCCGGCCGGAGGTTGGGGGAGAGGCCAAGGGGGTTGGGGGCAGCGCCCCCAACAACGGCGCCGCACCTTGGTGCGAAACCGAAGGGGCGAGGGTCTGAAGGGCCGCGCCCCACAAAGCAGCCGGGTCACAGGGGTCCATATGGGTGCCCCGCACCCAGGGGCGGGCAGGTCAACGCGGATTAGTGGGACAAACAGTGTTATGTGGGTCCGAGTCGGATGTGAACCCACAGCGCACCTAGGAGGCACCCATGCGTGGAGCCACCCGCGTCACCTGGACCGGCAGGTCGCTCGCCGCTGCCGTGGTGGTTGTCCTCACTGCCACCGGCTGCGGCGGCGGCGGGGGAGGAGGCGGCGGGGGCGGTTCCGCATCGGGGGTCGTCCGCGCGTTCTGGACCGACCCGCAGCATCCGGTCGAGCCCGCGAACACCAACGAGGTGCAGGGCGGCAAGGTCCTCGACATGGCCTTCCGGGGGCTCAAGAAGTACAACCCCGTCAGCGGGAAGGCGGAGAACGCGGTCGCGCAGTCGATCGACAGCAGCGATCAGCGGAATTTCACCGTCAAGATCAAGAAGGGGTGGAAGTTCTCCGACGGTACGCCGGTCACCGCCAAGTCGTTCGTGGACGCGTGGAACTACGGCGCGCTGGTCACCAACAAGCAGGTGAACTCGTACTTCTTCCAGTACATCGACGGTTACGGCGATGTGCACCCCGAAAAGGGGAAGCCCAAGGCGAAAACCATGTCGGGGCTCAAGGTGAAGGACAACCACACCTTCACCGTGAAGCTCAACCAGAAATTCTCGCTCTGGCCCGACACGCTGGGGTACAGCGCCTATGCGCCGCTGCCCAAGAGATTCTTCACCGACCATGAGGGGTGGCTGAAGAAGCCCGTCGGGGACGGCCCGTACCGGGTGGATTCGTACACCAAAGGGCAGTCGATGAAGCTGTCCAGGAACCCGCATTACGCCGGTCCTGACAAGCCTAAGAATAAGGGTGTCGAGCTGAAGGTCTATACGGACCAGAATACGGGCTACACCGATCTTCAGGCTGGGAATCTCGATGTGGTGGACGAGCTTCCGGCGGGGCAGTTGAAGAATGCCAAGCGGGATCTGGGCGGTCGCTACATCAATCAGCCCGCCGGGATCACGCAGACCGTTTCCTTCCCGATGTACGACAAGAGGTGGCAGGGCAAGAAGGCGGTGCTGGTGCGGCGGGGGCTTTCCATGGCGATTGACCGCAAGAAGGTGACGGAGAAGATCTACCACGGCACCCGCGAGCCGGCGACCGATCTGACGTCTCCCGTGCTGAAGGCCGCCGGCGGGTACAAGGCGGGACTGTGCGGGGATACCTGTACGTACAACCCGAAGCGGGCGAAGCAGTTGGTCGAGCAAGGGGGCGGGCTGCCCGGGGGAAGGATCAAGCTCACCTCCAATGTGGACACCGGGTCCCATCGGCAGTGGATGGAAGCGGTCTGCAACAGCATCAACGACTCGCTCGGCAAGAACGACGCCTGCGCCGTGGATCCCGTGCCGACGTTCGCCGAGTTCCGCAACAACATCTCGCAGAAGAAGATGACGGGGATGTTCAGGACGGGGTGGCAGATGGACTACCCGCTCATCCAGAACTTCATCCAGCCGATCTTCTACACGGATGCCTCGTCCAACGACTCGCACTTCTCCGACCCGGCCGCCGACAAGCTGATGGACAAGGCGAATTCGTCGCCCGACAAGAAGACTGCGATCAAAAACTTCCAGCAGGCCGAGAAGCTTATTCTCAAGCAGCTTCCTGCCATTCCGCTGTGGTATCAGAACGGCAACGCCGGTTATTCCGACCGGGTCAGTGGTGTCAAGCTCAATCCCTTCTCCGTGCCGGTCTTCACTGACATCAAGGTCAAGTGACCCGAGGTGGGGCGCTACGTCATCAGGCGACTGCTCCAGATGATCCCGGTCTTCATCGGGACCACCTTTCTCATCTTCGTGATGGTGTACGCAGTCGGGGACCCGGTCAACGCGATGTTCGGCGACCGGGCCCCCGACCCCGCCACTGCGGCCCAACTGCGCTCGGAGTTCAACCTCGACAAACCCCTGTGGCAGCAGTACGTGCTCTACATGGGAAAGATCTTCACCGGCGATTTCGGCAACGCCTTTACCGGCCAGCCGGTGACGGAACTGATCGGGAACGCCTTCCCGATCACCATCCGGCTGGCGATCATCGCGATCGTCTTCGAAATCATCATCGGCATCGTCCTCGGCGTGCTCACCGGACTGCGCCGGGGGCGGCCCGTCGATACCTCGGTGCTGATGCTGACCCTCGTCGTCATCTCCGTGCCGACCTTTGTGACCGGCACCCTGGCGCAGTATCTCTTCGGCGTGAAGTGGGGCTGGATCCGGCCGGCCGTCTCCCCCGCGGCACCCGTCAACGAACTGCTGCTGCCGGGGCTGGTGCTCGCGCTGGTCTCGCTCGCCTACGTCACGCGGCTGACCCGCACGTCCATCGCCGAGAACGCCCGCGCCGACTATGTGCGCACGGCCATCGCCAAGGGGCTGCCCCGCAGCCGGGTGACCGTGCGGCACCTGCTGCGCAACTCGCTGATCCCGGTCGTCACCTTCCTCGGCACGGACGTCGGCAACCTGATGGCGGGCGCACTGGTGACCGAGCGGATCTTCAACATCCAGGGCGTCGGGTTCCAGCTGTGGCAGGGCGTGGTCCGCCAGAACTCGCCCACCGTCGTCGGCTTCGTGACGATCCTCGTCATCGTCTTCCTGCTCGCGAATCTGCTCGTCGATCTCCTCTACGCCGTGCTCGACCCGAGGATCCGCTATGCGTGACCCGTCCTCTCCCCCAGGCCGCTGCCCGAGCTGTCCCCGCCTGGACGGTCCGCCGTCCCCGCGCCCGCCCGCCGTACCCCGCGCCGCCCGCACCGGGAGAGTGCTCGCGGGAGGCCCCTCGTGAAGGGGAGGCCCGCCGTCGGGGGGCCCGGCGGGGCCATGGAGCTGGCGGAGAGCGAAGGGGCCGGGCTGGAGGGGGGTGACGGGCGGGGGCCCCGGCGGAAGGGGCGCAGCCTGTGGTCGGACGCCTGGCACGACCTGATCCGGAACCCGGTGTTCATCATCGCGGGCCTGCTCATCGCGTTCCTGGTCCTCATCTCCCTGTGGCCCCAGCTGATCGCCGCCCGCGACCCGCTCTCCTGCGACCTGGGCCGCTCCCTGGACGAAGCCTCGGCCGGACACTGGTTCGGATACGACGCCCAGGGCTGCGACGTCTACACCCGCGTCGTCTACGGTGCCCGCACCTCCGTCACGGTCGGCGTCTGCTCCACGCTCGGGGTCGCGCTCGTGGGCAGCCTGCTCGGCGGGCTGGCCGGGTTCTTCGGCGGCGGCTGGGACGCGATCCTCTCGCGGGTGACCGACATCTTCTTCGGCATCCCGATCGTGCTGGGCGGCCTGGTCTTCCTCTCCATGACCGGCAGCCGCTCCGTGTGGACCGTCGTCTCCTTCATCGTGCTGCTCGGCTGGCCGCAGGTCGCCCGTATCGCGCGCGGCTCGGTCATCACGGCCAAGCAGAACGACTATGTCCTGGCGGCCCGGGCCCTGGGCGCCGGCAACGCCCGGATGATGGTGCGGCACATCCTGCCCAACGCCGTCGCGCCCGTGATCGTGACCGCGACCATCGCCCTGGGCACCTACATCGCCCTGGAGGCGACCCTCAGCTACCTGGGCGTCGGCCTCCAGCCGCCCACCGTCTCCTGGGGCGCCGACATCTCCGCCGCCTCCGAAGGCATGCAGTTCCGCAACGCGCCGCACATCCTCGTCTATCCGGCCGCCGCGCTGAGCGTCACCGTACTGGCGTTCATCATGCTCGGCGACGCGGTGCGCGACGCCCTCGACCCGAAGCTGAGGTGAGGCAGTGAGCCTGCTCGAAGTGCGCGATCTCCATGTCGAGTTCCACACCCGCGACGGCGTCGCCAAGGCCGTCAACGGCGTCAGCTACGAGGTGGATTCCGGGGAGACCCTGGCGGTGCTGGGGGAGTCCGGCTCGGGCAAGTCGGTGACGGCGCAGGCGGTCATGGGCATCCTCGACATTCCGCCCGGCCGGATCGCCGCCGGTGAAATCGTCTTCCAGGGGCGGGATCTGCTCAAGCTCCCGGAGGCGGAACGGCGCAAGATCCGCGGCTCCAAGATGGCGATGATCTTCCAGGACGCGCTCTCCTCGCTCAATCCGGTGCTGACGGTGGGCTACCAGTTGGGTGAGATGTTCCGGGTGCACCAGGGGGCCTCGCGCAAAGAGGCGCGAGAAAGAGCCGTGGAGCTGATGGAGCGCGTCCGTATTCCGGCCGCGCGGGAGCGGGTGGGGGATTATCCGCATCAGTTCAGTGGGGGTATGCGGCAGCGGATCATGATCGCGATGGCGTTGGCGCTGGAGCCGGATCTGATCATCGCGGACGAGCCGACGACGGCGCTGGATGTGACGGTTCAGGCGCAGGTGATGGAGCTGCTCGCTGAGTTGCAGCGGGAGTTCAACATGGGGCTGATTCTGATCACTCATGATCTGGGGGTGGTCGCGGATGTGGCGGACAAGATCGCGGTGATGTACGCGGGCCGCATTGTGGAGACGGCGCCGGTCAAGGAGCTGTACCGGGCGCCCGCGCACCCGTACACGCGCGGTCTGCTGGACTCCATCCCCCGCCTCGACCAGAAGGGACACCAGCTCAGCGCCATCAAGGGGATGCCGCCCAGCCTGCTGGAGATCCCGCCCGCCTGCGCCTTCAACCCGCGCTGCCCCATGGCGCGCCCGGTGTGCCGCACGGACGAGCCACCGCTGTACGAGGTCTCCGAGGACCGGGCCAGCGCATGCCACTTCTGGAAGGAGATGCCCGATGTCCCCTGACCGCTCGGGGCGCAAACAGGCCAAGGAAGAGGGCAGCGCGGCGCGCCGCCTGCTGGCCAGGTCGCACGCCGGGAGCGCCTACGCGGCGGGCGAGGCCATCTTGGAGGTGCGGGACCTGGTCAAGCACTTCCCGCTGACCCAGGGCATCGTCTTCAAGCGGCAGGTCGGCGCGGTCAAGGCCGTGGACGGCGTCTCCTTCGACCTGCGCCAGGGCGAGACGCTGGGCATCGTGGGGGAGTCCGGCTGCGGCAAGTCCACCGTCGCCAAGCTGGTGACCCATCTCGAAGAGCCCACCTCGGGCACCATCCGCTACAAGGGCGAGGACATCACCAAGCTCTCGGGCCGCGCGCTCAAGGCCGTACGCCGCAATATCCAGATGGTCTTCCAGGACCCGTACACGTCGCTGAATCCGCGGATGACGGTCGGCGACATCATCGGGGAGCCGTTCGACATCCATCCGGAGGTGGCTCCGAAGGGCGACCGGCGGGGCAAGGTGCGGGAGCTGCTCGATGTGGTCGGGCTGAACCCCGAGTACATCAACCGTTACCCGCACCAGTTCAGCGGCGGCCAGCGGCAGCGGATCGGTATCGCGAGGGGGCTGGCGCTGCGCCCGGAGATCATCGTCGCCGACGAGCCCGTCTCCGCGCTCGACGTCTCCGTCCAGGCGCAGGTCATCAACCTGATGTCACGGCTTCAGGACGAATTCGGCCTCTCCTACATCTTCATCGCGCACGACCTGTCCGTGGTGCGCCACATCTCCGACCGGGTGGGGGTGATGTACCTCGGCAAGATCGTGGAGATCGGTACGGAGGAGGAGATCTACGAGCATCCCACGCACCCCTACACCCAGGCGCTGCTCTCGGCCGTCCCGGTCCCCGACCCCGAGGCGGAGGCGGTGCGCGAGCGGATCGTACTGGAGGGCGATGTGCCCTCCCCGGCCAACCCGCCCTCGGGCTGTCACTTCCGCACCCGGTGCTGGAAGGCGCAGCATCGCTGCGTCGTCGAGGAGCCGCTGCTGATCGTCCCCGAGAACTTCGCCCGGTCCACGCCCCAGGAGGCGGTGCACCACCCTTCGGCCTGCCACTTCGCGGCCGAACGCACGGCCGTCCTCCCCCGCTCGACGGACTGAACGCGCGCTCCCCGGCGTGCGGCGGCCCGCGACCGGCCGGACGTACCGCAGGCCGGACGGCGGACGGACCGCCTGGCCGGACGTACCGCCTGGCCGGATATGACGCCCCGGGCGGGGCCGCGCGCTATGCGCTCTTCGACGGCACTCCGAGGGAGACGGGGCGGCCCTGGTAGGCGGAGACGGTGTGCGGGTCCTGCCGCTCCCCCCGGGAGAGGACCAGCAGCACCGCGATGCCGACCACGACCTCGAACGCGCTGGTGAGCAGGTGCAGTTGCTGCTCGATGCTCGCGTCGCCGAAGTGCCCGAACTGCTCCGTCCTGACGGCGTACGCGGTGGTGAAGGCTCCGGATGCCAGCACGGGGGCGGCGACGATCAGGCCGAGGGGGCGGGAGAAGGGAGCCCCGGCCAGCGCGCCGACGGCCGCGACCAGCGCCATCAGGACAATGGTCCAGGCCGTCCAGGCGGGCGGTACGTCCAGGAGCCGTACGATCGTGCGCTCGCCGGTCAGCAGCCGCTCGTAGCGGTCCCAGCCGGCCTCTTCCGCGGTGTGGATCTCCCACACCGCCAGCACGGCGGCGCCCGCGCCCAGCAGGAGGAAGGCGGCGACCGCGCCGCCCCGGGTGGGCCGGGCGGGGAGTTCCTCGGCGGGATCGGAGGGCGGGGAGCCGTCCCCGGCGCCGGAGGCGGGCGGCTGGGCTGGGCGGCGGCCCGCGACGGCGGTGATGACCAGCACGGCGCCGAGCGCCACCGCCGCGATGGTGCTGAAGAGCACCTTGCTGATCAGGCCGTCCGAGATGCCCTGTATCCAGTCGGCGTTGAGGTTCCACAGGCCCGGGAGGCGCAGCACCACGGTGAGCGCGCCCGTGCCGGCGAGTATCGCGCCGGCCGAGGAGGAGCGCACGGCGGTGGCGGCGGCGACGGCGTAGACCAGCAGCAGCATCGGCTCGGTGGACGAGGCGACCCAGACCCCGTCCTCGGAGCGGGCCAGCAGACCCGTCCAGTTCCACCAGACGTCGGTGACCTCGTCGGCCTTGACGAAGTCGCGGATTATCCAGCCCAGGCTGAGGAGCGCGAGCGCGGCTGTCAGCAGCGCGCCGAATATGCGCGCGCCGCGGGCGAGTGTGCGGTGATGGCCCATGTCCCTCGGCTCCCCGTGGGTGCGTGTCGCATGCCTCAGATGTCCTTGTGATCGCCGCCGGCCCGAGCGTTCAGACGCGGGAGTGACGAACATGCGACCGATCGGCCCATGTTCTCACGGCCTTCACAGCCTTTACGGCGTGCACGATGCACACGGCTTACGCGATGGACACGGGAGGTGCACGACATCCGCACCGCGGAGGGCCCGGCGCGAGGGCTCCGGCGCCCGTCCGACGTACGCACTTCAGGGTGGCGAATTCGCATATCGGGCAGACATCGGCCGAGTTGCGGAGCCGTTAAGGCGTTTGCTGCTGACTTATATCGCTATGTCGCCTCGAAGTTCTCGGTGTCAAGCACGTGGCGACCTCGATCTGCGCAATGTTCGCTCAAGAAAGCGCGTGACAGCTGCCGGAGGGTCCAACACCTCTTGACTCGGGGTTAATCGAGTTGCGAAAGTCCGCTCAACCCAGCCCGCATCACGGTCAACGATCCGGGTTCCGGCGAGAATTGAGCGCGGGAGCACAACGCGATGACGAGTCCTTCCCAGGCTGTGGCAGCCGGGGCCGACAGCCCTGGCCCTGATGGCGCGGGTCCCAGTTCTACGCGAGTTGAAAACAAGAGTGAGCTTGTGGGCCGCTCCCCGGGGCAGCTCATGTGGATACGTTTCAAGCGCGATCGCACCGGGGTCATATCCGCCCTGATCGTGCTTGCGTTCTTCGCGGTCGCGTTGCTCGCGCCGCTGATCTCCAAGCTGTACGGCAAGGACGCGTACACCCGCTACGGGCAGACGATCCCGGGGCTGTTGAACGACAACGGCTACCCGGTCAAGCCCAACGGCGGCATCAGCTCCGAGTACTGGTTCGGCCTCGAGCCCGACCTCGGCCGCGATGTGTTCATGCAACTCGTCTACGGCATCCGCACCTCGCTCTCGCTCGCGATCGCCATCACCCTGCTCTCCGTGATCACCGCCATCGTGATCGGCGTCGCGGGCGGCTACATCGGCGGTCGGACCGACTATCTCCTCGGCCGGTTGACCGACTTGATGATGTCGTTTCCCAACCAGCTGTTCTTCATCGCCTTCACCCCGGTGATCACCGCGCTGTTCGTGGACCCGCGAGACGAGATGCCTACCTGGATGCGTGCCTGCGTGCTCATCTACGTCATGTGGCTGCTCGGCTGGATGACGCTGGCCCGGCTGCTGCGCGGCCAGACCCTCTCGCTGCGGGAACGGGAGTTCGTCGAGGCGGCGAAGGTGGCGGGCACCCCGCCCAGCCGGATCATCCGCAAGGAACTGCTGCCCAACCTGGTGACGCCGATCCTGGTGCAGTCCACCTACATGCTGCCGAACAATGTCACCGCCATCGCGGGTCTGTCGTTCCTCGGCGTCGGCATGCTCGAACCCACACCCGACTGGGGCCGGATGTTCGCGACAGGAGCCGACGTCTATCAGAGCGACATCACCTACATGTTCTTCCCGGGCGGCGCGATGGTGATCTTCATCCTCGCATTCAACCTGCTCGGAGACTCGGTCAGGGACGCGTTCGACCCGAAGTCGGGCCGATGAGAGCAGGACGCGACCGAGTGGTGGGGGGCGCTGCCACCCCGTGCGCCAACAGTCAGGCAGCGACGGACAACCGACAGGCAGGTGCAGAGACCACCATGAGAGTGACCATACGCACGGCCCGCGCCCCCCTCGCGGCGCTCGCCGCCGGGGCGCTGTTCCTCACCGGCTGTAGCAGCGGCGGGGGCGGGGACGACGGCGGGGACGCCAAGGCCAAGAAGCAGGGCAAGGACATCGCCTACACCTTCGCCGACGCCGCCGGCTCCAAGGGGCCGGCCCCCGAGATCAAGGGCGCCAAGTCGGGCGGCACCATCAAGGTGCTCCAGCGCGACAGCTTCGCGCACCTGGACCCCGCCCAGATCTACGTCAGTGACGAAGGCGCGCTCGCCACCCTGATCCATCGTGGGCTGACCAGCTACAAGAAGGACAGCGACGGCAAGTACTCGGTCGTCGGCGACCTGGCCACCGACAGCGGCCAGAAGTCCGACGGCGGCAAGACCTGGACGTACAAGCTCAAGGACGGCATCAAGTTCGAGGACGGCTCGGCCATCACCTCGAAGGACGTCCGCCACACGATCGAGCGGACCTTCGCGCCGTTCATCACGGAGGGCCCGACCTTCATCCAGCAGTGGCTGGCCGACACCGGCGGCACCGAGTACCGCAAGGTACTCAAGGACGGCCCGTACAAGGGCAAGCACCTGCCGGACAGCATGCTGGAGACGCCGGATGACCAGACGGTCATCTTCCACTTCAAGAAGCCGCAGGCCGAGCTGCCCTACGCGCTGGCCATGGCGGGCTACGGCGTGGTCTCCAAGGAGAAGGACACCAAGGAGAAGTACGACAAGAAGCCGCTCTCCTCGGGTCCGTACAAGATCGCCTCGTTCAAGTCCGGCAAGAGCATGAAGCTGGTCAAGAACAAGGAGTGGAGCCCGAACACGGACCCGGGACGCCACCAGTACCCGGACGCTTTCGACATCCAGTTCGGTGTCTCCTTCGAGGACTCCACCAAGCGGCTGATGTCGGACTCGGGCGAGAACAAGACCGCCACGAGCTTTACGAACCAGGTCGACGCCTCCAGCATGCAGGAGGTGCGTACCAGCGCCGACATCAAGAAGCGCTCGGTCTCCGGCTTCCAGTCCTACGTCGGCTACATGAACATCAACAACGACCGGATCAAGGACAAGAAGGTCCGCCAGGCCATCGCCTACGCGATGCCCTCGCAGTCCATCGTCTCCGCCTTCGGCGGCTCCGGCGGCGCCCAGCTCGCGGGCAACTACATCAGCCCGACGCTGGTGGGGCAGAAGCCCACCGACCCGTTCGGCAAGCTGAAGAAGCCGCAGGGCGATGTCACGAAGGCGAAGAAGCTGCTGAAGGAGTCCGGCAAGACGGGCATGAAGCTCACCTTCGCCTTCCAGAACGCTCCCGAGTGGCAGAAGTTCTCCGTCGCCGCCACCGACAACCTGAAGAAGGCCGGCTTCAACGTCCAGAAGAAGGACATCATCGCCGACACGTACTACGACCAGGTCGGCAAGATCAAGAACGACTACGACATTTACCACAACTCCTGGGGCGCCGACTGGCCGAGCGCCTCGACCGTGGTGCCCAACCTGTTCGACGGCCGCCAGGTCCAGGACGGCGCGGCGAACTACTCGCACCACAAGAACCCGAAGTTCGAGAAGGAGATGGACCGCATCCGGGCCATGTCCGACCCGAACAAGGCGGCCGAGGAGTGGCAGAAGCTCGCGGACAAGATCCTCAAGGAGGACGTCCCGGCGGTTCCGCTCCAGTACTACAAGGCGATCCAGCTCTACGGATCGAACATCGGCGGAGTCTATTTCGACGAGTCCCTGCACGACATCAACCCGACGTCGCTCTACGTCAAGAAGAAGTAGCGCGCCCCGGCACCTGAGCCCCGGCACCTGAGCCCCGGCATCTGAGGTCCAGGCCGTGACCGCCGCCGTCCGCCCGCTCAGCCGGGCGGACGGCGCGGGCCGGAACTCCCGGGCGCGGTCCGGCGCCTCGCGGCCCCCGGCACACCCGCCTTCTCAGCCGTCCCGACCGTCTCGATTCCGCTGTCGCACCGAGAGCTGCGTTCCGTCATGCTGCGATTTCTCCTCCGCCGGTCACTCGGCGCCGTGGTGATCCTGCTGATCATCAGCGCCGTCACCTTCTTCCTCTTCTACGCCGTCCCCCGGGACCCGGCGATGCTGGCCTGCGGCAAGAACTGCACGCCGGACGCGCTGGAGGTCATCCGCCGGAACATGGGCATCGACGAGCCCGTCCCGGTCCAGTACTGGCACTTCATGGTCGGCATCTTCGCCGGGCGGACCTTCGCCCAGGGCGCCTGCCCCGCACCCTGCTTCGGCTACTCCTTCGCCAACCAGGACCCGGTCTGGCAGACCATCGTCGACCGCTTCCCCACCACGGTCTCGCTGACGATCGGCGGCGCCGTCGTCTTCCTCGCCATCGGACTGGGCTCCGGCATGATCGCCGCCTGGAAGCGCGGCACGATCGTCGACAAGGTCTTCAGCTCCGCCTCGCTGGTGCTCAGCTCCATGCAGATCTACTTCATCGGTCCGCTCGTGCTGGCGCTCGTGGTCTACAAGATGGAACTGCTGGACCAGCCCAAGTACGTGCCGATCACGGAGGATCCGGCCGGCTGGTTCCTGGGGCTGCTGATCCCGTGGCTGGTGGTTCAGATCATCTTCACCGCGAACTACACCCGTCTGTCGCGCTCCTCGATGATCGAACAGCTCCAGGAGGAACACGTCAGAACGGCGCGGGCCAAGGGTATGTCGTCGAAGTTCGTCTTCTTCCGCTACGCCTGGCGCGGCTCGCTCATCCCCATCATCACCATCTTCGGCGTGGACCTGGGCTCCCTGTTCGGCGGCGCGATGATCACCGAGTGGACGTTCTCGCTGCCGGGGCTGGGCACGCTGGCGGTCAAGTCGGTGCAGAACACCGACCTGCCCATGGTGATGGGCGTGATGCTCTTCGCGGCCACCTTCATCATCCTCTTCAACATCATCGTGGACGCCGCCTACGCGTTCATCGACCCGCGCGTGCGGCTGTCCTAGGAGATCCGGCACCATGACCACCCTGACCAAGGAAGCGGACATACCTGCTCCGCGCGGCTCGGGCGAGGGGGACGCCTTCCTCTCGGTGCGCGACCTGTATGTGCACTTCGCCACCGAGGACGGCACCGTCAAGGCCGTGGACGGGCTCTCCTTCGACCTGGAGCGCGGCTCGACCCTCGGCATCGTCGGCGAGTCCGGCTCCGGCAAGTCGGTCACCAACCTCTCGATCCTCGGGCTGCACAACCCCAGCTCGACCGAGGTGTCCGGCGAGATCCTGCTCGACGGGCAGGAGCTGACCGGAGCCCGCGAGAAGACCCTGGAATCGCTGCGCGGCAACAAGATGGCGATGATCTTCCAGGACGCGCTGACCGCGCTCTCGCCCTACTACACCATCGGCCGGCAGATCGCCGAGCCCTACCGCAAGCACATGGGCGTCTCCAAGCGGGAGGCGCACCTGCGCGCGATCGAGATGCTGGACAAGGTCGGCATCCCCAACCCGAAGACCCGGGTCAACGACTACCCGCACCAGTTCAGCGGCGGCATGCGCCAGCGCGCCATGATCGCCATGGCGCTGGTGTGCAACCCGGACCTCCTGATCGCGGACGAGCCGACCACCGCCCTGGACGTCACCGTGCAGGCCCAGATCCTCGACCTGCTCAAGGACCTCCAGCAGGAGTTCGGCTCCGCGATCATCTTCATCACCCACGACCTCGGCGTGATCGCCAACGTCGCCGACGACATCCTGGTGATGTACGGCGGCCGGGCCGTCGAGCGCGGCAGCGTCGGCGAGGTGCTGCGCAGGCCCCAGCACCCCTACACCTGGGGCCTGCTCACCTCGATGCCCCGGCTGTCCGGCGACGTCAACGAGGCGCTCTCCCCGATCCACGGCACCCCGCCCAGCCTGCTCGCGCCCCCGCCCGGCTGCCCCTTCCACCCCCGCTGCACCTTCGTGGACGAGGTGACCGGCGGCCTCTCCTGCGACAGCGACCGGCCGCCGCTGCCCGAAGGCCGCGGGGCCGCCTGCCACCTGACGGCGGAGCAGAAGCGCACGTTCTTCGTCGAGCAGATCAAGCCCAGGCTGAGCTAGGCCCTGTCGTCAAGAGGACAGGCAGAGGGAGAGAGAAACAGACCCATGAGCGATGACCTCACCCTGACCAAGCCGGGCGACGAGCCGGCGGACCGCGTTCCGGCCGGGCATCCGGGGGAACCCCTGCTGCGCGCTGAGGACCTGGCCAAACACTTTCCGATCATGGGGGGCTTCCCCTTCAAGCGGAAGGTGGGCGAGGTCCAGGCCGTCTCCGGCATCGACCTGAGCGTCCATGCGGGGGAAAGCTTCGGGCTGGTGGGCGAGTCCGGCTGCGGCAAGTCCACCACCGGCCGGCTGCTGACGCGGCTGCTGGAGCCCACCGGCGGAAAGATCACCTACGCGGGGCAGGACATCACCCACGCCAACCGCAAACAGATGGCGCCGATCCGCTCCGAGATCCAGATGATCTTCCAGGACCCGTACTCGTCGCTGAACCCGCGGCAGACCGTCGGCTCCATCATCGGCAGCCCCATGGAGGTCAACGGCATCAACCCGCCCGGCGGACGCGAGAAGCGCATCCGGGAGCTGCTGGAGACCGTCGGTCTCAACCCCGAGCACTACAACCGCTTCCCGCACGAGTTCTCCGGCGGCCAGCGCCAGCGCATCGGCGTGGCCCGCGCCCTCGCGCTGGAGCCGAAGCTGATCGTGGCCGACGAGCCGGTCTCCGCACTGGACGTCTCCATCCAGGCGCAGGTCGTCAACCTCCTCCAGGAGGTCCAGCGCGAGATGGGCATCGCCTTCGTCTTCATCGCGCACGACCTGGCCATCGTGCGGCACTTCTCGGAGCGGGTCGCGGTGATGTACCTCGGCAAGATCGTGGAGGTCGGCGAACGCGAGGCCATCTACGCCCGCCCCCGCCACCCCTACACCCACGCACTGCTGTCGGCCGTACCGGAGGCGGTGCTGCTGGCCGACGATGATGAGGCAGCAGCGGAAGCAGCGGAAGCGGCGGAAGCAGCGGAAGCAGCGGGGGCTGACGGGGTAGCCGGGGCCCGGGATCCTGCGTCCGCCGGCGCCAAGGAGCGTATCCGGCTCGCCGGTGACGTGCCCTCACCGATCAACCCGCCCTCCGGATGCCGCTTCCGCACCCGCTGCTGGAAGGCGCGGGACAAGTGCGCCACCCAAGAGCCGCCGCTGGTGCAGATCCCCGGGAACACCGCCGGGCACCTGACGGCCTGCCACTTCCCGGAGGAGCCCACGACGGCCGCGGCGGCCCGCAGCGAGGACATCGTCCTGGACACCGCGCTGCGCGCCATGGAGGAAGCGCCGGAGGAGACGGTGAAGACGAGCTGAGGCCCGCCCGCGGCCGGCCGCGAGGGTGCCCCGCTGTCGCAGGCCCTCGCAGGCCCTCGCGGCGGCCCCTCCGGTCCGCCCGGTCCGCGTCAGTCCACGCCCAGCGACCGCTTCAGGAAGCCGACTTGGAGCAGGAGCAGGTTCTCCGCGACCTGCGGCCCGCTCGCCATGTGGGTGACCCCCGAGAGCGGCAGCACCTCGTGGCCGCGCCCGGCCGCCAGCAGCGCGGAGGACAGCCGCAGCGCGTGCGCGACCACGACGTTGTCGTCGGCCAGCCCATGAATGATCATCAACGGCCGGTGCGGGTCGTCCTCGGTCACCTCGGAGAGTCCCTCGTCGGTGATCAGCGACGAGCGCGCGTACACGGCCGGATCGTCCTGCGGGGTGCCGCAGTACCGCTCGGTGTAGTGCGTGTCGTACAGCCGCCAGTCCGTCACCGGGGCGCCCGCGACCGCCGCGTGGAAGACATCGGGACGGCGCAGCACCGCCAGCGCCGCGAGGTAACCGCCGTAGGACCAGCCCCTGATGCCCACCCGGGTCAGATCCAGCGGAAAGCTGTCGGCGAGCGAGTGCAGGGCCTCGACCTGGTCGTCCAGGGTGACCCGGGCCAGATCGTGGTGGACGGCCTTCTCCCAGCCCGGCGAGTATCCGGGCGTGCCCCGTCCGTCGGCGGCGATGACGGCGAAGCCCTGGTCGGCGAACCACTGGGCCGTCAGATGCGCGTTGTGCGAGGCCACGACCCGCTGCCCGTGCGGCCCGCCGTAGGGGTCCATCAGCACCGGAAGCGGACCATCCCCCTCCTGGTATCCGCTGGGCAGCACCACGGCGGCCGGGATCCGGCGCGCCCCGGTGTGCAGCAGCCGGGGCGCGGTCGTGAGCACGGGCGTCTCGGCACCGGAGGCGATCACCCCGGCCGCCGCGAACTCCGTGCTCTCGTCGGCCCCTTCAGTCCCTTCGGCCCCTTCGCTCCCCGCATCCCCTTCTCCGTCCCGCCGCAGTACCGTCGCGCGCGAGCCGGGCCGGTCCGGAGCCGCCGAGGTCAGCACGAGTGTGCCGCCGCCCCGCACCGCCGAGGCCACGTGCGGGCCCTTCTCCGTCGCGAGGCGCATGGGCTCGCCACCGGCCAGCGGCACCCGGTAGACGCCCACCTCGCCGGGCGCGATACGGCCGGCGGTCTCGCCCTCGGAGGCGGAAACGAGGATGTCTTCCTCGCCGATGTCGACAACGGACCGCACATGCAGGCCGGAAGAGGTCAGCTGCCGTGCGCCCGCGAAGAGCACCCGTGCGCCCTTACCGTCCGGGGCGCTCTCCCCGTCTTCTCCGGGTTCGTCCGAGATCCGGACGAGGCTTCCGTCCGGCGCCCAGGCAGGCACACCGGCGAAGAGTTCTAGCCAGATTGGATCTTTCTCCGAGAGTGTGACGGACGTCGCTCCGCTGTCCGTGTCCACGCTCAGATACACGGCCTCCCGCTGGTCCCGGCTCTGCGCCAGCAGCAGCGGCGGGCCGTAGGACGACCAGTGCACCCGGGCCAGATACGGGTAGCGCTCGCGGTCCCAGGAGACCTCGGTACGGGACCCGTCGAGGCCGACCAGATGCAGTGTGACCTCGGCGTTCGCGGTCCCGGCCGCCGGGTAGGGCACCCGCGCGGGCTCACGGTCGGGGTGGGTCGGGTCGGCGATCCACCAGCGCCCGACGGGCGCGTCGTCCACCCGCGCGACCAGCAGCCGGTCCGAGTCGGGCGACCACCAGAACCCCCGGGTTCTGGACATCTCCTCGGCGGCGATGAACTCCGCGAGCCCCCACGTCACCGTCTCGGCCCCGGATTCGGCCAGCACCCGGTCGCTGCCGCCCGAACCGTCCTCGTCGGCGGCGATCACCCGCAGGGCGCCGCCCGACACATAGGCGATGTGCCGCCCGTCCGGGGCGGGCCGCGGGTCCACCACCGGGGTCGGCGTCGGCAGCTCGCGCGCCGTCCCCGCGCGCAGCCCAGCGGTGAACAGCCGCCCCGAAAGAGCGAAAGCGGCCATCTCCACGGAAGTGTCGGTGGCATATCCGACCACTCCGGCGGTGCCCTCCCGGCTGCGTTCGCGCCGCGCGCGCTCCTCGGGCGACAGCTCCTCCTCGGCGCCGCCCAGGAGCGCGCGGGGGTCGGCCGCGATGCGCTCCGTGCCCTCGCCCACATCCCGCACCCAGAGGAGATGTGCCAGGTCAGCGCCGTCACGCGAGCGCAAAAAGGCGACGCGAGTGCCGTCTGGGGCGACAGTGAAGGCCCTCGGAGCCCCAAGTGTGAATCGGTGGGTACGCGCGTGCTGCTGGGGGAAAGTCGTAGCCATGCGGCCGACCGTACTTGTCCCCGAGTCCGCTTGGGACCGGTTCGGGACCCGGGTGCGGGCCGATGGTCAGGTCGTGTGCAGTTGGCTGGAACTGAATATGCGCCCCTCCTCTGCACCTGTGCACCGACCCGTGCGGTCGCGCGGATAATTATGATCCGTTGCGCATGGTGGGTGCTGGGTATGAAGCCGGTGGCTCATCCATGCCGGAGCGAGCCGGCAGTCTCGTGTGACCGAACAGATCCCGTACCGACCGCGCGTAATTGGAGGTGAACCGCCGTGGCACTCTCGATTTCGGCGGTGGTGCTGCTGGCTGTCATCGTCTTCCTGCTCGTGAAGAAATCCGGGCTGAAGGGCGGACACGCGGTGGTCTGCATGTTGTTGGGCTTCTACCTGGCCAGCTCGTCCATCGCGCCCACGATCAACGACCTGACGAGGAACGTCGCCGGAATGATCGGCGGCCTCAAGTTCTGACCTGCGGGCCCGCGCGCGGGCCCGCATCGTAGGCTCAGGGGCATGAGCGCTGCGTTTCCCCGGGGCACGGCCCCCGGCTCACCGGCCGCCCCCGGGCGCCGTCTGCTGCTGGTGCACGCCCACCCGGACGACGAGTCCATCACCACGGGCGCCACCATGGCCAAGTACGCCGCAGAGGGCGCCCACGTCACCCTCGTCACCTGCACCCAGGGCGAGGAGGGCGAGGTGATCCCGGCGGCGCTGGCCCAGCTGGCGCCCGACCGGGACGACACACTCGGCCCGTACCGCGCCGGCGAACTGGCCGCCGCCATGCGTGCGCTGGGCGTGCGCGACCACCGCTTCCTGGGCGGGCCGGGGCGCTACCGCGACTCGGGCATGATCGGCGCCCCGCAGAACGAGCGCCCCGGCTGCTTCTGGCAGGCCGACGTGGACGAGGCGGGCGAACTGCTCGCCGAGGTGATCCGCGAGGTGCGCCCCCAGGTGCTCGTCACCTACCGACCCGACGGCGGCTACGGCCACCCCGACCACATCCAGACCCACCGCGTCGCCACTCGCGCCGTGGAACTCGCCGGCCGCGAGGGGCGCGCGGCGGACGGCGCCCCCGCCGCCCCGCACCACGTCGAGCGCGTCTACTGGAACGTCGTCCCGCGCCCCGTGCTCGACGAGGGCTTCGCCGGGCTGCGGGCCGCCGCGCGGGCGGGGGAGGTCTTCCCCTTCCCGGGCTTCACCGGCGAGACGGGCTTCGCCGTACCCGACGACGTGCCGGGGGTGGTGGAGAGCGCGGCCGAGGTGGATGTCACCGTGGACGCCCGGAAATACGAGAAGGCGAAGACGGCGGCGATGGCGGCACACGTGACCCAGATTTCGGTGCGGGAGACCTCGCGGGGCGACTTCTTCGCGCTGTCCAACGGACTGGGCCAGCCGCTGACCGGCCTGGAGTTCTTCCAGCGCGCCGACCGGGCGGCGGGCTCGGCCGGTGTCGGAGCCGTGGACGCCGCCGACGACCTCTTCCTGGGAGTGAGCGCGTGAGCGCGACGGGCAAGACCGCCACGGGCCGGGGTGCGACGGGCGGCGGCGCGGGCGGAAACGGCGGGGGGACGGGCGAAAACGGCGGGAGCGCTGGGAACGGTGTGAACAGCCCCGGATGGGGTGCCTTTCCCGGGGCCGCGGGTGCGCGCGCCGCCGTCTACGCCGGGCTGGCCGTGCTCGGCCTGCTGACCGGCGCGGCCGGTGTCCTGGTGCAGGCCGCGTGGTTCCCGCTCGGGCTGCTGATCGCGCTCGCGGCCGCCGTCGGCCTCTTCCGGGGCGGCGCCAAACTGTGCCGTACGAAGGTGGGAGCGGCGGCGCCGGGGGCGGGATGGGCGGTCGCCGTGATGCTGATGACCACCTCGCGCCCGGAGGGCGATTTCCTCTTCGGCGCCGGGATTCCCTCCTATATCTACCTGTTCGGCGGACTGCTCGCGGCTGTGATGTGTACCACGCTGGCACCGTCGGCGCCCCCTGTGCAGGCGAACAAATACCGCTGAGAGGGCTGTTACCGGGCGATTCGGTGGTCGCGGAGTCGGTGTCCCGTGCCCCCAGTATTGTGGTGCGCGCCGGCGAGCCGCCTTCGGGCCATCATGAAGACGGCGAATCCATCCGGGAGTACCTGCTTTGAGTCGTGAAACTGACAGTTCGTCCTCCGGGCCCAAGAGGCGCGGCGGTTCGTCGTACCCGTCGGGGACCGAGCCGTACGGCACCTCGGGCGCCGGCGCGGATCCGGCCGGCCAGGGAGCCGATCCGGCGGCAGGAGCGAAGGCGGACGAGCCGAAGACCGAGACGACGCTCACCACCCGCATCCGCATCAACATCCCCGGCTCGCGGCCCATTCCGCCTGTCGTGATGCGGACCCCGGTGGGCGACGACGACGCAGCCGCCGCTTCGGCCTCCGCTTCTTCGTCCACCGCCACACCCCCCTCGGCAGCTGCGTCTCCGCAGTCTCCGCCGACCCCCTCGCCTCCGCCGTCCCCCGTGTCCTCGCAGTCGCCGTTCGCCCCAGCGGGCGACGCCGACACGGGAGAGCTGCCGGGTGCGGTGCCCCCGGGCCCGTCCGCGGGGGAGAGCCGTCCCCGCGTGGGCGGTCCCATGGTGCCGTCGTCCACGGGGCCGGGCGGCGGGCCGTTGTCAGCCGGTCCGGCCGGTCCAGCGGCTTCGGCCGGTCCGGCCGGTGCTTCCGGGGCAGGGCCCACCGGGGCCACGGCGTCGGGTGCCGGAAGCGGCGCGGGCGCGGAAGACCCGTCCAGAACAGGCGAGTTCACCCAGGAGACCAGCGACTGGTTCGCGCCGCGCAAGCCCCCCAAGAGCGGATCCGGCACCTCCGGCGGTGCCACCCCGCCTCCCGCGCCCTCCGGTGGCGCGGGCGTGCCGGGCGGTGGCGCGGCAGGCTCCGGGAGCGGGCGGGGTGACCTGCCGTACTTCACCGAGCAGCGTCCGCGCTCGGGTCCGGACGGCGTGGACGAGCGCCGCGAGCCCGACGCCCCTTCCGGACCGGGGGCGGCGTTCGGGCCGGATTCGTCCGGTCCGGGAGCGACAGGCGAGATGCCGTTCCCCGGCGGGAGCGGCCCCACGGACACGCCCGCCGAGGGCCTTCCGTTGCTCGACCCCTCGGTGGGGCTGGGCGGCGGCCCGCCCGGTGCGGGACCCAACGGGCCGACGACGGGCCCCGCGAGCGGCGATATGACGATGCCGCCCGCCCCCGGTGTGCCCGGTGGCAGGGCGGGACAGGACCCGACGGCGGGACAGGACCCGGCGGCGGGACCGGGGGCCGGGCCGATGGCCGGGCCCAGCGGAACTCCCGCCTCCGGCACGCCCGTTGTCCCCAGTGCTCCCGGCGCTCCCGGCGGTGAGCCGCCCGCACACTCCACGCTCGGCCTCGGCACCGGCCCCGCTCCCTTCGCGCCGGACGGCGTCGGCACCGCGATGTACGGCAGCGCGGGCCCGGAGGCGGATCCCGCCCGGAGCCCGGCGCCGGGCGCGCCCCACGCCGGCGGCGTCCCGCGTAAGGCGTCCGGACCGGCCCCCGCGGCGCCCAGGAGCGGCAAGGGCGAGCAGGCGAAGGCGAAGGCGGACGGGGCCAAAGGAAAAGGCAAGGCCAAGGCCAAGAAGGGCGGGCGGTCCAAGCTGGTCCTGGCCGGGGTCGCCGTCGTCGGCCTGTTCGGCATCGCGTACGGCACCGGGCTGCTGCTCGATCACGCCGACGTGCCCAAGAACACCACCGTCCTCGGCGTCGATATCGGCGGGCTGACCAAGCACGAGGCCATCAAGAAGCTGGATGACAGCCTCGGGCGCCGCACGACCGAGCCCTTCAAGATCGTCGCGGCGGACGAGAAGGCCGAGCTGAAGCCGAGCGTGGCCGGGCTGACGTTCGATACCGAGCTCACCGTCCGCAACGCCGCGGGACGGGACTACAACCCCGTCTCCGTCCTCGGCTCGCTCTTCGGCCAGGGCCGCAAGGCCGACCCCGCGGTGAAGGTGGACCAGGCGAAGATGGAGTCGGCGCTCACCCGCGTCACCGCGGCGGCGGGGAGCGGGGGCGGCAGCGCCCAGGACGGCATGGTCAAGTTCGTGAACGGCAAGGCCGTCGCGGTCAAGGGCAAGCCGCACAAGGCCGTCGATGTGGCCAAGTCCTCCTCGGTGCTGGAGAAGGCGTACAAGCGGCGTGCCGTCTCGGGCGAGAACGAGCCCGTGACGCTGCCCGTCACCCTCCAGCAGCCCAAGATCGGCGAGGCCGAGCTGAAGAAGGCGGTGAATGGTTTCGGCCGCACCGCGATGTCCGGCTGGGTGTGGCTGGAGGCGGGCGATGTGAAGGTGCCGTTCAGCCAGCAGACCCTGGGCAAGTTCCTGACCATGCGCGCGGGTGGCAGCACCCTCCAGCCGGTCATCGACCCCGTCGAGCTGAAGAAGACCTACGGGTCGGCGTTCGACGGTGTCGTGGTCCAGGGCGGTGCGGGGCAGGTCAGGATGACCCCGCAGCACGCGGCAGCCGCGATGATCCAGGCCCTCCGCAAGAAAGCACCCCCGAGGCCGGCCGAACGCCTCGCCCAGGTCCCCGGTTCCCACTCGCGCTGACCCGGAGCTCCCGCCCGTACAGCGCGGGCCGCACCACTCGGGGCGCCCCCGTCACGCACGGCGGGGGCGCCCTCGTGCTGTCGGGGACCCTCGGGCCGTGGCTGACGTGGCCCCGGGCCCCAGGGGGCGGGCCGGGGCCGGGCCGGACTGTCATCCGTTCCGTATGACATCTGTCAGCCGCAGGTCACGACCCGCGACACTGCCGCCGAGGCCCCCCGCGCGGTGAAGCTTGAGGCATGACATCGAGCCACACCACCGCAGCCACAGCCCCGGCCGTGGAGTTCGCGGACGCCGGAAAGACCTACGGCACCGTCAAGGCGCTCTCCGGTCTCAGCGTCACCCTCCACCCGGGCGAGACCGTCGCCCTGCTCGGCCCCAACGGAGCCGGCAAGTCCACCACGCTCGACCTGCTCCTCGGGCTGCGCAACCCCGACCCGGGCGGCACCGTACGGCTCTTCGGCACCTCGCCGCGTCAGGCGGTCACCGAGGGCCGGGTAGGCGCCATGCTCCAGTCCGGCGGGCTGATGGACGGGGTACGGGTACGCGAACTGGTCGCCCTCGCCTGCGATCTGCACCCGCGCGGCCACCCCGTCGGCCAGGTGCTGGAGGAGGCGGGCCTCACAGACATCGCCGACCGGATGGTGGGCAAACTGTCCGGTGGACAGGAGCAGCGGGTCCGCTTCGCCCTGGCCATCGCGGGCGCGGGCGACCTGATCGTGCTGGACGAGCCCACCACCGGCATGGACGTCTCGGCCCGCCGGGACTTCTGGACGGCCATGCGGGCCCAGGCGGCGCAGGGCCGCACCGTGCTGTTCGCCACGCACTACCTGGAAGAGGCCGACGAGGCCGCCGACCGCGTGCTGGTGCTGCACCGGGGGCGGCTGCTGGCCGACGGCAGCGCGGCCGACATCAAGGCCATGGCCGGCGCGCGCCGGATCGGCTTCTCCCTGGGCGCGGTGCCCGACGGACGGCTGGAGGCCGCGCTGCGCGGGCTGCCCGGCGTGAGCGGCGTCGAACTGGCGGGCAGCGCCGTACGGATGCGCTCGGCCGACGCCGACGCCACAGTGCACGCCCTCTACCAACTCGGCCTCTATCCCAGGGACTTGGAGGTCACCGGGCTCGGCCTTGAACAGGCGTTCCTCACCCTCACCCACCGCGCCGAGCAGCACGGCGCCGCCGGTGCCGCGCACGGCGCCAGCGGCGCCCCGGAAGCCCCCGCCCACCCCTCCCACCAGAAGGCGACGACGAAGTGAAGACCTTGATCAAGCTGGAGATTTTCCGGTCCCTGCGCAACCGGAAGTTCATGTTCTTCTCGGTGATCTACCCGCCCGTCCTCTACCTGCTCATCGCGGGCCGGGGCGACGACGGCAACATGCCGGGCCTCCCCATCGGCCTGGCGCTCTACTACATGGTGGCCATGGCCGCTTTCGGCGCCATGACCGCCGTCCTGATGGGCAACAGCGAACGCATCGCCAAGGAGCGCGAGCAAGGCTGGGTGCGCCAGCTGCGGCTGACCGCGCTGCCCGGCCGGGGCTACGTCACCGCGAAGATCGCCTCGGCCGCGACCATCAGCCTCCCCTCCATCCTGCTGGTGCTGCTCACCGGCGCCCTCGTGATGGGCGTACGCCTGGACGCGTGGCAGTGGGCGGCCATCGCGCTGAGCTCCTGGGCAGGCAGCTTCGTGTTCGCCGCGCTGGGCGTGGCCATCGGATACCTTGCGACAGGCGACGCCGTACGGCCGATCACCATGCTGGTCTACTTCGGTCTGGCATTCGTGGGCGGGCTGTGGCTGCCGATGTCGAGCCTGCCCGGGTGGGTCCAGGACATCGGCGAGTGGCTGCCCACACACGCCTACACCGCGCTCGGCCAGGCCGTCGAGGCGGGCGACGCACCCCATCTCGAGGACGCCGGGCTGCTGTTGGGCTACCTTCTGCTCTTCGCGGGCGCCGCCGCCTGGCTCTACCGCAAGGACACCCGCAAGGCATGAGGCGCACGCGCGCGCAGGACATGAGGAGCCAAGCCATGGCAGACACCCGGAGGGAGGATGCACCGGCGTCCGCCCCTCGGTGGCCGGCCGGTCCCGAGGACGTACCCGTCATCGGGGAGGGCCCGCAGACCACCCGGCAGAAGATCTCCAAGGCCGTCATGATCACCGTCTGGCTGGTCTTCCTCGGCGCCCCCCTGGGCGACCTGTGGTCCGGCGGGCGCCCGGCGCCGCTCGTCGCCTGCGCGGCTCTCGGGCTCGCCGCCTTCGTCGCCACCTACGTCGGACTCGTCTTCCGCCACACCCGCTCGCCGCTGCCGAGCCGCACCGTCCAGGCCGTACTGGTGGTGCTCTACCTGCTCGCCGCGCTGCTCTCCTTCGCCTTCGGCAACAGCTGGCTGGTGCTGTTCGTGTACTTCACGGTCGCCTCCTGCGCCGTGCTGCCGGCTCGGCGGGCCGGCCTGGCGATGGCGGCGGCCGTGGTCTCCCTCGCGCTGCTGGGCACCGACTTCGGCGCCCGCCCCTGGTGGGGCGGGTGGACCTCGTTCGTCATCCCCACCCTGCTCGGCGGCTTCGCCCTGATGTCGGCCCGCCAGACCGTCCGCACACTGCGCGAACTGCGCGCGGCCAGGGCCACCGTGGCGCGGCTGGCGGCCAGCGAGGAGCGGCTGCGCCTCGCCCGCGATCTGCACGACCTGCTCGGCCACTCCCTCTCGCTGATCACCCTCAAGAGCGAGTTGGCCGGGCGGATGCTGCCCGAACACCCGACCCGGGCGGCCGAGCAGGTGGCCGACATCGAACGGGTCAGCAGGCAGGCCCTCGTGGACGTACGCGAGGCGGTCGGCGGATACCGGCGCCCCACCCTGGCCGTCGAACTCGCCGGAGCGCGCATGGCCCTCCAGACAGCCGGAATCGCCGCCGAGGTCCCGCAGTTCGACCCACCACTGCCCCCCGGCCCCGGCGAGCGGCGCGACGAGACCACCGACGCACCGCCCCCGCGCCGGCCCCTGGGCCTCGCGCCCGAACAGGAGGCGGCGCTGGCCTGGGCACTGCGCGAGGCCGTCACCAACGTCGTACGGCACAGCGGCGCGACGCGCTGTGTGGTGACGCTGAGCACGCGCGAGGCGGCCGGGCCGGTCACCCCGCCGGACTCGTCCAGCGCATCCGCATCGTCCGGCGCATCCGCATCATCCAGCGCATCCGCATCGTCCGGCGCATCCGGGCCCTCCGGTCCGGCCGACGCGTCCGGTTGCGCCGGGCACACCGTCTGTCTCTCGGTCGCCGACAACGGCCACGGCCCCTCGGGCGAGGGCGAGGGCAACGGCCTCAGCGGGCTGCGGGAGCGGCTGGCCCTCGCCGACGGCACGCTGGAGACCTCGGCGGGCGAGCGCCGGGGCTTCACCCTGCGGGCCACCGTGCCCTCAGTAGCCTGATGCCGTGACCCGACTGCTGCTCGCCGAGGACCAGGCCATGGTCCGCGAAGCCCTCGCCGCCCTGCTGGACCTCGAACCCGACATGGAAGTGGCCGCCCAGGTCGGCAGGGGTGACGAAGTCCTCGACGCGGTCGCGGCGCACCAGCCGGACGTGGCGCTCCTCGACATCGAGATGCCGGGTCTCTCCGGACTGGACGCGCTGGCCCGGCTGCGCGGCGCGTACCCCGGCTTGAAGGTCGTCATCCTCACCACCTTCGGCCGGCCCGGCTACCTGCGCAGGGCCATGGAGTCGGGCGCCGACGCCTTCCTCGTCAAGGACTCGCCCGCCGCCCAACTCGCCGACGCGGTACGCCGGGTCCTGGCGGGCGAGCGCGTGATCGACCCGGCGCTGGCCGCCGCCGCGCTCGCCGAGGGAGCCAGCCCGCTGACCGACCGGGAGCGCGACGTCCTGAGCCTCGCCTCCCGGGGTGCGGGCAACGCCGAGATCGCCTCGGCCGTCCATCTGTCCCACGGCACCGTACGCAACTACCTGTCGGCGGCCATCCAGAAGACCGGAGCGCGCAACCGGGCCGAGGCGGTCCGCATCGCCCGCGACAAGGGCTGGCTGTAGCCGGCGAGCGGGTGGGAGGGGCGGCGGCGTGCAAGGCGGGCGGGCCCCGCCCTCCAAGAGACCGTCCGCTCCCTGGGGCCGCCCAGCACCGGCCCGCTCCCCGGGGCTCCCCGGGACTCCCGGGACTCCCGGGGCTCCCTGGGCCCCGCCTCAGTTCAGCCGTGCGCGGGCCGCGCGGGCCCCTCTGCGGATGTTCTCCGCGGCATTGGGCTCCATCGCGGCCACCACATCCGCGTACTCCTCCATCTCCCGCGCTCCGGCGATGAAATCGCCGCGCTCCACCAGCAGTTGGGCCCGCTCCAGGCGCAGTCGGCCCGGATGGTGGGGCAGCAGCAGCGACAGCTCGACGGCCCACAGGCGTACCCCCGACTGCTCGGGGCGGTCGCTGGACCAGGCTCTGATGTTGTTCAGGACACGCAGCACCGTCTCCAGCGGTCCGGCCGGCTGGAGTGCCGCGTCCGAGACGTGCGCGCGCCCGCCGGTCGCTCCGGCGACGAGCACCTCCGTCTCCTCCGGAGTCAGCGGCTTGCCGCCGTTGAAGGGGTCGGCCAGTGCGAAGGCGCCGGACGGATCGCCGAAGCCGACGACGAAGTGCCCCGGCAGCGCCACCCCGTACACCGGCGCGCCCGCCCGCCTGGCCACCTCCAGCCACACCACCGACAACAAGATGGGCAGCCCGCGCCGTCTGCGCAGGACGGCGTGCAGCAAGGAGGAGTCCACCCGCTGGTAGTCGGCCGGAGTTCCGGCGAAACCGTGCTCCTCACCCAGCAGCCGCTCCAGCGCCCGCACCCACTGCTCGGGGGAGCGGCCCCGCTGGTACGGCAACTGCCCGGCCAGCCGGTCCAGTTCGGCCTGCGCGCCGTCCACGAGGGCGTCCGTAGCGTCCGCCGCGTCCTGGGCGCCCGCCGTGCCGTGAGTGTCCGTCGTGTCCTGGGCCTTCGCCTCCGACCCCGCCTCCGCCGTCTCCCGGCCGCTGTGTCCACGGCGTCCGCTGTGCCCGCGCCGTTCGCGCGCTGCCGCCGCCTCGGCCTCCGCGCCGATGAGCAGGCACAGCAGCGCGAGGTCGGGGTGCTCCTCGCGGGCCGCCTCGGCGAAGCGCCGCCTGGCGGAGTCCGTCGGCTCCGCGGAGCCTTGGCCCTCACGCGCGGGGCCTCGGTCCTGGGCCGCGGGGTCGCGGTCCTGGGGATTCCGGTTCTCGTCCGTCCCGTCGTTCTCGTCAGCGCCGCCCACGTCAGTCCTGCGGGGCGCGGAGGTAGTGGTACGCGTGGTGGTCGGCGAAGCCGAGCTTGTCGTAGAGCGCGCGTGCCGGGGCGTTGTCGCGCTCGACCTGGAGGTAGGCCGCCGAGGCCCCTTCCTCCAGTGCCCGGCGGGAGAGTTCGGCCATCACCGCCGACGCGAGGCCCTCCCCACGCCGCTCCGGTGCGACCTCTATGGCGGCGAACCCGGCCCACCGGCCGTCCACCACACACCGGCCGATCGCCGCGGGCCGGGCGGGACCGGTACCGTCCGGTTCGCCCGCCACGGTCGCGAACCACACCGAGGGTCCGCCCGAGAGCACCCGCCAGGCGGCATCCGGCAGCGAACCGCCGCCCCCGGCACGGTGGTACCGCGCCAGCCACGCCTCATCCGGTGCGCGGCCGAGTGCGACCCGTCCATCCGGTGCGCGGTCCGCCAGCGGCGCGAGCCCGCCGACCCGTACCACCGCGTGGCGCTCCGCCGTCCAGCCGAGATCGGCCAACTCCCGTTCGAGCAGCGCGTGCTCCTCCGGTACGAGCTGTATTCGCGGCGTCAGCCCGCGCTCGCCGTACCAGCGCACCGCCTCGGCCGCCGCCTCGCCGAGCGGTCTGCCGGGATCGCCCAGCGGAAGCACGGAGTTCGCCCGCGCGGTGAAGCCTCCGGAGGCGCGCAGCGTCCATTCGCCCAGCCGTTCCGTCTCCACCGCGGGCCACCCCCGGGCCCCTGCCGTCCTCAGCTCCCGCACGCTCGCGGAGGGGATTCCCCGCCTGCGTGCCGGGGTACGGGGCACGACTTTTCCAGCGACCATCGATGCCTCCTCGATCTGGACGTGCTCACCATCGCGCCGGGTGATTCCGAGCACGCCACCGGTCCACGATGTGAGAATGCCGACCGTGTCCGTGAACTGTCCCAGCCGCTCTCCAGCGGCCGTCAATGAGCGCACCGAGACGCGTTCTCCCACGTCGGAAGCGGTGATGCGGACCTCCAGGCGTCCGCCCGTGGTGAATTCCACAGCTGTATCCGCCCCTCCTGTTCGTCTTGTGGCCGGGAACGGAGATACTAGATGCGGGCATCGGCCGCCGTCCGAAGCGAAGCAGCGCTCCCGCGCGCCCAGTGGTGGTGTCGGACACCGGCCCGCCAGCCCTACCGAGGAGGAACGACAGCGTGACTTACGTCATCGCGGAGCCTTGTGTCGACCTGAAGGACAAGGCCTGCATCGAGGAGTGCCCCGTCGACTGCATCTACGAGGGCCAGCGGTCCTTGTACATCCACCCGGATGAATGCGTCGACTGCGGGGCCTGCGAGCCGGTCTGCCCGGTCGAGGCCATCTTCTACGAGGATGACACTCCCGAGGAGTGGAAGGATTACTACAAGGCGAACGTCGAGTTCTTCGACGACCTCGGTTCGCCCGGTGGTGCCAGCAAACTGGGCCTGATCGAGAAGGACCACCCGATCATCGCCGCCCTCCCGCCGCAGGAACACGACGAGTGATTCCGCGCCACTAGTGCCCCTCCCGGCAAGCTTTGCCCCGTCGCGCCGCCCACGCACCGGACGACGCTCCTCGACGGGCAAACATTGCCGGTCACGGCACTAGTGCCTGTCCGGGATGTGCGTGCCCGGCGCCAGAAAAGAGGGCAGCGCAGATCCGCCGGACATGCCATAGGCGGGTGGCAGCGTCCGGGCCGGGCGGCAGTTCACCCGCACCGGACCGGCGGAGCCAGTACGCAGTCCCGTGCGGCGGTCGATGTGTCCGCCGCACGGGACTGCTGTCTTTTCCGGGAGGGTCCCGGGCGGCCTGCCGCTCGCCGGGCGGCGGGCCGCCGCTTTCCGAGTCATCCGGCGCATTCCGAGTCATCCGGCGCGGCGGCACGTCCGCCGTCGGCCGCGCAGCGAAAGGGTGCGCGCAGCACAAGAGTGTGCGCAGCACAAGAAAGTGAGCCCCATCGTGCCCTCCGTCTCCGACCGGCTCCCCGCCTTCCCCTGGGACCGGCTAGAGCCGTACAAGACCGCCGCCGCCGCACACCCCGACGGCATCGTGGACCTGTCCGTCGGCACCCCCGTGGACCCCGTTCCCGCCCTCGTCCGGCGCGCCCTCACCGACGCGGCCGACAGCCCCGGTTACCCCACGGTGTGGGGCACCGGGGAGCTGCGGGACGCGATCACCGGATGGTGCGAGCGCCGCCTGGGGGCGCGCGGCATCGGGCACCGCAACGTGTTGCCGGTCGTCGGCTCCAAGGAACTGGTGGCCTGGCTGCCGACCCAGCTCGGCCTGGGCGCGGGCGACCGGGTGGCCTTCCCCCGGCTCGCCTACCCGACCTACGAGGTGGGGGCCCGGCTCGCCGGCGCCGAGCCTGTGGCCTACGACGACCCCACGGAGCTGGACCCCGAGGGCCTGAAGCTGCTGTGGCTCAACTCGCCGTCCAACCCGACGGGCAAGGTGCTGGGCGCGGAGGAACTGCGGCGCGTGGTCGCCTGGGCGCGCGAGCACGACGTTCTGGTCTTCAGCGACGAGTGCTACCTGGAGCTGGGCTGGGAGACCGAGCCCGTCTCCGTGCTGGACCCGCGGGTGTGCGGCGACTCCTGCGCGGGTGTGGTGGCCGTCCACTCGCTCTCCAAGCGCTCCAACCTCGCCGGATACCGCGCCGCCTTCATCGCGGGGGACGCCGGGATCCTGGGCGAGCTGCTCCACATCCGCAAGCACGGCGGCATGATGTCCCCGGCGCCCGTCCAGGCGGCCACCGTCGCCGCGCTGGGCGACGACGCGCACGTGGCCGAGCAGCGCGCGCGCTACACCGCGCGGCGCACGGCACTGCGCGGCGCGCTGGAGAGCGCGGGATTCCGTATCGAGCACAGCGAGGCGTCGCTCTACCTGTGGGCGACGCGGGACGAGTCGTGCTGGGAGACCGTCTCCGACCTGTCCAAGCGCGGCATCCTGGTCGCGCCGGGCGACTTCTACGGCCCGGCGGGCGAGCGGTTCGTCCGCGTCGCCCTCACGGCCACCGACGAGCGCATCAGCGCCGCCGTACGGCGGTTGGGGGAGTAGGGCCGGGAGTAGAGAAGCCGGAGGCCCGTACGCGCGGGTCCGTACACGCGGGACCGTGCGTACGGGCCTGTACGCGCGAGAGGGCCGCCCCGGCCGTAGTGGTCGGGGCGGCCCTCGCCGCTGTCGCGCGGCCGGCCGGGGCGGGTGGCCGCGCCGCTGGGGTTCAGCCGATCGGCAGGCCGCCGAGGGTGGGCAGGCCGTTGCCGGTGGCGGAGGCGGCCTCGCCGACCAGGCCGCCCGCGTCGCTCGCCGCGCTGCCGGCCAGCTTCTGGGCCGCGGGGGTCGCGGTCTTGCCGGTCTTGCCGACGGCCTTGCCCGCGGCCGGCACGGCCGTCTCGACGGCGTGGCCGCCGGTCTTGCCGGCCAGCGCGGAGGTTTCCGTCGATGCCTTGTCCAGCGTGTTGCCGACGGCCTTGCCGTCCAGGTTGCTCACACCGCCCACGGGGCTCGCGGACAGGTCAACGGCGCTCGCGGAACCCGCGGCGCCGACGACGGAGGCGGCACCCGCTGCGGCCAGCAGGGCGGTCCGAGCGATCCGGCGGGGGAGGGGGAGGGACATGGTGCTCCTTTGACGGAGAAGGGGTGTGGAGTGTCCTGCCCGGGTCGCCCGGTCGGACGCAGTGCCTATCGCCCCGGACCGCTGTCAGGTTGCGGGGAATCCAGGTAAAGGATTCGCAATGCGGGTTTGGGTCGCGGTGCTCAAACTGGGCATTCTTCGCGGCGAGTTGACCTGTACCGGAGAAGCCTTCGGGGCCGTTTCCAGGCAACTCCTCCACCCCGCATGGGTGACCGCCGGGCGGGCGACGGGCGTCCACTCCGGTGTACAGCGGCCCCCCGCGCGTGAGTGCCCGCACTGACGTCCGGGGGTGCTCCGCGGCGCGGCCCCGCCGCGGGCGCCCCGCCCCGCGCTACCCTGCGCGCCCTTCCCCGCCCAGGCCCCCTCGGTGCCCCGCGCCGGGACTGCCCTGAGCCCGGTCCCGGGGGCCGCCGGCGAGTACGTCCCTGCCGAACTCCCGCACGAGCTGCCCGCGCACCCGCGCCGGGTCGCCCGGTACCTGGCTCTTCCGGCCGTCCGCCGTCGTACAGGTGAGCGCCGCGGTCCGGCGGCCGGTGAGGGCCGAGGTGAGCAGCACGGCGTCGGCCTCGTGCTTGGCGTACGCCTGCGGGAAGCCGCTGTGCTGCACGCGCTGCGCCGCGACGGTCAGCGGCAGCCGGGAATAGCCGGGGATCTTCACCAGGTGGTCGTAGAACCGCGCCGCCGAGTACGCCGGGTCCTGGATCTGCCGCACCGTGCCCCAGCCCTGCGAGGGGCGCTGCTGGAAGAGCCCGGCCGAATCCCGGTCGCCGTGGCCGATGTTGCTCAGCTTGGACTCCTGCATCGCGGTGGCCAGGGCTATGGTCACGGCCCGCTCGGGCAGGCCGCGCCGGGCGGCGACGGCGGCGATCGTCGCGGCGTTGGCCGCCTGGGCCGGTTTCAGCTCGTAGCCTCGCCCGTCCCCCGCCGCGCGGGCGCCGTCCGGCGCGCCGCCCAGCGCGTTCGCCGCGCCTCCGGCGCCCGCCGACGGGCCGGTGGCGCGCACGGTACAGCCCGCGCCCCCCTGGCCCGTCAGTATCCGTACGGCGGCATAGCCGGTGACGGCGAGCAGCGCGAGGCACGCCACGGCGCCCCTGAACAGGATGCCGCGGCGTTTCGGCCGGATGCCGGTACGGGGAGCGCGGGCGGGTCCGGAGCGGAGCACGCGCCCCAAGGTAGTGGCTGCGCGCGGCCGGCCAGGGCCACTCGGAGCGCGCGATGCCACGACACCGGCCCGTGGGCGCTACTGCCCCGGTCCGCAGGCGCCGCGGCACCGGTCCGTGGGCGCCCGGCACCGGGCCGTAGGGTGTCGGTATGCCCGACAGCGCACTCGACCTGCGACAGGATGCCGCGCGGCTCACCGCCCGGCTGGTGGACTTCCCCTCCGAGAGCGGAACCGAGAAGGCGCTCGCCGACGCCGTGGAGGAGGCCCTGCGCGAGCTGCCCCACCTCAGCGTCACGCGGTACGGCAACAACGTGGTGGCCCGCACCGGCCTGGGCCGTTCCGAACGCGTCATCCTCGCGGGGCACATCGACACCGTGCCGATCGCCGGCAACGTGCCCTCCCGGCTGGACGAGCACGGCGTGCTGTGGGGCTGCGGCACCAGCGACATGAAGTCGGGCGTCGCCGTGCAGTTGCGCATCGCGGCCACCGTGCCCGAGCCCAACCGGGACCTCACGTTCGTCTTCTACGACAACGAGGAGGTCGCCGCCCACCTCAACGGCCTCGGCCACCTCGCCGAGGCCCACCCCGACTGGCTGGCCGGCGACTTCGCCGTCCTCCTGGAGCCCTCACAGGGCCAGGTCGAGGGCGGCTGCCAGGGCACGCTGCGGGTGCACCTGCGCACCGAGGGCGTGCGCGCGCACTCGGCGCGCGGCTGGATGGGCGCCAACGCCATCCACGCGGCCGGGCCCCTCCTGGCGCGGCTGGCCGCCTATGAGCCCCGGCGCCCGGTGATCGACGGGCTGGAGTACCGCGAGGGGCTCAACGCCGTACGGATCGAGGGCGGCGTCGCGGGCAACGTCATCCCCGACGCGTGCACCGTGACCGTCAACTTCCGCTACGCGCCCGACCGCAGCGAGGAGGAGGCGCTCGCCCATGTGCGCGAGGTCTTCGAGGGGTGCGGGGTGGCGGAGCTGGTGGTGGACGACAGCTCGCCGGGCGCGCTGCCCGGCCTGGCGCACCCGGCGGCCCGCGCCTTCCTGGAAGCGGTCGGCGGGGAGCCGCGGCCCAAGTTCGGCTGGACCGATGTGTCCCGGTTCAGCGCCCTCGGCGTACCGGCTGTCAACTACGGTCCGGGTGATCCCAATCTCGCCCACAAGCGGGACGAAAGGGTCGAAACCGAACTGATTCTGCACTGTGAGGAACGACTGCGCCGCTGGCTGACGTCCTGAGGGTCTACGCAGGATGAATTCCCCCACCTCGCCCCAGGGCGTCTGCGTACCCTGAAGCGGAAAGATCGCAGGTGGAGGGAGTGCTGTATATGACCGACAAGTCCGGCGAGGAGCCGAGGGAATCCGAGGAGCCCCAGGAGCAGCGGCTGGGACCGGTGCTGCGCCGCCGGGACAAGGTGCAACCGGGCACCACGGACCAGCGGCTGCTGGACACCGCGGGGCCGTCCGACTTCATTCACCAGGACCCCTGGCGCGTCATGCGCATCCAGTCGGAGTTCGTGGAGGGCTTCGGCGCGCTGGCCGAACTCGGCCCGGCCGTCAGCGTCTTCGGCTCAGCGCGCACCTCCGTGGACGCACCCGAGTACGAGAAGGGCGTCCGCATCGGCCGGGCGCTGGCCGAGGCGGGCTTCGCGGTGATCACCGGCGGCGGTCCCGGCGCGATGGAAGCCGCCAACAAGGGCGCGCTGGAAGCGGGCGGCACCTCGGTCGGACTCGGCATCGAGCTGCCCTTCGAACAGGGCATGAACCGGTACGTGGACATCGGCGTGAACTTCCGCTATTTCTTCGTGCGCAAGACGATGTTCGTGAAGTACGCGAGGGGCTTCGTGGTCCTGCCCGGTGGGCTGGGCACCCTGGACGAGCTGTTCGAGGCGCTGACCCTCGTCCAGACCCAGAAGGTCACCCGCTTCCCGATCGTGCTGTACGGCACGGACTACTGGAAGGGGCTCATCGACTGGGTGCGCGGCTCCGTCGTCGCCGAAGGCAAGGCATCCGAGCGGGACATGGAGCTGTTCCACGTCACCGACGACATCGACGAAGCGATCAAGCTGGTCACCCAGGAGACCGGGGTCTAGTGCCCCTCCCGGCAGGCTCTGCCCTGTCGCGCCGTCCGGCACGCACCGGACGACGCTCTTCGACGGGCGAACATCGCCGGTCACGGCGCCAGGCCCGGTCCGGGCCCCGCTCCCGGAGGGCGCGCGCCGCGTCCGGAGGGGCGCCCCGCATCCGGCGGGCTACGCCAGTCCCCGGCGGGCCACCGCGGGAGGACGGTGGCCCGCGATCGAGGCCACCATGTCGAGCACCTGCTTCGTCTCGGCCACCTCGTGCACGCGGTAGACCTGGGCGCCCAGCCAGGCCGACACGGCCGTGGTGGCCAGGGTGCCGGTGAGCCGCTCCTTGACGGGCTTGTCGAGGGTCTCGCCCACGAAGTCCTTGTTGGACAGCGATACCAGCACCGGCCAGCCCGTCTCCGTCATCCGGCCCAGCTCCCGGGTGGCCTCCAGGGAGTGACGGGTGGACTTCCCGAAGTCGTGCCCCGGGTCGATCATGATGCCGTCCCGGCGTACGCCCAGCGCCACCGCCCGCTCCGCCAGCTCCAGCGTCACCCGCAAGATGTCCTCGACGACGCCGCTGCGGTTGCCGGGGGCGGTGCCGCTGCCCTTGCCGGGGGCGTGGGCGTCGTGGCCGCCGTAGGTGACCCGGTGGGGGCGGGTGCGAGGCTCGGCGCCGCCCGCATGGGTGCACACCAGCCCGGCGCCGTGCCGGGCCGCGACCTCGGCCAGCAGCGGATCCACCCCGCCCCAGGCGTCGTTGAGCAGATCCGCGCCCGCCGCGCACACGGCCTCGCCGACCTCATGGCGCCAGGTGTCCACGCTGATCACCACATCCGGCCAGCGGCGCCGTACCGCCGCGACGAACCCGACGGTGCGCCGCACCTCCTCCTCGGCGGTCACCTCGTCCCCGGGGCCCGCCTTCACGCCGCCGATGTCGATGATCGCGGCCCCCTCCGAGACCGCCTGCTCGACCCGGTCGAGCGCCGGCTCGTCCCGGAAGGTGGCGCCCTGGTCGTAGAAGGAATCCGGCGTGCGGTTCACGATCGCCATGACCACCGGCTCGTTCTCGCCGAACTCACGCGTGCCCAGGCGCAGCATCAGCAATCCTCTCCCTCTCGGCGGGGCACCGGACGCCGCGCGTACCGTGTGGCCCCTGCACGCTCCTGCCGCTGACCATAACTGTCAGTGGGCCATGGCACGATCGGGGTCCGCGCACATCCAGCAACTCGGGAGTGGTCCGTGTTCGTGTTCCTGCTGATCTCGCTCGTCGTGGTCGTCGCGGCGGTCACGCTCGCCGTCGTCGGGAGCGGCCAGTCGGGGCGCGGGGCCACCGGAGGGCTCACCGACGTGCCTCCCGACCTGCTCGAAGAGCCGCTGCCGCCGGACCGGCCCGTCAGCCACGCGGATGTGGCCGGCCTGCGCCTGGCGGTCGGGGTGCGCGGATACCGCATGCGGCAGGTGGACGACGTCCTCGACCGGCTCGGCGCCGAGCTGGCCGAACGGGACGCGCGGATCGCCGAGCTGGAATCGGCGCTCGCCGGCGCCCAGGCGCTCGCCATGGGCCATCACGACTCCCCTCGCGGTGATTCCCCTCGTCAGGACTCCCCCCGCCCCGAGCCCCGGGACCGGGGTCCGGAAGGCGGCGGCCAGCCGTCGGAGGGCGCGCGATGAGCCCGGGGGAGACCGGGCAGCGCGAGCCGGGCCGGAGCCCGGCCACGGCGCCGGACAAGCCGCTGCCCGAGGGCGGCGCCCGGCCGGGCCCCGACGGGCGCCTGCGCTGCCCCTGGGGCACCACGGCCGAGGACTACGCCGCCTACCACGACACCGAGTGGGGCCGGGCGGTGCACGGCGACGACGCGCTCTTCGAGCGGCTGTGCCTGGAGGGCTTTCAGTCGGGTCTGTCCTGGCTGACCATCCTGCGCAAGCGCGAGGCGTTCCGCGCCGCCTTCGCCGGATTCCACATCCCCGACGTCGCGAAGTTCACCGAGGCCGACGAGCGCCGCCTGCTCGCCGACAGCGGTATCGTCCGCAACCGTCTCAAGATCGGCGCGGTGCTCAACAACGCCCGGGTGGCCGCCGAATGGGAGCCGGGCGAGCTGGACCGCCTGGTGTGGTCCTACGCCCCCGACCACACCGAGCGACCCGTGCCCCGCACGGTGCACGAGCTGCCCGCGACCACACCTGAGTCCACCGCGCTGTCCAAGGACCTCAAGAAGCGCGGCTTCCGCTTCGTGGGTCCCACTACGGCCTACGCCCTCATACAGGCGTGCGGCCTGGTCAACGACCACCTGGCCGACTGCTGGCGCCGCGCGGCGGAGGACTGATCAGACGGGCAGGGGAGAGGCGGCGCCGGATGCCCGGAGGCGAGAGGCGGCGCCGGATGCCCGGAGCGTCAGCGGCCGGTGAAGCGGGGGTGCTCCTTCTTGACGAAGGCGTCCACCGCGATCCGGTGATCCGTTGAGGCACCGGCCCGCAGCTGGAGTTCGGACTCCTTCGCGAGGGTCTCGGCCAGCGAGTGCGAGGCCCCGTAGGCGAGTGATTCCTTGAGCGCCGCATAGGCGGCCGTGGGGCCCTCGGCGAGCTGCCGGGCGACGGAGGCCGCCACCGTCGCCAGTTCGTCCGCCGGGACCACACGGGTGGCCAGTCCCAGCTCCAGCGCCTCGGGGGCCTTCACGCTGCGCGGGAAGAGCAGGAGGTCGGCGGCCTTGCCGGGGCCGACCAGGCGCGGCAGCGTCCAGGAGACACCGGAGTCGGCCGTCAGCGCGACGCCGGCGAAGGAGGTGTTGAAGGCCGCCGTATCGGCCATCACGCGGTAGTCGCACGCGAACGCGAAGCCCGCACCCGCGCCCGCCGCGACGCCGTTCACCCCCGCCACCACCGGCTTGGGCATGCCCGCCAGGGCCAGTGTGATCGGGTTGTAGTGCTCCTCGACGGTGTTCAGCGCGGCGCCCCCGGCCCGCTGGAGCGCGTCCGTGTGCTCCTTGAGGTCCTGGCCCACGCAAAAGGCCCGCCCACTGCCGGTCAGCAGCACGGCTCGCACCTCTTCGTCGGCGGCGGCCCGCCGGAGAGTGTCACGCAGGGCGACCTTGGTCTCTTCGTCGAGGGCGTTCATCGCGTCGGGGCGGTTGAGGGTGACCGTCGCGAGGCCCTCGTTCACTTCGTAGCGCACGGTGTCGGACATGGGCTCAGCATGGCCCAGATCACCGGACCCGCACAGAGCGCGCGGCGGCCTTCGCTCCGCTTCGCGGTGTGAGCTGCGTCAAACCGCCCGCGGCCCTGTTCGACAGAAGAACCTGGGGAGTATCGCAGCCCGATCGCCGCATTGGGGCGTTTTGTGGAGGGGTGGAGGAGAAGAGATGCGGACTGATGTTGGTCATTGGGTCCTGCCATGCGGGATAATGACCGGGAAGCAATGTGTTCGATGCCGGTGAGACTGTGCCCGCTTATGGGACCGCCGGCTGCGATCGGCTGGTTTCAGGAAGGGGAACGAGCATGGCGGCCATGAAGCCGCGGACGGGTGATGGCCCGCTCGAGGTGACCAAGGAGGGGCGGGGCATCGTCATGCGCGTTCCGCTCGAAGGCGGTGGGCGACTCGTCGTCGAGCTGACACCGGACGAGGCGACGGCACTCGGTGAGGAACTGAAGAAGGTCTGCGGCTGAGCAGAGAGCCGGGCAAGCGGCTCCACCGACTTGCGCTGCCCCGGGGTGTACGCATCAGTGCGTACACCCCGGGGCGGCTTCGTCTCCAAGCGTATTGCCCGGTCTCCGGACGTATCGCCGCTCTTCGGATGTATCGCCCACGGGTGGCTTGGTCCGGGCAGGCGCTGCGGAAATACCCGGTCACTCACCGCGTTTGACCGCGCACAGCAGCCCGTCGCCGACCGGCAGCAGTGAGGGCACCAGCACTGTGCTCTCGCGTACGGTGCGCAACAGCTCGCGCAGCTTGAGGACTTCGGCGGGCTGCGCCGCCGAATCGACGGTGCGGCCCTCCGCGAAGACACCCGCGAAGCAGATCAATCCGCCAGTGCGCAGCAGGCGCAACGATTCGCCGAGATAGTCCAGGCACTCCATCCGGTCGCCGTCGCAGAAGACCAGGTCGTACCCGCCGTCCGCCAGGCGCGGCAGCACATCCAGGGCCCGGCCGGGGATGAACCGCGCCCTGTTGCCCGCGAATCCGGCGGCGCGGAACGCCTCGCGTGCGAACTGCTGGCGCTCCGGCTCGATATCGACGGTCGTCAGCACGCCGTCGGAACGCATGCCGTGCAGGAGGTGGATGCCCGAGACGCCGGTTCCGGTGCCGATCTCGGCGACCGCCTTGGCCTCCGCGGTCGCCGCCAGCAGCCGCAGCGCGGAGCCGGTGCCGGGAGACACCGAGCGCAGCCCCGCGTCCTGGGCCCGGTCGCGGGCCCAGCGGAGTGCTTCGCTCTCGGCGTTCTCGACCAACTCGGCGCCGTAAGCGTCGGCGAACGCCCAGCTCGTCTGCCGGTTGCCGGTAATGACCCTCTCCTGTCCCCGTCCTTCACGCAATCGTGACTGTATCCGTTGGCCCGGGAACCTGCTGATGGGACCGGGCGTTGAGAGGAGGGACCGCGAAGAGGGAACGAGCGGAAGCCGAGTGGCGGCGGTCGCCGGAAGTGCCTCGTGAAAGGGCATGGGGCGTCCGCGAAAGCTGGGCAAAGATGCTTATCCGGAGCTAACGGGAGATGTGGCTATGGTAGGGGCTCCACTGGACACCACCAGAGCCGACAGGGGAGGTGCGGCTGCGCCCCGGGCCCGCGGAGTCTTCACAAGATTCCGGCGGCCGACGGTACAGCCGAAATCCGTGACCAACACCGCTGACCAGGCCCGCACCGCCGATTCCGCGACTACGGCGACTTTCGACACCGATGCGGACGCACAGGCGTGGACCCCTCCTTCCTGGGAGGAGATCGTCAGCACGCACAGCGCGAGGGTCTACCGCCTCGCCTACCGCCTCACGGGTAACCAGCACGACGCCGAGGACCTCACTCAGGAAGTCTTCGTCCGCGTCTTCAGGTCGCTGTCCACCTACACGCCCGGCACCTTCGAGGGCTGGCTGCACAGGATCACGACGAACCTGTTCCTGGACACGGTCCGGCGCAAGCAGCGCATCCGTTTCGACGCGCTCGCCGACGACGCCGCCGAACGGCTGCCCAGCCGCGAGCCCACCCCGCAGCAGCACTTCAACGACACGCACTTCGACGCCGACGTGCAGCAGGCTCTGGACACGCTCGCCCCCGAATTCCGCGCCGCCGTCGTGCTCTGCGACATCGAGGGCCTGTCCTACGAGGAGATCGCCGCGACCCTCGGCGTCAAGCTGGGGACGGTCCGCAGCCGGATCCACCGTGGCCGCTCGCACCTGCGCAAGGCGCTCCAGCACCGCTCGCCCGCCGCCCGGGCAGAGCAGCAGCGCGCGCTGAGCGCGGTGGTGCCTGCGGCCCGGGTCGGGGAGGTGGGGGCTGAGTGACGCCCGCCGAGCACCACCTCGGAGACCGTCTGGCCGCGCTCGTCGATGGGGAGCTGGGGCATGACGCGCGCGAGCGCGTCCTCTCGCACCTGGCGACCTGCCGCAGCTGCAAGGCCGAGGCCGACGCCCAGCGCCGCCTCAAGAACGTCTTCGCCGACACCGCGCCGCCCCCGCCCTCGGACGGGCTGCTGGCCCGCCTCCAAGGGCTGCCCGCCGGAGGTGACGCGTGCGCGGGAAGAACCGGCGGCAGCGACCGTGGCGCCGACGGCCCCGGCCCCGGGGCGCCCTCCGCGAATGAGGAGGGCGCCCCGCCGATGGCCGGCCTGCCCGGCGGACCCCAGCGCTCCCCGTGGGCATTCGACTATCTGCCGGTCGGCCGGGGAACGGGCGCCGGACGCGGCCCCCTGACCCCTCAGCGCGGCTTTCGCATACATGAAGTCCGGGTCGAGCGCGCCGAGCGCTCCGCCTCGCGCGGACGCCGCTTCGCCTTCGCGGCGGCCGGGGCCTTCTCGCTGGCGGCGCTCGCCCTCGGCGGCTCGCTGGCCTCCGGCTCCACCGGCGGTGCCCCCGTGGCCAAGGGCGACGGGGGCGGTGCCTCGGCCAGTCCGGTGCGCACCGCGCCCGCGGGCTCCGGAACCACTTCCCGCGACAGCAGGCGACGGACGCCCGGCGAACTCCGTGGTGGTGTGCTCAGCGCCAGCGCCGCAGCGGCCCAGACGGCCGCCACCTTCGCCGCGGGTGCCGCCCGCGGCTCAGGGGTGGCCTCCAGCGCCCGCGGCGGCACAGCGGCTGCGGCCCCCTCGCTGATCGCCGCGCTCGCCGCCCCGCTGGGCCCATCCCCCCGGCTCTCGCCCGCCACCGGCGTCTCCGGCTCGTACGGTCCGAGCGGCTCGTACAGCTCCGACGGCCAGGGCAGCGGCAGCGGGACCTTCACCTCTCTGACCTCGCCCCCCTCCCTCACCTCGCGGGGGGCCGCGCCTCTGATGGCCGGGGTGCGGCCGGCCGCACCGTCCTACGACCCGTCCTCGCTGCGCGCCTTTCCCGGGAGGGCCCCGCTGACGCCGTCCCCGACGCCCGGCCGGTAGGGCCCGGCGGATCGCAAGCCGGTGTGCGAGGCTCCCCGCACCTGGTTGAATCCTTCCCTGCGACCTGCCGCCCGGCGCGGGTGAGCAGGCGCGGGTGAACAGTTGGGGAGAGCATGGACGAGGGGAAGGCCACCGGCTCGGCGCCGAAGTGGTGGAGCCGCCCACGCAGAGCGCTGGGCCGCCAGACCACGCGGGAGCAGGCGGACGCTGAGCCGACAGCGCCCGCACGGCTCCCGGACCAGTCGGAGCCGGCCCCCGCGCGGCGTCCTGGACCACCCCTTTCCGAAGCGGCCGACGTGGCCGTCCCCGACACCGGGGCAGCCGTCAGTGGGCAGGGGGACGGGGAGGCTGCGGGTAGGGGTGACGTGCGGGCCGCACGGATGAGTGACGTTGAAGACGCGGGCCGGGCCGCCACCGTGACGGCGTCCCACAGTCCGGCCGAGCGCTCCGCCGAGGTCCCGTCGCCCGCCGCCGACCCGGCCGCCGATCCCGGCCCGGCCGCCGGTCCCCCCTCCGATGCCGCCCCCCACTCCGGGCCGGGCCCTGTCGAAAGTCCGGGCCCCGTCGAAGCTCCGGATCTCGTCGGAGAGCCGAAGGAGGCGAAGGCCGTCGCCGGGCGGTCGCCGGGCGCTCCGCCCCAGCCGCTGCACGCGGAGGACCCGTACCGGACTCCTCCCTACGGCGGGCCCGGTCCGTGGGCGCCGGCGCCGCCCGTGCAGTTGCCCGGTTCGACGCCGCCGCAGGGTGTGCACATGCCGCCGGTCGGCTCCACGCCTCCGTACGGGGTGGAAACGGGGCCCGGTGCCGACCCGTGGGCGCGCGACGCGGGGCAGCAGGCCGCGCCCCCACAGCCCGCCGTACCGGGACAGCAGGGCTCACCGGGGCAACAGAGCGCACAGCACACCGGGCCCACCACCCCGCTGGTGCCCACACCGACCACCCCCGTCGCGCCCGTACCCGCGTCGGCGGCGGCGCCCGCCGCTCCTCCCGTACCCGCACCGTCCCCGGCCCCCGCACCGGCCGCCCCTCACCCCCACCCCCTCACGGCTCCCGGGCCGGCCGCCGCCGGGCGGAAGCGGGCGGGCAGGTCGCGGGCGGTGGTCGGCGGGGTCGTGCTGGCGCTGGTCGCGGGGGGCGTGGGCGGGCTGATCGGGGCCTACGTCGAGCGGAACGGCAGCGTCGGCGACGTGGAGCTGCCGCAGGCGCCGGCCGAGCGTGCGGGGGACGGCGGGAACAGGCCGAAGGACAGCATCGCGGGTATCGCCGGCCGGACGCTGCCCGGCGTCGTCACCTTGCATGCCCGAGGCGGTGGCGCCGAGGCGACGGGCACCGGCTTCGTGCTGGACAGTCGGGGCCACATCCTGACCAACAACCATGTGGTCGAATCGGCGCGCGGCAGCGACTCCCTCCAGGTCACCTTCAACAGCGGCGAGACGGCCGAGGGCGAGGTCGTCGGCAAGGACAGCGGCTACGACCTGGCCGTCGTCAAGGTGTCCGGTGTCTCGGGCCTCAAGCCGCTGCCGCTGGGCAACTCCGACTCGGTGCGCGTGGGCGATCCGGTCGTCGCGATCGGTGCCCCCTTCGACCTGGACGGCACGGTCACCACCGGCATCATCAGCGCCAAGCAGCGGCCCATCACGGCGGGCGGTGAGGAGGCGGGCAGTGAGATGAGCTACGTGGACGCGCTCCAGACCGATGCCCCCATCAACCCCGGCAACTCCGGTGGCCCGCTGGTCGATACGCGGGGCCGGGTCATCGGCATCAACAGCGCCATCAAGGGCGCGGGCAACGGCTCGGGGCTGCCCGAGGGCGAGAGCGGCGGCAGCATCGGACTGGGCTTCGCCATCCCGGTCAACCAGGCCAGGCGGGTCGCGGAGGAGCTGATCAACGAGGGCCGGGCCACCCACCCCGTGATCGGCATCACCCTGGACATGGAGTACGGCGGCGAAGGCGCCCGCATCGGCAACCCGGGCGGCGCGGGCCGGGCGGTCACTCCCAGGGGCCCGGCGGACAAGGCGGGTCTCCAGGAGGGCGACGTCATCACCCGCGCGGGCGGCAAGGCGGTGCACAGTGGCGAGGAGCTGATCGTCCGCATCCGCAGCCACCGCCCCGGCGACAAGCTCGGCCTGACCGTGCGGCACGACGGGGAGGAGCGCCCGGTGAGCGTCACACTCGGCTCGGCCACCGGCTGAGCCCGGCCGCCGGGCCCGTCCGGCCGCTGGGGCCCGCCGCGTTCTCACCCGGGCCGCCCGTCCGGCTGCCGGGCCTGTCCGCCCGGCGGGCCCGTTCGCCCGGCGCGGTCGAAGGGAAGACGGGGAGGGTGCGAAGCGGAGAGGATGGGCGGGGTCCCCCACACGGGAGGAAGGCGGGTACCGTGACATCTGGCCGTATGGGCCGTGGACGGAGTGAGGGAGCTGCACGGTGTTCTTCGATATAGGACCACTGGAGCTGGTCGCGCTCATCGTCCTCGCCGTACTCGTCTTCGGCCCGGACAAGCTGCCCAAGGTGATCCAGGACGTCGCCTCGTTCATCCGGAAGGTGCGGCAGTTCTCCGACAGCGCCAAGGAGGACATCAGGTCCGAACTGGGCCCGGAGTTCAAGGACTTCGAGTTCGAGGACCTGAATCCCAAGAACTTCGCCCGCAAGCACCTGATGGACAACGACGACCTGGGCATCAAGGAGCTGAGCAGCAGCTTCGACCTGCGTAAGGATCTGGCGGAGATCACCGACGCGGTCAACGGCAAGGAGAGCGACAGCGGCTCGGGGGAGGCGGCCGAGGCCAGGCCGAGCCTCAGCAAGAACGGCTCCGGCGGCTCCTCCGGCAAGGCGGCGGACATGACCAAGAAGGTCGATACCGCCAAGAGGGCCGACCCGGCCGAGAAGGCCGACATGGTCAAGAAGTCCGGCCCCGGAGCCCCGCGAGAGGGGTCCGGCACCCGGGGAGCGGCGTCCGCCGCCGGGTCCTCATCCGCCGCGCTCCGCAAGAGCGACCCCCCGCCATTCGACGCAGACGCGACCTGACGGCGTGTCAGGTCCGGGGTGCGGTTCCGCGCCCCCCTGCCACCTGGGACATCTACGGCGTTTGCCATCCATCTCGCCCCCCTACCGGACCGCGAACCCCCAGGCATGCCCGACACGGCGGATCCATGTGGCTATCCTCCAAGTGTCCGGGGTCGCCGACCGAGGGAGCTGGCTGCCCATGGCACAGGGCAATGAGGAGGCGTCGCACAGATGGAGACGACGAGTCGGCTAGCCGGTGAAACCGGGCCCGCCGCGCAGGGGGTCCCCGGCGCGCGGCGGGCGGTGGACGGCTTTCTGATGGCCGCCTTTCCGTGGTACGGCCTCGATGCGGCCTTCGCCGGCCCGCGCTGGCTGATGCAGGTCGGCGCGGCGGCCGACGGCACGGTCGAGCACTGCTCGACGGGGCACGGGGAAGAGCCGTCGCTCCGGGTGGAGACCAACCCGGAGGACCAGAGCTTCGCCGTCGTGGTGACGGTCGCCAGCCGCCCGGTGCGGCACAGCGCGGACGGGACGGGGGTGCTGGAGGCCACGTCCGTCTCCACCGCCGCCTGGCTGGCGGGCTCCGGCCTGCTCTCGCGGACCTTCCCCATCGAGATGGAGCACTCACTGCGCCAGGACTGGCTCGACCAGCAGACCGGCGTGGCCTGGGAACTGGCCGACGACCTGGACGGACCGGGCTGGAGCACCCTGTCCCTGCCGGTGGACGGGGTGCCGGCCGACTTCCACTACCGCGAGTCCGAGTACGGCTGGGTCCTGGCCGGATCGGCCCAGGAGGGGGTGCACCTGGGCGCCTACGGGCGCGGCATGAGCGCGTACGGACTGGGCTTCGCCGTCGTCAAGGACGTCGCCCTCTACGAGAAGGAGGCGACGGCGCACGAGAGCCGCTGAGGGCGCACGCGGAGCGCCGCACGGCGCACGTTCGTCGACGGCACGGCGCCCGCGCGCCGTCGGCGCCCCACGGATCTCCCGGGCGGGCGAGCGCTGAATGCGCCGCACGCATGGACGTCGGGCCCCGTACGGAGAACATCCGTACGGGGCGCTGCGGTTTCCCGGCGGGTTCCCGGCGGCTGGGCCGCCGCCTCAGAACTTGTTGCTCGGGGTCAGCCCCAGCGACATCCCCGACAGGCCCCGCTGGCGCCCGCTCAGCTTGCCCGCGACCTCGCGCAGCGCGGAGCCGGCGGGGGAGTCGGGGTCGCTGAGCACCACGGGCTTGCCCTCGTCGCCGCCCTCGCGCATCCGCAGGTCGATCGGGATGCCGCCCAGGACCGGCACCTCGGCGCCGGTCGTCCTGGTCAGCCCCTCGGCGACCTGCTTGCCGCCGCCGGTGCCGAACACGTCGATCAGCTCGTCGCAGTGCGGGCAGGGCATGCCCGACATGTTCTCGACCACGCCCACGATCTTCTGGTGGGTCTGTACGGCGATGGAGCCCGCACGCTCGGCGACCTCGGCAGCCGCCTGCTGCGGGGTCGTCACCACCAGGATCTCCGCGTTGGGCACCAGCTGGGCCACGGAGATGGCGATGTCACCCGTGCCGGGCGGCAGATCGAGCAGCAGGACGTCCAGGTCGCCCCAGTAGACATCGGCCAGGAACTGCTGGAGCGCCCGGTGCAGCATGGGGCCCCGCCAGACCACGGGGGCGTTGCCGGGGGTGAACATCCCGATCGAGATGACCTTCACACCGTGCGCCGAGGGCGGCATGATCATGTCCTCGACCTGGGTGGGCCGGCCCTCGGTGCCCAGCATCCGGGGCACGGAGTGGCCGTAGATGTCCGCGTCCACGACCCCGACCTTCAGCCCCTCGGCCGCCATGGAGGCGGCGAGGTTGACGGTCACCGAGGACTTGCCGACGCCGCCCTTGCCGGAGGCCACGCAGTAGACCCGCGTCAGGGAGCCGGGCTGGGCGAACGGAATCTCCCGCTCGGCCTTGCCCCCGCGCAGCGAGGCGGCCAGCTCGCGCCGCTGCTCATCGCTCATGACGTCCAGCTCGACGCTGACTCCGGTCACCCCGGGCACGCCCCGCACGGCCTCGGTCACGTTCGTGGTGATGGTCTCGCGCAGCGGACAGCCCGAGACCGTCAGATAAACGCCGACGTCCACCGCCCCGTCGGGCGCGATGCCGATGGATTTGACCATCCCCAGATCGGTGATCGGCCGGTGGATCTCCGGGTCGTTCACCGTCGCGAGCGCGGCACGCACCGCGTCTTCGGTGGGCAGTGAGGCGGGGCTCTCGGTAGGCATACATAGATAGTACGGCCGCGCGGAGCGCGTCGGATAAGGGGCGGTGGTGGGGTGACGGTGTGGGGAGTACGGCCGCGCGGAGCGCGTCGGATAAGGGGCGGTGGTGGGGTGACGGTGTGGGGAGTACGGCCGCGCGGAGCGCGTCGGATGAGGGGCGGTGGTGGGGTGACGGTGTGGGGAGTACGGCCGCGCGGAGCGCGTCGGATGAGGGGCGGGGGTAGGGCGACGGGTGGGGGATAAGGCCGCATGCAGCGCGCCGGACAAGGGCCGGGCCCCGTTCGCGTTACTCGCTTTCGGGGGAGGGGTGCCGTCCGGCCCGCTCCTCGTCCGGTCGCTCCGCCCAGGAAGCGGAGGATTCCAGGTCCTTGACCAGTTCGGCCAGTTCCGAGCGGATCCAGTCGCGGGTGGCGACCTCGCCCAGGCCCATGCGCAGGGAGGCGATCTCGCGGGTCAGGAACTCGGTGTCGGCGATGCTGCGCTCGTTGCGCTTGCGGTCCTGCTCCAGGTTGACCCGGTCGCGGTCGTCCTGCCGGTTTTGCGCGAGCAGGATGAGCGGGGCCGCGTAGGAGGCCTGGAGGGAGAGGACCAGGGTCAGGAAGATGAAGGGGTAGCGGTCGAATCGCCAGGCATCCGGTGCGAGGACGTTCCAGCCCACCCAGGCGATGATCACGACCGTCATCCAGACGAGGAACCGCCCGGTTCCCAGGAAGCGCGCGATCCGCTCGGAGGTCCGCCCGAAGGCGTCGGGGTCGTACTCGGGCAGCAGGTTCCGGCGCGGGGCGCGCGGTACGTCCAGCCGTGGTCCCTCGCGCTCAGCCATCCTGTCGCCCGCCCTCCGGCGCCGGCCCCGGCAGCACGCCCCCGCCGCTACCGGCAGCCCCCGCACGCCCTCCTCCAGCAGCCCCGGCTCCGTCGAGTGGTGTCCCCATGGCCACTGCCTCGCGCCAGTCGTCGGGCAGCAGGTGGTCGAGGACGTCATCGACGGTCACGGCGCCCAGCAGGTGCCGGCCCTCGTCCACCACGGGGGCCGAGACGATGTTGTAGGCGGCCAGGTAGCTGGTCAGGGCCGGCAGTGAGGTGCTGGGGGGCAGCGGGTTCAAGCCGGTGTCCACGATGCCGCCGACCAGGACGAACGGCGCCTCGCGCAGCAGCCGTTGGAAGTGGACGACGCCCAGGTAGCGGCCGGTGGGGGTCTCGTCGGGCGGGCGGCATACGTAGACCTGGGAGGCCAGCGGCGCGGGCAGGTCCTCATCCCGTACCCGGGCCAGCGCCTCGGCGACGGTCGCGTCGGGGCGCAGCACGATGGGGTCGGTCGTCATCAGGCTGCCCGCGGTGCCCTCCTCGTAGGCCAGCAGCCGCCGCACCGGGGCCGCCTCCTGGGGCTGCATCAGGCCCAGGAGGTGGTCCCGCTCGTCCTCGGGCAGTTCGCCGAGCAGGTCGGCGGCGTCGTCGGGGTCCATGGCCTCCAGTACGACGGCGGCGCGCTCGTCCTTGAGCTTGCCGATGATCTCCACCTGGTCGTCCTCGGGCAGCTCCTCCAGCACGTCGGCCAGCCGGTCGTCGTGCAGCGCGGCGGCGACCTCGGCCCGGCGCTTCTCGGAGAGGTGGTGCAGCACGTTGGCCAGGTCGGCGGGGCGCAGCTGTTCGAAGGTGGCCAGCAGGTTGGCGGTGCCCTGTTCGGGCTCTACCAGGGCGAAGCCGGTGACCGCGTCCCATTCGACGGTCAGCGTCTCGCCGCGCCGCCCGCGCAGGCCGCCGCCCCGGCGGGGCTTGCGGACGAACAGCCGGTCGATCTCCCATTCGCGGCGGGCCGGCAGCCGGTGCATGCCGACGTCGAGCACCGTCACCTGCTCGTCGGTCTCCTGGAGGGTGACGCGGCGGTCGAGGAGTTCGCCCAGGACGAGGTGTTCGTTGGGGCGCTGTTCGAAGCGGCGGATGTTGAGCACGCCGGTGGTGATGATCTGGCCCGACTCCATACCGGTCACCCGGGTCATGGGCAAGAAGACGCGGCGCCTGCTGACGACCTCGACCACGAGCCCCAGCACGCTGGGCAGCCGCCGGCGGCCCAGCAGGGCGACCACGTCGCGGACGCGGCCGACCTGGTCCCCGTTGGGGTCGAAGACGGCGGTGCCCGCCAGGTGGGAGACGAAGACCCGGGGCGCGCTCGCTGCCATCGGCTGCCTGCCCTCCTCGGCCGTGCCGCCCGACCGTACGACTCCGTGGAGCTTTGGCCCCTTATCGGGGCTCTTCTCTGCATATGCCGGGTTCAGGCTAGCGTGACCGGCGCCACACCTGCGCAGTGGCGTGGTCCGGACGGCTGCCTTCCGGCGGGGGTGCCGGGCCCGGGTAGGGTGCGGTCCTGCCCGCCGACCCCAGGAGGATTCCCCCGTGACTGGACGTGCCCGCGCACACCGGAGTGCAGCGCTTCTCGCGGTCGTCTGCGCCGGAGCGGTCGCCGCGCTCAGCGCGTGCGGCGGCGAGGACGACCCGGACAAGGGCACCAACGGGGTGGGCAAGCTGTCGCCCGCGAAGATCGAGGCGAAGGCCAGAAAGGCCGCCGAGAGCGCCAAGGCCGTACGGGTCTCGGGCAATGTGGTCAGCAAGGGCCAGACCTACCGCCTCAAGATGCGCCTCAAGCACGGCGGGGGCGCCGGCGAGGTCTCCGCCAAGGGCGGGTCGGCCTTCGAACTGCTGCGGGTGCGCAAGGACCTCTATCTCAAGGCGGGCGCCGAGTTCTGGGCCAAGCAGGAGAAGGGTGGCAAGGAACCGGCCAAGTCCGATGTGGCGGCGGCCGGGAAGCTGAGCGGCAAGTACGTCAAGGTCCCCCAAGGCGACCCCGCGTACGAGCAGTTGAGCGTCTTCACCGACATGAGCACGCTGCTGGACGGGCTGCTGGCGATGGACGGCAAGCGGGAGACCGGCGAGCGGGGCGAGGTGGGCGGCGTCAGGACGGTCCGCGTCACAGCGGGCAAGGGACACGGCGGCACCGTTGACGTCTCCTTGGAAGGCTCTCCCTATCCGCTGCGCCTCCAGCGCGGCGGCGGCGCGGGCACGGTCCAACTCGCCAACTGGAACAGCGAGTTCTCCCTCAAGGCGCCGGACAAGAGCGAGACCGTCGACTACGGGAAGAACATCTCACCCGGCCGGCACTGAACACGGCCCGGCCCCCCGGGCGCGGCAGGCTCGCGCTCGACGTCACGCGCCCGACGCCCCTCCACCGGCAGTGAAGGCGCGCTGCGTCACCCCTTGCGCCGGCGCCTGAAGAGCAGCCGGGGCAGGCCCGCCGGGGCCGGCCGGCGGGTGGTGGCGGAGGTCGGCTGCGGGGTGGCGGCGTGCGAGCCGTCCGGCATGGCGCCGGGCCGCTCCAGGGGTTCGCCCGCGGGCTCCAGCCGCAGGACCCGGCACTCGCGTGCCCAGCGCTGGGCGATCGTGTCGGCGTCGGGCGCGTTCAGCCGCTTGGCCTTCAGCTCGGCGACGGCCGCCTGCCACGCCTCGCTGTCCGGTGCCAGTTCGCTCACTCGCGCCGGCCACGCGATCAGCCGGGCACCCTTGTCCTTGCCGCGTACGGACACCGTCGCGCTGCCGCCGTCCCGCAGACCGAGCCCGTCCAGCGGCTGCTCCTCCGGGCCGCCCACCAGGCAAACGGCGCCCTCGTGCCACACGTGCCACAGCCCGCGGGACCGTCCCTCGGGCCCGCGCACCCATACGAGGCCGGACTTCTTGGCGGTCTCCTCGATCAGCGCGCGGTCGAGAGGGCTCGCGGGCAGCTGGGGCGTCACCGTCATGGCGGCAGGCTACAGCCACCCGTTGCGCTTGAAACCCCGGTGCATGCCGTAGCAGATCGTGAGGATGAGCAGCAGCACCGCCGGATATCCGTACGTCCACTCGGTCTCGGGCATGTAGTCGAAGTTCATGCCGTAGATCCCCGCGATCATCGTGGGCACGGCGAAGATGGCGGCCCATGCGGTGATCTTCCGCATGTCCTCGTTCTGCGCGACCGTGGCCTGCGCGAGGTTGGCCTGGAGGATGGAGTTGAGCAGGTCGTCGAAGCCCAGCACCTGCTCGTTGACGCGGGTCAGGTGGTCGGCCACGTCGCGGAAGTACTTCTGGATGTCCGGGTCGATCAGCCGTACGGGCCGCTCGCTGAGCATCTGGAGCGGGCGCATCAGCGGGGAGACGGCCCGCTTGAACTCCAGGACCTCGCGCTTGAGCTGGTAGATCCGGCTCGCGTCACCGCCGCGCCGACCGTTGGCCGAGCGGTCGGAGAAGACCTCGATCTCCACCTCGTCGATGTCGTCCTGCACGGCGTCGGCCACCGCGAGGTACCCGTCCACGGTCTGGTCGGCGATCGCGTGCAGCACCGCCGAGGGGCCCTTGCCCAGTAGCTCGGGGTCCTCCTCCAGCCGGTGCCGCAGGGCACGCAGCGAGCCCTGGCCGCCGTGCCGGACGGTGATGATGTAGTCCCTGCCGGTGAAGCACATGACCTCGCCGGTCTCCACCACCTCGCTGGTGGCGGTCAGTTCGGCGTGCTCGACGTAGTGGATCGTCTTGAAGACGGTGAACAGGCTCTCGTCGTAGCGCTCCAGCTTGGGGCGCTGGTGTGCGTGCACCGCGTCCTCGACGGCCAGCGGGTGGAGCCCGTACTCCTGGGCGATGCCCGCGAACTCCTCCTCGGTCGGCTCGTGCAGGCCGATCCAGACGAAACCCTGGCGATTGTTCCCGTCCGCTGAGCGCACCTTGCGCAGCGCCTGGGCGGGGCCCAGGTGTTCGGTGTCGCGCCGCCCCTCGCGGTAGACGGCGCAGTCCACGACGGCGCTGCTCGACGCGCAGCCGACGCCTTCGAAGCCTTCGTACCCGTATCCGGAACGGGTGTCCTTGCGCAGTGCCGGGCGCACGGCGGCGCGCAGCTCTCGGATCATCGACATGGGGCCCTCCACGGTGCCGTTCCATGCCGCCGGTACGGATGAAGGCGCTCTACTGCCCGGAACGAGGACCTACGGGAACCGGAGGTCCGCAAAGCGGGCACCACGCGCCGACTCTGGCGACGGCATTCGCTGACAGACGGAACTTTGCGAAACGCGGGCGCTCTTCCGCCGTGCGAACCCTGAACCGGGGAAAGCCCTCACAGGAGGTTTCGCCGGGGTGCCACTGGGGAGAGTCAGGACCTCATCAGGAGCGGGGACGCTGCCGGGTGGGAAGAACGGCCGGTACTGCACGGTCGACTCGGATCCATGTCAGTCCCACCTCCTCCGGCCGGGCCCCCGTGGGGGACGATGTGTACACGCCTTGACCGGCGGTCAACGGTAGCACTGCAACCACCTCCCCCGTGCCCCGTCTCCGGGGAGCGGGTGCCCCTTTGCCGCGTCCTTACGCGCTCTATGCTCGCCGGATGGCTGACGTACGGACTCTCGTGGACTCCCGGCTGCGCGAAACTCTGGGCGAACCCGCTGCTCGGGCCTCTGTGACCTTCCTGGGGACCGAGCGCATCGAGGTGCTCCGGTTCGTGGACGCCGACGCCGGAACTGTGCGGTACGCCACCCTCGGAATGTCCGCGGCGCCCATGGCCGACCCCGCCGAGATGCTCGCCGACCCCGACCGGGGGCCGCGTGCCGAACTGCTGCTGACCGTACGAGCCGGCGTCGCCGACACCGACAAGGTGCTGCGCCCGCTGGCCGTGCTGGCGGCCTCACCCCAGGTCGAGGGCGTGGTGGTCGCCCCGGGTGCCTCCCTGGACACGGGTGAACCACTGTGGCCGGGGGCGCCGTTCACCTCCGTCCTGGTCGCCGAGCCCGGGGGAGTGGTGGCCGACCTGGACCTGGAGGCGCCCCCCGGTGGCGCTGGGGGAGCGCGGCCCGAGCCGGTCCGCTTCCTGCCGCTGCTGCCGATGACCCCGACCGAGGGCGCCTGGAAGCGCGTCCACGGTGCGGACGCGCTTCAGGAGCGCTGGCTGCGGCACGGCACGGACCTGCGCGACCCGGCACGCGGCCCGGTCCCCCTGGGAGACTGAGCCCGGTCCCGGTCCCTCTTGGCCCCTCTTGCCCGAGGGATGCCCCGAAGGGGCGCGGGGAACCGCACGAGCGGCCCGGACGCAGCCGCGGCGATCACGATGCGCCCCCGTCCCCCGGGCGCCTTCCGAGGTCTCCGGCGAGAGCCCGCTCAGCTCGCGCGGGCGGGCTGGACCGCTCCCGGGCCCTGATCCGGGCTCTCAGCCCCGGCTCCGCCCCGGGCGGCCTCCGCGTCCTCGGCCTCGTGCTCGGGCAGCAGTTCCTCGGCCTCCATCGTCAGGGACTTGCGTCGCACGCCGACGATCACCGCGCCGACGGCGGCGGCCAGGGCCGCGACCACGAACGGGATGTGGATGTTCGCCCACTCCTCGATCTTCGGCGCCAGGAAGGGCGCCGCAGCCGCGGCGAACCAGCGCACGAAGTTGTAGCCCGCGCTCGCCACCGGGCGGGGGGCGTCGGAGACGCCGAGGGCCAACTCCGTGTAGACGGTGTTGTTGAGGCCGATGAACGCGCCGGAGACGATCGTGCCGACGATGGCCGCGGTGTGGTTGCCGTATCCGAGCACCACCAGGTCGAGGGCCATCAGTACGAGGGAGGTGCCCAGCACCTTGAGCGAGCCGAAGCGCTCCTGGAGCCGGGGTGCGACCAGCACCGAGAAGACGGCCAGCAGCACGCCCCAGGCGAAGAAGACGGCGCCGGAGCGGTAGGGCGACATGTTCAGCACGAACGGTGTGAAGGCCAGCACCGTGAAGAACGCGTAGTTGTAGAAGAACGCCGAGACCGCCGCCGAGGCCAGCCCGCCGTGGCCGAGTGCCTTGAGGGGGTCGAGCAGCGAGGTCTTGCGCGCGGGCCTGGGCTGCTCCTTCAAGAACGCGGTGATGGCGAGGAAGCCGATGGCCATCAAGACGGCCGTGCCGAAGAAGGGGAAGCGCCAGCTCGCGTCGCCGAGTACCGCGCCCAGCAGCGGGCCGCAGGCCATGCCGAGTCCGAGTGCCGACTCGTAGAGCAAGATCGCCGCCGCGCTGCCCCCGGCCGCTGCCCCGACGATCACGGCCAGCGAGGTCGAGACGAACAAGGCGTTGCCCAGGCCCCAGCCCGCGCGGAATCCGACCAGCTGGCCGACCGTGTCCGAGGTGCCGGAGAGCGCTGCGAAGACCACCACGAGCGCCAGGCCGAGCAGTAGCGTCTTGCGGCCCCCGATCCGGCTGGAGACGAAGCCGGTGACCAGCATCGCGACCGCGGTGATGAGGAAGTACGAGGTGAACAGGAGCGAGACCTGGCTCGGGGTGGCCTCCAGCCCCTTGGCGATCGAAGGGAGGATCGGGTCGACCAGGCCGATGCCCATGAAGGCGACGACGGAAGCGCCTGCCGTGGCCCACACGGCCTTCGGCTGGCGGAGGAGGCTTCCCCCGCCTTCGTCGAACGGATCACCACTCATGCCTGCCGCTCCTTAGCTGCGAGCTTGGGAAAGTCAGTTGACGTATGCACACAATAAGTTAGGCAAGCTAACTAGTGCAAATTACATCTATGTCTTCAGGGTGCCCCTCGCCCCACCTGCGACGGCGCCGCGTGCCGGGACCAGGTGAGTGATCGTCCTTGACGCGAGCGCGACCCGGTAGGACCGTTAAGGCCCATGAGGGGCGAACCCAGTTGCCCGAAATGCGGTAGCCGGGTCAGGGCACCCGGCCTCTTCGCCGATACCTGGCAGTGCGCGATCCACGGCGCCGTGCACCCGCTCCAGCCGGTCGTCCCGCCCAGCGTCGAGGCCCTCGCCGTCGTCGTGGGACGTACCCAGGTTCCCGTCTGGATGCCCTGGCCGCTGCCCGTGGGCTGGCTGTTCACCGGAGTCGCGGGCGCGGGCGACGACCGCAGCGGCGGGCGCGCGACCGCCGTCGCCTGCTCGGGACCTGGCCCGCTCGGCGGCCCCGGCGAACTCCTCCTGGTGGCCGAGGAACTGGGCGTCGGCCTCGGCGCGCGCTACGCCGGAATCGAGGGCCCCGACCCCGGCCCCGCCATCTGCACCGGCAAACCCCCGCACGCCAAGGTGCTGGCCGCCGGGCGGCCCACGCCACTCTGGCTCGTACACGACTCTCCCCCCGACCGCGCCGTCTTCGCCGGTGAGGCGCGCGGGCTGTGGCTGTGGGCCATCGTGTGGCCCGAACAAACCGGGCTGATGCTCTACGACGAACTCGTGCTCACCGACTTGCGCGACGCGGGCGCCGAAGTCGATCTGCTGCCCTGCGGCGCACTCTCCCCACGCCTGATCTCCTGACGGCGGGTGGGCTTCTTCCTGCTGGGCCGGGTCCTGGCGGGCCGCGCTGTCCGGCTGTCTCTCCGGCGGGCGGGGTCGCTCTCCTGGCGGGCAGGTCGTCCGACGGGGCCGCTACCCTGAACCCGGCACGGCGGCCGGTACGCGCCGGCTCACGGCCGCGCCGGACGACGGCGCACCGTCCGCCGTCGTCCGCTGCGCAGCCGGTCACCGCGGACCGGTCCGTACGCGGAGGTCGCGCGGAGTCCAGCCGCACACCGCACACCGCACGTCGCACACCGCACGTCACACGCCCATGTCACGCACCGCACGCCACACACCAACGCAGACCGGAGATCTGCCGGGCCCGGGCGGGCCCCGCGGATCCCGTGGAGGGGGAGCCCGTTCGTGCGTATCGACCTGCACACCCACTCGACCGCCTCGGACGGCACCGACACCCCGGCCCAGCTGGTACGCAACGCCGCCGCCGAGGGCCTCGACGTGGTCGCGCTGACCGACCACGACACCGTCGCGGGGCACCCCGAGGCCGTGGCGGCCCTGCCCGCCGGTCTGACTCTCGTCCGGGGCGCCGAGCTGTCCTGCCGTCTGGACGGGGTCAGCCTGCACATGCTCGCCTATCTCTTCGACCCCGCCGAGCCCGAACTGGCGCGCGAGCGTGAGCTGGTGCGCGACGACCGGGTGCCGCGCGCCCAGGCGATCGTCGCCAAGCTGGCGGAGCTGGGGGTGCCCGTCACCTGGGAACAGGTCGCCCGGATCGCGGGTGACGGCACCGTGGGCCGCCCGCACATCGCCGCCGCGATGGTCGAGGCGGGCGCCATCGAGACCGTCTCCGACGCCTTCACCGAGCAGTGGATCGCCAACGACGGCCGCGCCCACGTGGGCAAGCACGAGCTGGACCCCTTCGACGCACTGCGGCTGATCAAGGGCGCGGGCGGGGTCGCCGTCTTCGCTCACCCGCTGGCGGCCAAGCGGGGACACATCGTTCCCGAGAGCGCGATAGCCGAACTCGCCGAAGCCGGACTCGACGGCGTCGAAGCCGACCACGCCGACCACGAACCCGCCACCCGCGACCGGCTGCACGCCCTCGCCGACGACCTGGGGATCCTGGCCACCGGATCCAGCGACTACCACGGCAGCCGCAAGAACATCCGGCTCGGGGAGCTGACGACGGACCCCGACGTCTACGCCGAGATCGTCGCCCGCGCCTCGGGCACGCCCCCCGTCACGGGCTGACCCCGGCCGGGGCGGTTCGGCCCCCGTCAGCCGTGCGGCAGCGGGCCGCGTTCGGTGCGGGCCAGCCAGAAGCCGGCCAGGGCGCGGGCCGTTTCCTCCGGTCGCTCCGCGTTCGGAGAGTGGCCGGTGCCGGGGACGACCGTGCGCCGTGCGCCCAGCCGCAGGGCCATCTCGTCCAGCAGCGGCACGGGCCAGGCATCGTCCACCGCGCCGGAGACGACGTGGAAGGACGGGCCGCCCGTTGCTGGTTCGGCCGGTTCAGCTGGTTCAACCGGTGCAGATTTTTCCGTCGGCTCGGCCCGCTCGGCCCGCTCGGCCCGCTCGGCCCGCTCGGCCCGCTCGGCCGGTGCGGCCATTGCGGCCAGTTCGCCGACCCGGTCCGGCTCAGTCTGCAACTGCCGTCCGGTGGCCATCAGTTGTGCGGGAATGTTGCTCAGCCAGCGGCGGCGCAAGAACGCGTCCATCGCGGCCGTGGTCTCCTCGGCCTCGGCGGGCGAGTACGGTGCCTCTCCCACCGAGCCCACCGACTGATCCAGCTGCCGCATGACCTGCCAGATGGCCTCCAGACCGTGCGTGGGCAGGGCGTCCAGCAGCAGGTCGATGCGCTGCCGCTGCGAGGGCGCGACCGCGGCCGGCCCGCTGCTCATCAGCGTCAGCGAGGCGAAGGCGGCAGGCTCCAGCAGTACCGCCGCACGCGCGACCAGCCCGCCCAGCGAGTGGCCCATCAGATGGACGGGCCGATCCCCTCCCACCCCGTCCCGCCGCAGGGCGCGGGCGACGGCGAGCACATCCCGGGCCAGTTCGGGCTGGGCGTAGGCGCTCTCCTCGTGCGGACCGCCCGTCTCGAACTGCCCGCGTCCGTCCACGGCCACCGCGCGCAGCCCGTCCCGGGCCAAGGGTTCCAGCAGCCCGATGAAGTCCTCTTTGCTGCCGGTGAATCCCGGCAGCAGGAGCACGGTGGCGACGCCCCGGCCCCCGGCGGGGGCGGTGTCGTGGACCGCGAACTCGCCGCGCTCGGTGGCCAGACGGTACGCGTGCACACCGGAAGGCAGCGCCAGGAAGGGGGGCTTGCTCATGCCAGGACGCTACCGGCAGCACACGGCGAACGGCCCGGCACCCCTCGCTCGGGGTACCGGGCCGTTCTCGGCCGTGAACGATCAGCCGCCCGTCATCAACGGTCGCCCTTCGGCCGTCGGATGACACCTTTCGGCCCTCATCCGTAAAGCCATTCAGCCCTCGGCCGCCTGCGCGGCCGGAGCCTCGCTCGCGGCGCCCGTACGGCTCGCGCCACCGGACCGGGTCCTGCTACGGCGGCGCGGCTTGCGCGCCTCACCCGGGGCGGCCGGCTCGGACGCGGACGCCCCGGCCTCGGCGGGTGCGGCACCGTTCGCCTGCCCGCTCTGTGCCGCGACGCTGTCGGTGCCGGCGGACGCAGCGGCGGATGACGCACCGGCGGACGACGCGGCGCCCGAGCGCGTGCGACGGCGCCGACGCGGCTTGCGCGCGCTGGTGGCGTCACCCTCGCCCTGGCCGCCCTCGGCCGTCGCGACGGCACCCTCTGCCTTGGCGGCGGTGGAGGAAGCAGCGGCAGAACCGGAAGCGGAAGCCTTGGCGCGGGTGTCCTTGGCCGGTGCGCCGTTCGCGTCCTCGCCGCCGCCCTCGGAGCGCAGCGCACCACGGGTGCGCTGACGCGGACGTCGGGGGCGCGCCGGGCGCTCACGCTCGGCGGACGGAGCGGACTTGCCGCGGGGCTTGGCGCCGGTCTCGCCCAGGTCCTCGATCTCCTCGGCCGCGAGCCCGGCGCGGGTGCGCTCGGCCCGGGGCAGGATGCCCTTGGCGCCCTCGGGGATGCCCAGTGCCTCGTAGAAGTGCGGCGAGGTGGAGTAGGTCTCCTCCGGATCGCTGAGATCCAGGCCCAGCGCCTTGTTGATCAGCTGCCAACGGGGGATGTCGTCCCAGTCGACCAGCGTGACCGCGATACCGGACGCGCCCGCGCGGCCGGTGCGGCCGATGCGGTGCAGGTAGGTCTTCTCGTCCTCGGGCGTCTGGTAGTTGATCACGTGTGTGACGTTGTCCACGTCGATGCCGCGTGCCGCCACATCGGTGCAGACCAGCACATCGACCTTGCCGTTGCGGAAGGCACGCAGCGCCTGCTCGCGCGCCCCCTGACCGAGGTCGCCGTGGACGGCGCCCGAGGCGAAGCCGCGCCGCGAGAGCTGCTCGGCGACGTCGGCCGCCGTGCGCTTCGTACGGCAGAAGACCATCACCAGCCCGCGGCCCTCGGCCTGCAGGATCCGGGAGACCATCTCCGGCTTGTCCATGTTGTGCGCACGGAAGACGTGCTGCTTGGTGTTGGCCACGGTCTGGCCCTCGTCATCCGGCGCGGTGGCCCGGATGTGCGTGGGCTGGCTCATGTAGCGGCGGGCGAGCGAGATGACCTGGCCCGGCATCGTCGCCGAGAAGAGCATCGTCTGCCGACGCGTGGGCAGCATCTCGATGATCTTCTCGACATCGGGCAGGAAGCCCAGGTCGAGCATTTCGTCGGCCTCGTCCAGCACGAGTGTGCGGATCTCGGACAGCCGCAGCTTCTTCTGCCCCGCCAGGTCGAGCAGTCGGCCGGGGGTGCCGACGATCACATCGACGCCCTTCCTCAGGGCTTCGACCTGCGGCTCGTAGGCACGGCCGCCATAGATCGGCAGAACCCGCACATTGCGGACCTTGCCCGCGGTGAGCAGATCGTTGGTGACCTGCTGGCACAGCTCCCGAGTGGGCACGACGACGAGGGCCTGGGGAGCGTCGGTCAGCTCTTCCGGCTTCGCGCGCCCCAGCTCGACGTCGGCGGGGACGGTGACCGACTCCAGGAGGGGCAGCCCGAAGCCCAGCGTCTTGCCGGTGCCGGTCTTCGCCTGGCCGATGACATCGGCGCCCGCGAGGGCGACCGGAAGCGTCATCTCCTGGATCGGAAAGGGGGACGTGATGCCGACGGCCTCAAGGGCCTCGGCTGTCTCGGAGAGAATCCCGAGATCTCGGAACGTGGTGGACAGGATGTTTGCCTCTTCTGTGTGACGCGCGAGTGCGGGCGACGGCGCCTGCAGCCCGGCGGAGAGCGAGGAGAGGGTCGTACCGCACTCTTGGCGGCCGAAGTGTCGGCCAGCCTGGCGGTGCGGGACCACTGGCTCTCGCTCAAGCGCCCTACTCGCGCGAGCGGTCCCTCTCAGTGCGACCCGCGCCGGGGAGCGCGAGGCGGACGGAGGGCTGTCTGGTCGGAGCCGATCGTGCCACCGACCGGGCATCCGCATTCATGCAACTTCGTGCGACGAGCCCACCGCATCCAGTGGACCCAATATCACTGTACCCCGGATCCGTGCATGTGTACCGGGACGATTGTTGTGTACGAGTCTTCGGTGGCCCTGTGCTGCGCCCGTGCACCTGACAGGGGGCTTCCGGGCTTGATGCCGAGGGCTATCGTGCGAGGTATGCAGACGCCTGACAAGACCGCCCCCGCAGAAGCCGCCCGGAACGGGGCACCGGCCGCCACGGAAGAAGGACCCACCGGGATCGCCACCCAGGACTGGGAGCAGGCAGCCGCCGAGCCCACCTACCGCGCCGCGGTCATCGACCTGCTGGGCGCGCTGGCCTACGGCGAACTGGCGGCCTTCGAGCGGCTGGCCGAGGACGCCAAGCTGGCGCCCTCCCTCGCGGACAAGGCGGAGCTGGCCTCCATGGCGTCGGCCGAGTTCCACCACTTCGAGAAGCTGCGCGAGCGGCTGGCGCGGATCGACGCGGATCCCACCGCCGCCATGGAGCCCTTCGCCAGGCCCCTGGACGAGTTCCACCGGCAGACCGCGCCGTCCGACTGGCTGGAGGGCCTGATCAAGGCGTACGTCGGAGACTCGATCGCTTCCGACTTCTACCGCGAGGTCGCTGCCCGTCTCGACTCGGACACCCGCGCTCTGGTGCTGAGTGTGCTGGATGACACAGGCCACTCCAGCTTCGCCGTGGAGAAGGTGCGCGCCGCCATCGAGGCCGAGCCGCGTGTGGGCGGACGGCTGGCGCTGTGGGCCCGGCGGCTGATGGGAGAGGCGCTCTCGCAGGCGCAGCGGGTGGTCGCCGACCGCGACGCGCTCTCCACCATGCTCGTGGGCGGGGTGGCCGACGGCTTCGACCTCGCCGAGGTCGGCAAGATGTTCTCGCGGATCACCGAGGCCCATACGAAGCGGATGGCCGCGCTCGGCCTTGCCGCGTAAGACCGGCGGGGCCACGGGGCGCCGGGGTGGTGCGCAGCGGATCCCGGCGCCACTGCCTGCGCGCCGGGGCCTCGTCCCGCAGCAGCAGCGACAGCAACGCGGCGCTGACGCCCAATGCGCAGGCCAGCGCCACCAGGGTGTGGCCGGGGCCCAGGACGATGCCGCTGATCAGCCCGCCGAGCAGGGCGGCGACCGGGCCGGTGGAGAGCACGAGCCGGCGGTCGGGGAGCCGCCCGGGATACCGCCTGGTCGCGCCGTGGGCGAGAACGAGGCCGATGGCGGTGGAGCCGAGTGCCTCCCAGATCATGAGGACCTCCTCGGGGTCTGTCCGGTGCGGAACCGTGGTGCGAAACGGTCGTTCCGGTACTCCCCGTGGAGGGCGGAGATGAAACAGCGGCCCCGGGGGAAATCCCGGGGCCGCTGCCGTATGGCGTGTGACGGTTCAGATCGTGCCGAAGCCGACCTTGCGCCCTGATGCCTCGCCGATCTCGACGTAGGCGATGCGCTCCGACGGGACCAGGATCTTGCGGCCGTGCTCGTCCGCGAGGCTGAGCAGCTTGGAGCCGTCCTCAAGTGCCGCCGAAACCGCGCTCTCGACCTCGTCAGGAGACTGCTTGCTCTCGATGACGATCTCGCGAGGCGCCTGCTGCACGCCGATCTTGACCTCCACGGCTATGTCCCTCCGACGATCTGGGTTTCCCCTGGCAGAGCCCGGGGTGTGGTGCGCGGTCAGCCGCGCCGTACGGAGCAACACTAGCCCGGAGCGCGGACGGCGAGGGGGCGCGGTCGCACGCCCGCAGCGAACAACCACGCCCCCTCGATCCGGGCGGACGCCCGGGTCACTGGATCGGGAATCCCGCGATGCCGCGCCAGGACAGGGAGGAGATCAGCTTCGCCGCCGCGTCCCGGGGGATCTTCTGACCGGCGCCCAGCCAGTAGCGCGCCGTGATCTGGGCCATGCCGCACAGGCCGACGGCCAGCAGCATCGCCTGCTCCCTGGGCAGCTTGGTGTCGTCCGAGATGACCTCGCTGACGGCCTCGGCGCAATCCAGGCTCACCTTGTCGACCCGCTCGCGCACCGCGGGCTCGTTCGTCAGGTCCGACTCGAACACCAGCCGGAAGGCGCCGCCTTCGTCCTCGACGAACCCGAAATAGGCGTCCATGGTGGCCGCCACCCGCTGCTTGTTGTCCGAGGTGGACGCCAACGCCGCGCGCACGGCCTGGAGCAGCGCGTCGCAGTGCTGGTCGAGAAGGGCGAGATACAGGTCGAGCTTGCCCGGGAAGTGCTGGTAGAGCACGGGCTTGCTGACCCCCGCGCGGTCGGCGATGTCGTCCATCGCCGCCGCGTGGTAACCCTGGGCGACGAAGACTTCCTGAGCTGCGCCCAGCAGTTGGTTGCGTCGGGCCCGGCGGGGCAGACGCGTGCCACGCGGGCGCGCCTCGGTCTGCTCGATGGCTGTCACGCCGCCTCCCTGAATATTCGCGCGCGAAGTGCGCTGGGCCGCCATCGTACTTTTCGGTAACAGGAGTGTGGGGTTCGCGGGCGGAGAATTTCCCTGGCGGCCCGTGGGCGCGGGGGCTTTATCGGTACTCGTCCTCGTTTATCTCCACCACGCGCGCCTGTTCCATGGCATCGGCCGGATCGACCTCGTCGAGTTCACGGTCGGTGAGCGGTTCATCGCGCTGCCGTAGCAATTCCGTTTGTTGCTCGGCCGCGTCCGCTTCCGGGGCCTCGGGGTCGCTTTCGGCCCTTTCGGGCTCTTCCTCGTGGGACTCGTAGGCGTCGTAGGCGTCGTCAGTGGATTCCGGACGGGTCGGGTCGACCGTCATGCCGGCTCCCCCTTTCCATGCGAGAACCCCTTGTGCGGGGCCCTTCTTTCAAGACTAGGAGTGCGTCACCAGGGGCGCACGCCCGGTGCACCCGCTGGTGTTGAACACCTTGCGAGTTCCCTGTGCGATGCGCGTGAGACAGTGTGCTTCCGCCTGTGATGGTGAACACGTGAGGCCACATGTGATCGTCTCGTAACATTGCCTCCATGTCGTCCACCGAGTGGCCGGGAACTCATACCTCCACACCCCGATCTGCCACCTCCCCCGCGCCGCCCGGATCCCGGGTCGGTGAGCGGGAGTCGCTCCGGATGGTCTCCCTGCCCGGTCTCACACTCGCCGTGCGAGGACTGCGCGAGGACGCCCCGGAAGGGGGCGACGCGGGAGGGAGCGGTACGGAGCCGGGTGCGCGTCCGCGTGCGCTGTACGTGCACGGGCTGGGCGGCTCCTCGCTCAACTGGTCCACGCTGATGCTCCAGCTCGCCACAGATGTGGAGGGCGAGGCACTCGATCTGCCCGGCTTCGGGGACTCCCCGCCGCCGGACAATGGTGACTACTCCGTCACCGGGCACGCACGTGCCGTCATCCGGTACCTCGACTCCAGCGGGCACGGTCCCGTGCATCTGCTGGGCAACTCCCTGGGCGGCGCCGTGGTCACCCGGGTCGCCGCCGTGCGGCCCGACCTCGTGCGGACACTGACGCTCGTCTCGCCCGCGCTGCCGGAGATCCCCCCGCAGCGCACGGCCTGGCCCACGGCGATGCTCGCGGTGCCGGGCATCGCCGGGCTGTTCGGCAGGCTCACCCGCGACTGGCCGGCCGAGCGCCGCGCCGGTGGCGTGCTCGGCCTGTGCTACGGCGACCCCGGGCGGGTCTCGCCCGAGGACCTCGCCGCGGCGGCCGAAGAGTACGAACGCAGGCTCGGGCTGCCCTACTTCTGGGACGCGATGGTGCGCTCGACGCGCGGCATCGTGAACGCGTACACGCTGGGCGGCCAGCACGCGCTGTGGCGGCAGGCCGAACGAGTCCTGGCCCCCACGCTCCTGATCTACGGCGGGCGCGACCAGTTGGTGGCCTTCCGGGTGGCGCGCCGCGCCTCCGCCGCCTTCCGCGACTCCCGGCTGCTGGTACTGCCCGAGGCCGGTCATGTAGCGATGATGGAATACCCCGAGATCGTCGCGGACGCGTTCCGTGGACTGATCGATGAGACGGCCAGGTCCGTGCGGCGATTCGACGGCCGAGGAGCCGTCCCCGCACAGGCCCCGGCAACCCCGAAAGGTGACTAGTGGGACGCCATAGCCGAAGAGGCAAGGCCGACACCCCGACCGCCGAAGACACCTCCGGGATACCGGCCGTGTCCACAGGAAACCCGTCAGCGCCCGGGGGCAGCGGCCCGGCGGCGGCTTCCCGCAGCCGGGGCAGCGCGCCCCGGGGTGCCGAGAGCGCGTACGGCGCTGCGCCGAAGGCCGCGCCGCACGCGGCGCCCGTCGGGTCCGCCGGGGCTCCCGTGCCAGGCGCGCACGCCTGGCACTCGGGTGCGCCCGAGCACGGCACGCCTGCGGACGGCCCGCCTCCGCATGGCCTCATGGAGCCCGGAGACCAAGCGCGCGGCGGACACCCGCAACAGCCCGAGGGCGGCGGCCATCCAGCGTCGCGCCCGGGGTACGGCGGATACGGCGCCGACAGCGGCGCCCGGGCTCCGAGCGGCGGGCAGCGCCCCGCTTCCGGCCGCCGGCGGGGCCGGGGGCCGCGCCAGGAGTACCTGGACGCCTTCGAGAGCGACGCATTCACTGCGGACGTGCCCGGCGCCGGTCAGGGCAGGGGCCCGGGTGCACGGGCTGCGGCGGCGCGGAACCCGGTGTCCGCGCCCTCCGGAGCGCCCGGTCACGTGCCCGGCCAGCGTCAGGCCCCTGCAGGGGCGCCGCCTGCCGGATACCGAGAGGAACCCCGGGCGGATGGTGGCGCGGCGTATCCGCGCACCGGAGTGCCCGGCCCTCGTCACGGCGCACCGGATGAAGCGGGAATTCCCTCCGGAGCGGGAATTCCTCCAGCGCGGCGCGGTTCCGGCGAGCCGCCGGACGAGGACCCCTCGGCACCGCTCGCGCCCGCCTCGCCTCCGGAGGAGAGGGGCGGAAAGGGCCGTACGTTCACCGGTATCGCCGCCGCGGCTGTCACCACGGTCCTGGCCTTCACCGTCGCCGCGCAGGTCACCGGCGGCCACCACGGGCAGGACGGCTCCGGACAGGGCGTGAACACCGGCGAGCGCTCCGCCGACGCCGACCATGCCGCCGACGAGAAGCGGGCCGATCGCGCGGACCGCACCACCTCGGACAAGGCGCGGCCCCAACCCCTCTCCTACAACGCCAAGATGGCCAAGCGCTATCCGCTGTCCGACGACTTCAAGGGCTCGGGGCACTTCTCGACCGTCGCCGGCCACGAGAAGGGTCCGGGCAAGGGCCGCGTGGTCCGCTACCGTGTCGATATCGAGCAGGGACTCCCGCTGGAGAGCGAGTTGTTCGCGCAGGCTGTCCACAAGACGCTCAATGACAAGCGCAGTTGGGCGCACGGCGGTGACCGCAGCTTCGAGCGGGTCTCCAGCGGCAGGGCCGATTTCGTCATCACCCTGGCGAGCCCACACACGACGGATGTGTGGTGCGCCAAGTCGGGCCTGGACACCAGCCAGGAGAAGGTCTCCTGCGACTCGGCGACGACCGAGCGCGTCATGATCAACGCCTACCGCTGGGCACGCGGAGCATCGACGTTCGGCCCCGGACAGATGCATGTCTACCGGCAGATGCTCATCAACCACGAGGTGGGCCACCGGCTCGGCCACGGCCATGTCGGCTGCCCCAAGGACGGCGCGCTCGCTCCGGTGATGATGCAGCAGACGAAGTTCCTTTCGACGGACGGTGCGACCTGCAAGCCCAACGCCTGGCCGCACCCGCGCGGCTGACGGCGCCTCGGCCGCGCGGCTCTGAGGTGTCGCGTTCCGAGGCCACAGGGCTCGGTGGGTTCGCGCCGTGCCGGAACTTCCGGCCCTTCGGGGCGGCCCCCGGATTCCGAGGTGACGGACCGGGGGCGTGCGCCAACGCGCGAACGCGGGGAAAGTCACGGGGGTTCACCCCTTCTGGTGGCGTGATGGACAACCGTCCAGCACGCCACCGTGGCGCGCACATAGCGTCTTCCGCATCCCGCCGCTGAGCCGAGAGTCGGCCGGTGGCACGCCACGAGAGCGATCGGGGGTGCGCACGTGCGCATCGCACTGCTTACGGAGGGTGGTTACCCTTACGCGCGGGGTGAGTCCGCGCTGTGGTGCGACCGCCTGCTGCGCGGCCTGGAAAACCACGAGTTCGAGGTCTACGCCCTCAGCCGCAGCGCCCGTCAGGAGGACGCGGGCTGGCGCGAGCTGCCCGGCAACGTCACCCGTGTGCGCACGGCGCCCCTGTGGGGAACCGGCCAGGCCCGGGCGGGGGCGCGCGGGGTAGTACGCGAGAGCTCCTACGGGCGGCGCGAACGCCGGCGCTTCCGCGAACACTTCTCCGCCCTTGCCGAGGCCATCTGCATGGCCGAAACAGACGACATGGGGGTGCGGGCCGGGACCGCGCGCCCCTCCGCCATCTCCGCCGCCCGCGCTGGCGATGCCGCTTCCGGCGTCACGGATGCCGAGTCCGATTCCGGTGCCACCGGCTCCGGTTCGGGCGTTCCCGCCGGGGTCGAGGGCGGTCGCGCCTCAGCCCCCAGCGCTCGCACCTCCCCTGGTCGGTCCGCAGCCGAGCAGGCGGACCGTTTCGCCGCAGGTCTGTACGGGCTGGCCGAACTGGGCGGTGAGCGCGGCGGACTGGCCTCGGCGCTCCGCTCCGAACACGCCGTACGGATCCTGGAGTCCGCCTGCCGTGCGCCGGGCGCGCTGCGCGCCGCGCAGTCCGCGCAGGTCTCCGACCTGCTCGCCGTCACCGAACGCCTGGAGCGCGCGCTGCGGCCCCTCTCCCTGGACTGGTACGACGCGCGGGACGGCGGTGAGCCGGGGCTCTCGGCTGCCGACCTGTGCCATGCCGTCGGTGGCGGTCCCGCCGCGCTTCCCGGGCTGCTGGCCAAGCGCTTCTACGGCGTTCCGCTACTGATCACCGAGTACGGCGTACGGCTGCGCGAGCACTACCTGGCGAGCGCGGCGGGCGCCGTCGCACCTGCGGTGGCGGGCGCCCCGGTGCGCGCGCTGCTCGCCTCCTTCCAGGGCCGGCTGGTCAAGGAGGCGTACACACAGGCCGAGTTGATCACCCCCGGGAACGCACACGCGCGGCGCTGGCAGGAGCGGTGCGGCGCGCGCCCGGAGCGGCTGCGCACCGTCTACCCCGGAATGGACGCCACCCCTTTCGAGACGGTCGGCGAACAGGCCACCCGACTGCCGCCGCCCGACCTGCCGCCTTCTGGCGGGCCGGGGCGTGCGGTCGCGCCGACAGTGGTGTGGGTCGGCAGGAGCGACCCCGCCAAGGACCTGATCGCTCTCCTGCACGCCTTCGCACGCGTCCGAGAACTCGTCCCCGGCGCGCGGCTGCGGCTCGTCGATACCGGGGCGGCAGGCCCGCGTCCCGCCCGCGCGGGCCGGGGCGAAGGGGGCGCGGGAGACGGCTATTCGGCGCACTGCCGAGCCCTGGCCGCGCGGCTCTTCCCCGATGAGGCGCCGGACGACGAGTCCGAGGGCACGAGTCCGGTCTCCTTCGAGGAACTGGGCAGCCCGGCGGTACCGACACTCGCCGACGCCTACGCCGCGGGTGACGTCGTGGCGCTGTCGAGCGTGGTCGAGGGCTTCCCCGTCTCGCTGGTGGAGGCGATGTTCTGCGGCCGGGCCACGGTTTCCACCGATGTGGGGGCGGTGTGCGAGGTGATCGGCGGCACCGGACTGATCGTTCCGCCCCGCAATCCGCGCGCGCTCGGTGATGCCTGCGCCGCGCTGTTGCGCGACCCGGCGCGCGCTGCCCGGCTGGGCGCCGCGGCACGCGCGCGGGCGCTGGAGCTGTTCACGGTGCGGCAGAACGTCGAGGCGTTCCGCGGCATCTACCTGGAGCTGATGTCCCGCTGCCCCGCCAACAGGCAGGACGGCGCCGACGGCGGCAAGCGGCGCACCGAACCGGCGGACGGCGCACGGCTGTTCGCGCGGCCCGCGGAGTCCCATGTGCCGGGACGGTGGGCGAGCGCTGCCCGGCGGGCAGCCTCGGCGGGCGGTCGCCGGACAGCCGCCCCCGGCCGCCGCCCCGATCGCCCCGTCGAGGGCCGCTCCCCGGACGAGGACGAGCCACACGTTCCGAGCTGGGCGAGGCCGCAGGGCGCCGTTGCCGGGCGGGATGAGCGCGGTGGGCGTACGCCGGGCGGTGCGGGAGGGACCGGTGCGGGTGGTGGGGCCGGCGCGCCTGTCGCGGTGGGTGCGGACGCGGGGGAGGCAAAGGCCCCGTGAACACGTCCCCGGGATCCGGCGATCCGGTGCGCGAGTTGATGTACCAGTACCGCGAGCTGTGCGAGCGCGCCATCGATCCCCTGGAGATCGCCGCAGGGCTTGAGGCCCGGGGGGTCACCGACCGTACGGCGGCCCGCTTCCGGCATCGTGATGTCTTCTCGCTGGCGGAGGAGCTGTACGCGCGTATCCCCCGGCCCGGGACGGGTGCCCACGGGGACGCCGACCCACTCGGTCGGACAGCGGGTGGGCCGGCGGGCCCGGGCGGTTTTCACGCACCCTCCGGTGCGGGCGGTTTTCACGCACCCTCCGGTGCGCGGGGCGCGCGGGGTGCCACGGGCCCGGCTGATCCGAGGGGTCCGAAGGAGGCGAAGAGCGCGGGGGAGCGGTATCCGGCCGCGCGGCCCGTGTCGATGGCGCTCCCGCTGCTGCCCGGCCTGCTGTGTGCCGCCACCTATGTGTGCCGCGCCCCGCTCCAAGGGCAGCCGTTTTCCGTGCGTACCGGAGTATCGGTGCTCGGCGCGGTGGCCGTCGTGGCGGGCGCCGTCCCCGCGGTGCGTACCGCACTCCTCGGGCAGCGCGTCCCAGCGGCCCGCGTACCCCCGGCGGAAGCCGCGCGGCCCGGTCGGGGCGCCGGGGGCGGGCCCTGGAACGCACGGTCCGGCCCGGGCGCCGCCCAGCGCGCTCCGGGTGCCGGTGCCGCCGCGAGCGCACGCGCGGACGTCCGCCGAGGGGAGCCGCGGACGGGCTTCGGTGTCCCCGGGCAACTCGCCCTCTGGGTCTGCTGGCTCACCGTGTTCGCGCTCTACGGCGACTGGCTGGTGGCCGAACTGCTCGGCGGGGGGCCCGAATTCCCCTCGGCCTTCCCCGGCGCCCCCGCGCCGGGGGCGGCGTGCGGACTGGCGCTGGGGCTCGCACCCGCCGTGTGGTGTGCGCGGGGCTTCGCGCGGGGGGCCCGGCGCAGGCTCGACGGCAGCCGCAGCCTGGAGGAGTTCGCCGCCGGAGTACGTCCGCTGTTCGCCACCGCGCTCGTCCTGTTCACCGGATGCTTCCTCGCACTCCAGTGGGCCGCGCACGCCGCCGCCGACGGATATCTTCCGCCATCCGGTGCCCCGGAAGAGCCGGGCGCGCTCCCGGGCCCTGGACTGACGGCGCTCCTCGGCGCCACCTCGTTGGGGGTGCTGCTCTTCACCGCGCTGCTGCTGGCCGCGCACGGATTCCGCGCGGCGGCCTGCGGGGGCCTCGCGGCGGCATGTGCGACCGAGGCGCTGACGCTCCTCACCGTTCTGGCCGCCCGGCTGCCCGGGCTCGCGGCGGCGGCCCGCCCGCTGGAGACCGCAGTAGCGCTCCAGGGCACCCCCGCGGTGCAGCTCGCGGCCTGCGGGGCAGCGGCGCTCGCCCTCCTCGGATATGCCGCCAGGGCACTGACCGGAGCCTCCGCACACCACCGGGGAGCGGCTCCCGCATGAGAGCGGGTCCGCACCCCGTCCACCGTCCCGGCACGGGCTTACGTACACATCCCGTGCGACACGACAAGGAGCAAGACCGCATGACGAAGGCGCAGTTGGCACACCGATCCGCCCGACCGCGGGCCGGCCGGGCGGCACGGCATCAGAACCCGGCCGTGAACCAGGGAGGCGCACGATGAGGGTGCTGCTGCTCGGAGCCACCGGATACCTGGGTCGATTCGTCGCCGACCGGCTGCTGGCCGACCCCGCTGTACAGCTCACCGCGCTCGGCAGGAACGACGAATCGGATGTGCGCTTCGACCTGTCGACCGGCAGTCCCGGCGCGCTCACCCGTTTCCTGGACGCCGTGCATCCGGGCGTCGTCATCAACTGCGCCGGTGCCACCAGAGGCGGCGGGCGCGAGCTGATCCGGCACAACGTCGTGGCGACGGCGACCGTGTGCGAGTCCCTGCGCCGCAGCGGCTGCGGCGCGCGCCTGGTGCATGTGGGCTGTGCCGCCGAGTACGGACCCTCGCAGTCCGGCTCCTCCACGGGCGAGGACGCCGTGCCCCGGCCCGGGGGCCCGTACGGTGTCAGCAAGCTGGCGGGCACCGAACTGGTCCTCGCCTCCGGGCTGGATGCCGTCGTCCTGCGGGTCTTCTCGCCCATCGGCCCCGGCACGCCCGCCGGTTCGCCCCTCGGACGGCTGGCCGAGGCGATGCGCCGCACGATGCAGCAGGGCGACAGCGAACTGAAGCTGGGCGGGCTGGGTGTACAGCGCGACTTCGTGGACGTACGCGACATCGCCCGCGCCGTGCACGCCGCCTCGCTCTCGGCGGCGCAGGGCGTCGTCAACATCGGTACCGGCCGCGCCGTCCGCCTGCGCGACGCCGCCTCGCTGCTGGCGCGCGTCGCCGGGTACACGGGAGCCGTACACGACCACGGCCCCGGCCAGACCCCCGCCGACACCCTCGCGGGCGGCCCGGTGGGCGCCGTGGCGATGGGCGGCGTACACGGCGGGCTCAGCGGGCCGGGAGCCGGTCTCCACGGCAGCGTCCAGGGCGGGCCCGGAGGCGGCCCGGGCGGCGGCCTCGGCGGGAACGCTACGGTGATCCCGTCGCAGGCGCACAGCTCGCCGGTACACGGCCTCCAGCAGCCCGGCCCAGCCGCTTCGCCGTATCCGGACGGCTGTGGGGTGTGGCAGCAGGCGGATGTGCGGACAGCGCGCGACCGGCTCGGCTGGCGCCCACGCATCGGCCTTGAGGAGTCGCTGGCCGACATCTGGATGGAGGCGGCGTGCCGCATCTGACCGCGCCCGAGGACGTCCGTCCCACGGCCGGCCGCGGCACGGACCGGCATTCGGACCGGCTCTGGAGCCGGCTTCCGGGCCGGTATCCGGGCCTTCGCGACGAGTGTGCCTCGTGCGGCATCCCGCACGGTTCCGGTCGGCGCTGCGGATGATGCCGTTTCGCGGCGCGCTCCGGATGCTGGGGGAAAACAGCCGGACCTGCGGCTGGAGAGCCCCGGCAGCCGGGGCGGCCGGGGCCCACCCCCTTTCGTCGGGGTGGGTCTCGCCGGACTATGGGGAGGCGCGGGCAGTCGCACCGGGTGCAGGGGCCGCAGGGGCGCCGCACATCGCTGTCTCGCGATGCGAGACGGCGGGCGGACGCGGGCGTTCGGTGTGCGGACACAGTGCTCGGCCGTACTCATGTCCCGGCGGGGCGGCAGCCACCTGCGCGTCCCGTGGTGACGGCGCGCCTGCTCGAACTCGTAGGTGCCTCGCGTGACCGGGAGAAAGGGTTCCTGGGAGGGATGCCCGGCTACTGGGACGGGCTTGTCTCGCGCGTTGGACCTGGTGTCTCGGAATGAGATAGGGCGTGGCAGTGTTACCGAAGGAAAACCCGCGTTCGCGCAGGTGACTTCCCGTACGCCCCACCGACCAACGGAGTCCCCGTGTCACTGCCACCCCTGGTCGAGCCAGCTGACGAGCTCACTGTCGACGAAGTCCGCAGGTACTCACGTCACCTGATCATCCCGGACGTCGGGATGGACGGGCAGAAGCGGCTGAAGAACGCGAAGGTGCTCTGCGTGGGAGCGGGCGGTCTGGGCTCGCCCGCTTTGATGTACCTCGCGGCGGCCGGTGTCGGGACGCTCGGCATCGTGGAGTTCGACGAGGTGGACGAGTCGAACCTGCAACGGCAGATCATCCACAGCCAGTCGGACATCGGCCGCCCCAAGGCCGAGTCGGCCAAGGACACCGTGCTGGGCATCAACCCGTACACGCAGGTCAACATCCACGAGGAGCGCCTCGACTCCTCGAACGTGATGGAGATCTTCGAGCAGTACGACCTGATCGTGGACGGCACGGACAACTTCGCCACCCGCTACCTGGTCAACGACGCGTGTGTGCTGCTCAACAAGCCGTACGTGTGGGGTTCCATCTACCGTTTCGACGGCCAGGCCAGCGTCTTCTGGAGCGAGCACGGCCCCTGCTACCGGTGCCTGTACCCCGAGCCCCCGCCGCCCGGCATGGTGCCCAGCTGCGCCGAGGGCGGCGTCCTGGGCGTGCTGTGCGCCTCCATCGGCTCCATCCAGGTCAACGAGGCCATCAAGCTGCTGGCCGGCATCGGTGAGCCACTCGTGGGCCGTCTGATGATCTATGACGCGCTGGAGATGACCTACCGCCAGGTCAAGGTGCGCAAGGACCCCGACTGCGCGGTGTGCGGCCCCAACGCGACGGTTACCGAGCTGATCGACTACGAGGCGTTCTGCGGTGTCGTCTCCGACGAGGCCCAGGAGGCCGCCGCCGGGTCCACCATCACTCCCAGGCAGCTCAAGGAGTGGATGGACGAGGGCGAGAGCATCGACGTCATCGACGTCCGCGAGCAGAACGAGTACGAGATCGTCTCGATCCCGGGCGCCCGGCTCGTCCCGAAGAACGAGTTCCTTATGGGCACCGCGCTCCAGGATCTCCCGCAGGACAAGAAGATCGTTCTGCACTGCAAGACGGGCGTCCGCTCGGCGGAGGTCCTGGCGGTGCTGAAGAACGCCGGGTTCGCCGACGCCGTCCACGTCGGCGGCGGCGTCATCGGCTGGATCAACCAGATCGAGCCCGACAAGCCCGTCTACTGACGTCTGCCGTCGCCCCCGCCGACGGGCGACAGCGAGGCTCTTTCCGGAGGGCGGCACGGCCCCCGTGGGCAGACCGTGCCGCCTTCCGGCATGTCAGCGGCAGGTGGTGCCGTCCGGCGGGACCTTTCCGTGCACCAGATAGTCGTTGACCTTCGCGCGTACGCACTTGTTCCTGCTGTCGTAGGCGCCGTGTCCCTCGCCCCGGTAGGTCACCTCCACCGCGACGTGGTCGCCCAATTTCTGCTTCATCCGGCGCGTGCCCCCGTACGGGGTCGCCGGGTCGCCGGTGGTGCCGATCAGGAGGATGGGGGCCGAACCCCGTGCGCTGACCTCCGGTGACCTCCACTGGCCCTTGACCGGCCAGCCGTGGCACTGCGCCAGGCCCCAGGCGGACATCGGGCCGAAGACGGGGGAGGCGTGGGTGAAGTCGGGCAGCTTGGACTCGATGTCACCGGCCGTGTAGCGCTGCTCGGCGTCCGCGCAGCTGATGGCGGCCAGCGAGGACTGGAGGGTGCTGTAGGAGCCGTCCTGGTTGCGTCCGTTCAGCGCGTCGGCGAGCAGCAGCAGCGTCGTCCCGTTGCTGTCCACGAACGCTTCCTCCAGCCCCTGGGAGAGCATGTCCCACATCTCCTGGGAGTACAGCGCCTGGGCGATGCCGCCCTCGGCCAGCGACTCGGTCAGCTTGCGCCCGCTGTCGGTCGGCATCGGTTCGGCGTCCAGGTCGGCGAGCAGATCGGTGATCTTCTGCTTGCCTTCCTCCGGATCCTTGCCGACAGGACAGTCCTCGCCCTTGGCCACGCAGGCCCGCAGGTAGTTGTCCAGGGCGAGTCGGAAGCCGCTGGTCTGGCTGAGCGCCCCCTTTTCCGGGGTGGCGGAGGGGTCCACGACGGAGTCCAGTACGGCGCGGCCGACCTTCTTCGGATACAGGTGGGCGTAGACGCCGCCGAGTTCGGTGCCGTAGGAGATGCCGAAGTAGTGCAGCTTGCGGTCGCCGAGGACGTGGCGCATGAGGTCCATGTCGCGTGCGGTGTTCTTGGTGGTCAGGTGCGGCAGGAGCGAGCCGGCCCTCTTCTCGCAGCCGTTGGCGAAGGAGTTCTGGCGGGAGAAGAGCTGCTTTTCCTCGGCGTTGTTGTCGGGCGTCCAGTCGGCGGCGAAGTACGCGTCGAGCTTCTTCGCGCTCATGCAGTTGACACCGGCGCTGCGGCCCACTCCGCGCGGATCGAAGCTGACCAGGTCGTACCGGCCGCGCAGCTTCTCGTAGTCCTTGGCGAAGGACGGCAAGGTGGCCACTCCGGAGCCGCCGGGGCCGCCGAAGTTGAACACGAGCGAGCCGATGCGCTTGCCGCCCCCCTTGCGCTTCTTCGCGCGGATCATCTCGATGCCGATGGTCTTGCCCTTGGGCTTGCCGTAGTCCACGGGGGCCTTGAGCGTGGCGCACTCCCAGCGTGCCCCGCCCGGCAGCGGCTGAGGCGAGCCCGCGTCCTCACCCTGTGCGGCGTTCGGAGCGGGGCAGCGGGACCAGCGGGGGTGCTGCTTGGTCAGCGAGGCCGGGAGGGCGGGAGAGCGCCGTGTGGAGCCCTTGGAGGAGTGCTGGGTGCGGGACGGGGACGAGGACCTCGACGCGCTGCGGGAGGCCGGCTCCGACGACTTCTGCGTGCCCTCCCGGTTGCCCGGCTGTCCGCTGTCGCCCGAGCTGTCGTCACCACAGCCGCTCACCGAAACGGCGGCCAGCACGAGCACCGCCGCGAGCGCGGCCCCGGGAGGTACGGAGCGCGGGAGCCCCAGAGGGCGCGGTGCGCGCCCGTGCCGGGGCTGCCGTGCGGAACGGGGACTGCGCATGGAACGTCCTCCCGACAGGTGGTGGGACGTTCATCGTGGGTACGGGGCACGTTCCGGGGCGCGCTGTGTGATCCGTACGGGTGGTGGCCGGCGGCGGGTGGCGGGGCTGCGGGGGAGCCGGTCCGGATACCGCCGCGCCCGCGTGCGCCGCTCCGGGCCGGAGCCTCTTGGGCAGAGAGGTCCGAGAGACCAGAGCGGTCCAGCGGTCCGACGGGTCAGAGCCCTCCCTTGCGGGTCAGCTGGGTGAAGGTCAGCCAGCCGGGCAGCACCGGCAGCCAGAGCGTCAGCAGACGGAACAGCAGTACGGCCGGGGTCGCCACCTCCTTGGGCACCCCGAACGCGATCAGCGCCGCGATCAAGGCGGCCTCCACCGCGCCGAGGCCGCCGGGGGTGGGCGCGGCCGAGCCGAGCGCGTTCGCCGTCAGGAAGACGACCGCGAGATTCGCGTAGCTCGTCTCGTGCCCGAAGGCGCGCACGCACGCGTCCAGGCACATCACGAACGCCAGGGTCAGCAGCAGCATGCCCAGGACTCCGGTGAGCAGCTTCTGCGGGCGCTGCACCACATCCAGCATCCGGGGCACCACTCCGGCGAACAGCGAGCGCACCCGGTTGGAGACGAAGCGGCGCAGCGCCGGTACCGCCGTGACGATCAGCACCAGCACGGCGGCCGTCAGCAGGCCGGCGATGACCGCGCGCGAGGGCGAGAGCGTGGGGGTGTGCTCCGTTCCGGTGATGTATCCGAACAGCAGCAGCAAGGTGACGTGGCTGCCGAGCCCGAACAGCTGGGAGGCGCCCACGCTGGCCACCGCGTGGCCGGGGCGCACGCCCGAGCGCTGGAGGAAGCGCGCGTTCAGGGCCACACCGCCGACGGCCGCCGGGGCGACCAGCTTCACGAAGGAGCCCGCCACCTGCGCCTGCACGGTCCGCAGGAACGAGACCTTCTCCGGTACGAAGCCGAGCAGCGACATCGCGGCGAAGAGGTAGGTCGTACAGGAGAAGAGGAGCGCCCCGCCGACCCAGGCCCAGTTGGCGTCGAGCACCCGGTCGAGCGGCACCTGGCTGAGCTGCGTGAGCAGGAAGTACGCGCCGAGGGCGCCCGCGATGAAGCTGACCAGGGTGCGCGGCCTGATCCGCTCCAGCCGCGCGGGCTCTATGGGGGCCTGCGGCCTGACCAGCAGCACCTGGTGCCGGATCTGGGCGAGCAGGTCCTCCTCGCGCGCTCCTTCCAGGGCTTCGTCTATGGCCTTCTTCTCCGCGTGCTTCTCGGCGCGCAGCGACTTGCGGTGCGCCCGCTTTCCGCCGCCTTCGGCCGCCTCCTGTGCCCTTGCCTCCTTGGCCTTCGTCTCCTTGCCCGCCCGGGACGCCTCGATGACGGCCTCGCGCTCGCGCTGGGCACGCTCCTTGGCGAGTCGCCGCAAGGTGGTGCGGGTGCTGCGGCTGAGCGCGATCGGCTGGAGCAGGGGCAGGCTGTCGGCGACCGCGTCGGGGCCCAGCACCTCCACGGCGGCGGCGACCGACCGCTCGGCGCCTACGCGCAGCCCGAGGGTCGTCAGCAGCTGCGCGACGTCCATCCGGAGGATCAGGTCCCCGGCCGCGATCTCGCCGCCTCGCAGGTCCGTCAGGTAGACCGCGCCGGAACGGTCCACCAAGAGCGCGTCCCCCACCAGCCTCCGGTGCGCGATCCGCCGCGACTGAAGGGCCTTGACCTGGCGCCAGGCGGTGCGCATCAGAGCGTCGGTGATCGCTTCATCCGGCAGCGCGTCCAGGCTCCGTCCGCCGATGTGCTCATAGACGAGCATCACCGCGTCCGGCCCCAGCTCGGAGGTGGCGATCAGGCGCGGTGCGTTGGCGCCGGCCGAGATGGCCGCGTAGGCGAGCAGCGCTTCTTGCTCCAGCGCCTGGCGCAGCGACTGGAGGCTGCGGCGCTGGGTGATCCCGCGCAGCGCCAGCCTGCGCCATACGCGGTAGAAGAAGCCCTGCGCCTGCTGCTCGCGGTCCACCACGGTGACGTCCAGCGGCGGCCCGTCCTCCAGGGTGACGCGGTAGCGGCGGCCCCTGTCGTTGTGGTCGCGCCGGTCGGCCTCGCTGGGGTCTTCCACGCGCAGCGCGCTCACGGGCTTGAAGCCGACTCTGCGCAGGCCCGCGAGCAGCGTCTGCCCCGTCGGCCTGACATTGGGCGTGCCGACCGCGTAGAGCGTCCCGTAGGCGATCGTCCAGCCGATGAGGACGGTGATCACGATCGAGAACGCCGTGGTGTATCCGGGCACCAGCACCGCGAACGCGTTCAGCAGCAGCACCGCCCACAGCACCACCCGCCAGCGCGGGCGGCGGGCCATGCCCACGGCCGTCATATAGGCGATGACGGGGGCCAGATAGCTGTGCACCGGAGTGGTGGCGTCACTGGGCGTGATGGCCTTGGTGAGCGCGTCCCGGATGGAGTCGGGTGCCGCCTGCGCGACCCACAGGTCCACGGCGAGCGAGGCGCCGTGTGCCAGGACGGCCGCCAGCACGCCGTCCGCGATCCGCAGCCCGTCCCGTTTGATCAGCCGTTCGATGGCGAACGCCACCGGAACGAGCAGTACGGCGATGCTCGATGCCAGCCCCGTAAGGCTGATCAGCAGGTCGGGCGCTTCGCTGGTGCCCTTGTCGATGTCCTGTTCGAGTCCGGCGGTGGTGCCGTGCGCGAAGTTGGCGATGACCAGCACCAGGCCGATGCCCAGCAGGCCCAGCACCATCCGGAGGAGGTCCGAGGGGCGGTGCACCCGGGCGGACAGGAGCGGCTCGTCGCTCTCGATCTCGATGCGGTCGGCACTCGCCACCGTCTCCAGCCGCTCGCCGGGCGCGAGGCTGTGAGACGCGTCCTCTTCGGACCTCCGGCTTTCGGTGGCCTTCGTGCCTTTCGTGGCGTTCGCGTCCTTCAGTGCCTCGGTGTCCTTTGTGTCTCCTGGAGGGGTGCTGTCCGGATCGGCACTGTCCGGATCGCCGCTGTCCGGGGATGTGCCCCCGGGGGACGAGTCCTCGGGTGAGGCGCCGCCGGCGGACGGGCCCTCGGGGCGGTCGGGGCGGGCATCACCAGCGGCGGCAGGTGAGCCCCCATTGAGGTGCTCGTCACCCTGCCGCTGTCCGGATGCCGTCTCGTCCTGGTCCCGTATCACTCGTCACCGCCCGGAAGATGGTGGCACGAGGGGACGGGCGCCCGTGGCACGAGGGGGCGTTCACGGGACGTGCGGGACATGTGTTCCAGAGCGGACGCCGGGGCGCGCGGGGGAAGGCGAGTGGCGTGCGGCAGGCGCAGCCTGTGGACAACTTCCCACCGCTGTCGGTGCTGTGGGGCACGATGGCGGACATGCCTGGAGAAGAGAAGCCGGCCTCCGCCCACGACGCGTCCGGCGAGGACGCCCTGCCCGGGTTGCCCGATTACGCGGAGCGCGTACTGGACGTCGCCGACCTGATCCCTCCGGGCCGGGTCATGACCTACGGCGATATCGCCGAGTGGCTTGAGGAGGGCGGGCCGCGGCAGGTCGGCAGAGTCATGTCGCTCTACGGGGGAGCGGTGCCGTGGTGGCGCGTGGTGCGCTCCGACGGGGTGCCGCTGCCGGGCAAGGAGCGGCAGGCCCTCGACCACTACCACGCGGAGGGCACCCCACTGCGCGAGGCCGCCCCGTCCTCCCGGGCCCGCAGCCACATCTCCCGCGTCCCCCGCATCGACATACGCCGGGCACGGTGGGACGGAAGCGGCGGATGACCCCGCGCGGCGGCAGCTCACAGTCCCCAGCCTCCGTCATGCGCAACGGCCCCATGCACTGAACAGTCCGTACGGAGTACAGGAGCGATGCGCTGCGACTCGCGTGCCCACAGGCGTAGCGTCTGCATCACCCCGCACAGCCCCTCACCTAGGCGATCCACGTGAGTCCCTCCCCCTCTGCCGACACGCGGCCCCGGTCCCGCGAGCCCGGCGCGTACCGGCTGGTGCGCGCCCTCGGGGACCCGGTCGGATTCCCTGCCTCTGACGCGGCCCAGCGCGCCGTGGTTGACCACACGGGAGGGCCCCTCCTGGTCCTCGCGGGCCCTGGCACGGGCAAGACGAGCACCCTCGTCGAGTCCGTCGCCGCACGGGTACGGGAAGGTACCGACCCCGAACGCATCCTGGTACTGACCTTCAGCCGCAAAGCCGCCGTGGACCTGCGCGACCGGATGGCCGCCCGGCTCTCCCCGGAGACACCGACAGGCGCCCCGCAGGCGACGACCTTCCACTCGTACTGCTACGCACTGGTGCGCGCGCACCAGGACGCCGACCTGTTCGCCGAGCCGGTCCGGCTGCTGACCGGGCCGGAACAAGACCTCCGCATCCGCGAACTGCTGGCGGGCCAGCTCGCACTGGAGCGGCGGGGGCGCGCCTCGGTGCGCTGGCCCGACGAACTGCGCGCCTGCCTGACGACCAGGGGCTTCGCCGACGAGGTCCGCGCGGTGCTCGCCCGGAGCAGGGAGCTGGGGCTGGGCCCCGAGTCCCTGGACGCCTTCGCCCGCCGTGCGGAACGGCCCGACTGGAGCGCGGCGGCGGGCTTCCTCGCCGAGTACCTGGACGTGCTGGACGGCCAAGGCGTGCTCGACTACGCCGAACTCGTCCACCGGGCCGTACTGCTCGCCGAACGCGAAGAGGCCGCCGCCGGCCTGGCCGACGCCTACGACGCCGTCTACGTGGACGAATACCAGGACACCGACCCCTCCCAGGTGCGGCTGCTGCGCGCCCTCGCCGGCGGCGGCGCCAAGACCCTGGTGGCCTTCGGCGACCCCGACCAGTCCATCTACGCCTTCCGTGGTGCGGATGTGAACGGCATCCTCGGCTTTCCCGACAGCTTCCGGCAGTCGAGCGGCGCCCCCGCGCCCGTCCGCGTGCTGCGCGTCCACCGCCGTTCTCGCGAACGGCTGCTGGCCGCCTCCAGGGAACTCACGGCCCGGATGCCGCTCACCCGGCTCCCCGCCGCCGCCGTACGCGCCCACCGCGCGCTCACCCCCGTGCGGCCCGGCGGCCGGGTGGAAGCCTTCACCTATCCGACGGCCGGCGCCGAGCTGGACAACATCGCCGACATCCTGCGCCGGGCCCACCTCGAAGACGGCGTCCCCTGGAGCGAGATGGCCGTCCTGGTGCGGGCGGGAGGGCGCTCCCTGCCCGTCGTACGGCGCGTCCTCACAGCGGCTGGGGTCCCCGTGGACGTGGACGGCGACGACGTGCCCCTGCGCCACGAGCCCGCCGTCGCCCCGCTGCTGACCGCGCTCCGGGTGGCCGCGCGCGGAGCGCTCGCCGAGAGCGGGGCCGCGCCGGAGGACCGTCCGGATGCCGCGACGGCGAGGGAAGACCGTCCGGAGGGTCAGCCGGAATGTGCCGGGGCGACCGGGGAGCATCCGGACGGCGCCGGGGCGGCGCAGGACCGTCCGGAGAGTGCCGAGGCGGCCGGTCACCGGGACGGCGGGGAGGCGGCGCAGGAGTATCCGGAGGGCGCCGAGGGGGCCCGGAGCGGCCCGGGGGGCGGGCCGCGGGCGGTACTCGACACCGAGACCGCGCTCACCTTGCTCACCTCCCCCCTCGGCGGTATGGACGCGGCCGACCTGCGCCGTCTGGGGCGGGCCCTGCGCGAGGAGGAGCGGTCCGCGGGCGCCCGGGTGCCGCGCCCCTCGGACGTGCTGCTCGCCGAGGCGCTGGCCGAACCGGAACGGCTGGTCGCCCATACCCCGGCCCCGGGCCCGTCCGGCTCGTTCGCACCATCCGGTGCGAGTTCCCAGGGGCAGGGCGCACAGTGGCTCGGGCTGCTCCTGCGCAAGACCCGTGAGCTGCTCGCCGGCGGCGGCACGGCGGAGGAGGCGCTGTGGGCCCTCTGGGAGGGCACCTCCTGGCCCGCGCGGCTGGAGAATGCCGCGCGCAGAGGCGGCCCCGGCGGGCGCAACGCGGACCGCGATCTGGATGCCGTCTGCTCCCTGTTCGCCGCCGCGGCCCGCGCGGAGGAACGCACCGGCGGCCGGGGCGCGCTCAACTTCCTGGAGGAGCTGGAGGCTCAGGACATCGCCGCCGACACCCTCGCGCCGCGCGCCGTGCGACCGGATGCCGTCCGGCTGATGACCGCGCACCGCTCCAAGGGCCTGGAGTGGCGGGTGGTGGTCGTCGCCGGGGTCCAGGAAGGGCTGTGGCCGGACCTGCGACGGCGCGGCTCGCTCCTGGAGGCCGACCGCATCGGCCGCGACGGCATCGCCGAACCGCTCTCCGCCGGCGCGCTGCTGGCCGAGGAGCGACGGCTCTTCTACGTCGCCGTCACCCGCGCCGGAGAGCGCCTGGTGGTGACGGCCGTCCGGGCCCAGGCCGAGGACGGGGACCAGCCCTCCCGCTTCCTGACGGAGCTGGGGGTCGAACCCAAGCCGGTCGGCAGCCGTCCGCGCCGCCCGCTGTCCGTGCCCGCGCTGGTCGCCGAGCTGCGCGCCACCACAGTCGATCCGCACGCCTCGCCCGCGCTCCGGGAGGCGGCGGCCCGCAGGCTGGCCAGGCTCGCCGCCGAGCGGGACGAGGAAGGCTATCCCCTGGTGCCCGCAGCGCACCCGCAGCGCTGGTGGGGACTGGCCGAGCCCACCCGTTCCCAGGTGCCGCTCCGCGACCGGGACGAGCCGGTCGCCCTCTCCGGGAGCGCGCTGGAACAGCTCGCGCGTACCTGCTCGTTGCAGTGGTTCCTCGGCCGGGAGGTCAAGGCAGAGGAACCGGCGACGGCCGCCCAGGGCTTCGGCAACGTGGTGCACGTACTGGCCGACGAGGTGGCATCCGGCAGCACCCCGGCCGACCTCTCGGTGCTCATGGAACGCCTGGACGCGGTCTGGGACGGGCTGGCCTTCGACGCCCCGTGGAAGTCCCGTCAGGAGAAGGAGAGCGCGCGGGCGGCGCTGGAGCGCTTCTTGCGCTGGCACGTCATGGAGCGCGGTGAGGGGCGCGAGCCGGCGGGCAGTGAACACGGTTTCGAGGTGACCCTCCAGGCGGGCGAGCACACCGTCCGGGTCAGGGGAAGCATGGACCGCGTGGAGCGCGACGGCCAGGGTCGGGCCTACGTGGTCGATTTCAAGACCGGCCGGGCCCGCCCCACGGGCCCCGAAGTGGAACGCCACCCGCAGCTCGCCGTCTACCAGCTCGCCGTGCGGGAAGGCGCGGCCGACTCCCTGTTCGACGGCGAGCGTCCCGAGCCGGGGGGCGCGGAGCTGGTGCACCTGCGGCTCGGCGCCGCCCAGCGGGACGGCGGCGACTCGTTGCCCGTGGTGCAGCGGCAGGAGCCGCTGACGGCCGCGGCGGACGACCCGGCATCCGGTACGGGCCGGGAGAGCCCGGATGACCCGGCATCCGGTACGGCGGAACCCGGCGGCGGGGGAGCCGCCCCGGAGCCAGGCGGGGACTGGGTGGGCGAGCTGCTGGCCACCGCCGCCGGCCGGGTCCTGGACGAGCGCTTCACCCCCAGCCCCGGCCAGCACTGCCAGCACTGCGCCTTCCGCTCCGCCTGCTCCGCGCGCCCGGAGGGCCGCCAGATAGTCGAGTAGGCCCACGGGCCCCCGCCCCCGGCTCCAGCCGCCCCGCCGGGGCCCGCCCGCCCCACCGCACGGCACCTCACCGCACCGCGTCCGCCCGCCGTCCGCCTCCTCAGCAGCCGCTTTGTCCGACCCCGGGACGCGCTGTCAGCCACGACCGCTAGCGTCTCTGGAGTGCCAGCACAGCTCAGCGACCCCGGACAGCTCAAAGAGCTGCTCGGTATCCCGTTCACCCCGGAGCAGACGGCCTGCATCACCGCGCCGCCCGCGCCGCAGGCGATCGTGGCCGGTGCGGGGTCCGGCAAGACCACCGTCATGGCCGCGCGGGTGGTCTGGCTGGTCGGCACCGGGCAGGTCGCGCCCGAGCGGGTCCTCGGGCTGACCTTCACCAACAAGGCGGCGGGAGAGCTGGCCGAACGCGTCCGCAAAGCGCTCATCCGCGCCGGGGTCACCGACCCCGACCCGGCCGACCCCGACGAGGCGCCCGGCGAGCCCCAGATCTCCACGTACCACGCCTTCGCCGGGCGGCTGCTGAGCGATCACGGGCTGCGGCTCGGCATCGAGCCCACAGTGCGGCTGCTGGCCGACGCCACCCGGTTCCAGCTCGCGGCGAACGTGCTGCGGGCCGCCACCGGCCCCTTCGACGCCCTCACCAAGTCCGTGACCGCGCTGGTCGAGGACCTTCTGGCCCTGGACGCCGAGCTGTCGGAGCACCTGGTCACCCCCGCCGGCCTCCGCGCGCACAACGCCGGGCTGCTGGACCGGCTGGAGGGCGTGCGTCTCACCAACGACAAGCTGCGCAAGGTCCCCAGGGCCGCGCTCGCCCGCGACGAGCTGCTCGGCCTGGTCGAGGAGTACCGCTCGCGCAAGCGTGCGCACGAGCGCATCGACTTCGGCGACCAGATCGCGCTCGCCGCACAGCTCGGCCGGATACCCGAGGTCGGCCGCGCCCTGCGCGAACAGTTCCCGGTCGTGCTGCTGGACGAGTACCAGGACACCTCCGTGGCCCAGCGGGTGATGCTCGCCGCGCTCTTCGGCGGGGGCACGGGCCACGCCGTCACCGCCGTCGGCGACCCCTGCCAGGCCATCTACGGCTGGCGCGGGGCCTCCGTCGCCAACCTCGACGACTTCCCGCGCCACTTCCCGCACGCGGACGGCACCCCGGCCGCCCGCCAGTCCCTCAGCGAGAACCGGCGCAGCGGCGGCAGGCTGCTCGACCTGGCCAACGGCCTCGCCGCCCCGCTGCGCGAGCGTCACGAGGGCGTCGAGGCGCTGCGCCCCGCACCCGGCGCCGAGCACGAGGGACGCGTCAGGGTCGCGCTGGTGGAGACCCAGCGCGAGGAGCTCGCCTGGCTGGCCGACTCCCTCGCCCACCTCGTACGGACCGGCACCCCGCCCGGTGAGATCGCCGTCCTGTGCCGTGGCGCCGGAGACTTCGCCGAGATCCAGGGCGCACTGGTGGAGCGGGACGTGCCCGTGGAGGTCGTCGGGCTGTCCGGGCTGCTGCACCTGCCGGAGGTCGCCGACCTGGTCGCCGTCTGCGAAGTCCTCCAGGACCCGACCGCCAACGCGTCCCTCATCCGATTGCTGACCGGGCCGCGCTGGCGCATCGGCCACCGCGACCTTGCCCTGCTCGGGCGGCGCGCCGCGCTGCTCGTACAGCACCAGCGCGGCCGGCCCGACGACGACCCCGACCAGCGGCTCGCCGCGGCCGTCGAGGGCGCCGACCCGGCCGAGCTGCGGTCGCTCGCCGACGCGCTGGACACCTTCCTGGAGGCCCAGGGGTACGAGGACGAGCTGCCCTTCTCGGCCGAGGCCAGGGTGCGCTTCGCGCGGCTCGCCGCCGAGATCCGCGACCTGCGCCGCTCGCTGTCCGACCCGCTCATGGACGTACTGCACCGCGTACTGGCCGTGACCGGCCTCGAAATCGAACTGGCCGCCTCCCCGCACGCGGTGGCAGCCCGGCGGCGCGAGACCCTCGGCCAGTTCCTGGACATCGCCGCGGGCTTCGCCTCTCTGGACGGCGAGGCCACGCTGCTGGCCTTCCTCGGCTTCCTGCGCACCGCTGTGCAGTACGAGAAGGGCCTGGACAGCTCGCTGCCGGGCGGCGAGAACACGGTCAAGGTGCTGACCGCGCACAAGTCCAAGGGTCTGGAGTGGGACGTGGTCGCGGTGCCCGGCCTGGTCGCCAAGCAGTTCCCCAGCGAGCAGGCCCGCGACTCCTGGCTGACCCAGCCCAAGGTGCTCCCGTACGCGCTGCGCGGTGACGCGGAAACCCTCCCCGGGGAGCCCGAATGGAGCGCCAAGGGCATCAAGGACCACGAGAGCGCGCTGCGCGCCCACCAGGCCACCGAGGAACTGCGCCTGGGCTATGTGACCTTCACCCGCCCACGCGGCCTGCTGCTCGGCTCGGGCCACTGGTGGGGGCCCTCCCAGAAGCGTCCGCGCGGACCCTCCGCCTTCCTGGAGGCGCTGCGCGCCCACTGCGAGGACGACCCGGCGCACGGCGAGGTCGAGCACTGGGAGCCGGCGCCGGAGGAGGGCGCGGAAAACCCCGCACTGGATGCCGCGTCACAAGACAGCGTCTGGCCCCTCCCCCTGGATGAAGGCGCTTTCGCGATGCGCCGCGCCGCCGCCGACCGCGTACTGGCCCACCTCGACGGGACGTCACCCGCGGACGGCCACAGGAATGGCCGTATGGACGGCCACCAGAGCGGGCACGACGAGGCCGGACACCGGGAGGAGCCACTGGACGGGCACCCGGACGACCCCCCGGCAGGGCCCTCGGAGGGGTCCTCGCCGGGACCTCCGGACGGGACGGCCGCCCACGAGCCCGGCGAGCTGACCCCCGAAGAGGCCCGGCTCGCCGATACCTGGGACCGCGATCTGGAAGCCCTCACCGGCGAGCTGCGGCGCTCTCGCGCGACAGTGCGCGAAGTCCCGCTCCCCAGGACACTGAGCGCCTCCCAGCTGCTGCGCGTCGCCGCCGACCCCGAGGGCTTCGCCCGTGAGCTGGCCCGCCCCATGCCGCGCCCGCCCCAGCCCGCGGCCCGCAGAGGCACCCGGTTCCACGCCTGGGTGGAATCCCGCTTCGAAGAGCTGACCTTGCCCATGCTCGGCCCCGACGAGCTGCCCGGCTCCGACGGCGAGGGCCCCGACGGCAGCGAACCGCCGCGTATCTCCGACGAGCGCGACCTGGCAGCCCTCAAGGAGGCGTTCGAGCGCACCCCGTACGCGCACCGGACCCCGCACCGCGTCGAGGCGCCCTTCCAGCTCGCGCTCGCCGGCCGCGTCATCAGGGGCCGTATCGACGCCGTCTACCGCGACAGCGCACCGGATGGTGGTGTGACGTTCGACATCGTCGACTGGAAGACCGGCCGGGACCAGGACGCCGACCCCCTCCAGCTCGCCGTCTACCGGCTCGCCTGGGCCGAGCAGGCCGGAGTGCCGCTCTCCCGCGTCAGCGCGGCCTTCTTGTACGTACGCAGCGGCGATGTGGTGCGGCCCGACAGCCTCCCGGACCGCGCCGCACTGGAGCGGCTGCTTGCGGACGGCCATCCGGACAGCCCGTGAGGCGGCCATCCGGATGAAGGCCGAAAGTGTCCGGCCCGATAGGCTCGCAGATATGAGCACCACCCCGGCTCCCCCGGACAGCGCAGTCCGGACCTTCATCCAGAACCACCGTTCCGCCTTCCTCGCCGACTTGGCCGCATGGCTGCGCATCCCCTCCGTCTCCGCAGACCCGGGGCGCGCGGGCGAGGTGCGGCGCAGCGCCGAATGGCTCGCAGGCAAGCTGCGCGAGACCGGCTTTCCCGCCGTCGAGATCTGGGAGACCCCAGGGGCGCCCGCCGTCTTCGCCGAGTGGCCCTCGGGCGACCCCGGGGCCCCGACCGTGCTGGTCTACGGTCACCACGACGTCCAGCCCGCCGCACTCGGCGACGGCTGGCACAGCGAGCCCTTCGAGCCCGTCGAGCGGGATGGCCGCCTCTACGCGCGCGGCGCCGCGGACGACAAGGGGCAGGTCTTCTTCCACACCCTGGGCGTGCGCGCACACCTGGCCGCCACCGGCCGCACCGCCCCCGCCGTCAACCTCAAGCTGCTGATCGAGGGCGAGGAGGAATCCGGTTCGCCGCACTTCCCCGCGCTGGTGGGTGCGCATGCCGAGCGCCTCGCCTGCGACGTCGCCCTCGTCTCCGACACCGGCATGTGGGACCGCGAGACGCCGACGGTGTGCACCGGCATGCGAGGGCTCACCGACTGCCAGATCGACCTGTACGGCCCCGACCAGGATGTGCATTCCGGCTCCTTCGGAGGCGCCGTGCCCAATCCGGCCACCGAGGCCGCCCGGCTCGCCGCCGCGCTGCACGACGAGGACCACAAGGTCACGCTCCCCGGCTTCTACGACGGCGTCATCGAGCTGACGGACGAGGAGCGGGCACTCTTCGCCGAGCTGCCCTTCGACGAGGACGCCTGGCTGCGCACGGCCCACTCGCACGCTCCGCTCGGCGAGGAGGGCTACACCACGCTGGAGCGCGTATGGGCCCGCCCGACGGCCGAGGTGAACGGCATCGGCGGCGGCTATCAGGGCCCCGGCGGCAAGACCATCGTCCCCGCCCAGGCCCAGCTGAAGCTGTCCTTCCGCACCGTCGCCGGCCAGGACGCTGACAAGATCCAGCAGACCGTTCGCACCTGGGTCGCCGAACGGCTTCCCGCGGGCATCCGGCACGAGATCATCTTCTGGGGCGCCACCCGCCCCTGCCTCGCCCCGCTCGGCCACCCGGCACTCCAGTCGGTCACCCGGGCCATGGGGCGTGCCTTCGGCACCTCTGTGCGCTTCACGAGAGAGGGCGGCTCGGGTCCGGCGGCCGACCTCCAGGACCTGCTCGACGTCCCGGTGCTCTTCCTCGGCATCTCCATCCCCTCGGACGGATGGCATGCGCCCAACGAGAAAGTCGAACTCGACCTCCTGTTCAAGGGGGTCGAGACGACCGCCTACCTGTGGGGCGACCTCGCGGCACACTGGAGCGCGGACTGAACCCGCACGCCCTCCCCGTACGCCCCCGCACCTCGCGCCCCGCATCCGCCCGCGATCCCCGTCGCCCACCGCCGACCCGCACCCGCTACCGCGAAACAGATTCCGTCACCTGCCACCGTCACCCGCCCCACGGGCCGGCCGACACCGGGCAGGGAAGCCCTACATCAGGGGGAGTAGAAGCCGAAGTGACCACCTCGACCGACCGAACCGCCCTCACCGCCGCAGACCGCCCCGTCAGCCTGACCAGCACGGGAGGCATCGACCGTGCGTCGCACCACCGGATGGACGAGGCTTGGCTGGCGGCGGCGTGGAGCCACCCGACCACGCGTGTCTTCGTGGTCTCGGGCGGCCAGGCACTGATCGAGGACAAGGAGGACGGCACGACCGAGCTGGTCATGATGCCGTCCTTCGACGCCCCCTTCACCGAGGCCCACCGCTACTTCCTGGGCATCGACAAGGACGGCGTGCGCTATTTCGCGCTCCAGAAGGACTCCCTGCCCGGGAGGATGGACGAGATCGCCCGCCCGGCCGGGCTGCGCGAGGCGGGCGTCCTGCTGTCCGACCGCGACAGCGAGCTGATGGTGCACGCCATCGGCCTGGAGAACTGGCAGCGCACCCACCGGTTCTGCTCCCGCTGCGGTGAGCGCACCGCCATCGCGGCGGCCGGGCACATCCGCCGCTGCTCCGCCTGCGGTGCCGAGCACTATCCGCGCACCGACCCGGCAGTGATCATGCTGGTCACCGACGAGCAGGACCGGGCCCTGCTGGGCCGCCAGGTGCACTGGCCCGAGGGCCGCTTCTCGACGCTGGCGGGCTTCGTCGAGCCGGGAGAGTCCATCGAGGCCGCCGTTCGCCGCGAGGTCGCCGAGGAGGCGGGCGTCGCGGTCGGCACCGTCGAGTACGTGGCCAGCCAGCCCTGGCCCTTCCCCTCCAGCCTGATGCTGGGCTTCATGGCACGCGCCACCTCGCCCGAGATCCAGGTCGACGGCGACGAGATCGAAGACGCCCGCTGGTTCTCCCGCGACGACCTGCGGACCGCGATCGAAACCGGAGAGGTGCTCCCCCCGGCGGGGATCTCCATCGCGGCACGCCTGGTGGAGCGCTGGTACGGCCGGCCGCTCCCGCAGCCCGGCCGCGGAGCGGCCTGACGGCCCCGGCCCGCCGGAGCACCACCTCAACGGCGAGGCGGCACCACGTGCGCGAGGGCGCGACTGCCCCTCACAACGAACGAGCGCGGCGCCCGGCCGCCCTTCGCAGGGACCCTCGGGGCCCCTTCAGGGTGGGCCGGGCGCCGCGCTGAGCACGCGGAGAACCGACAGCCGGACAGTGGCCCGGCGGTCAGGCTCCGACCTTCTCCTTGACCTGCGCCAACGAGGGGTTGGTCAGCGTCGAACCATCGGGGAACAGCACGGTCGGCACGGTCTGGTTGCCGCCGTTCGCCTTCTCCACGAAGTCCGCCGACTCGGGGTCGTGCTCGATGTTGATCTCGGTGTACGCGATCCCCGCGCGGTCCATCTGGCCCTTCAGCCGACGGCAGTAGCCGCACCAGGTGGTGCTGTACATCGTCACAGTGCCCGCCATCAATCCAGTGCTCCTTCGTCTCGGCAGTGCGATGGGACAACGCGCGAGGGTGCCCAGCCATTCCCGGCCTGGGACCGGCCCCGGGCCCCGCTCCGGTCCCAGGCCCAGGCGGGCCAGGCCCTGCCCCGGGGCCACTCGTACGACAAACCGATCCGGCTGTGGACAAGCCACTCGGGGCCCTTGAGCGACCTGGCAGCATAGCGGGGTGACAGCAGCAACGGACTCCACTCTCTTCCCGCAGGCCCCCGACTCCCCGGACGCCGTGCTCGAAGGGCTCGACCCCGAGCAGCGCGAGGTGGCGACGGCCCTGCACGGTCCGGTGTGCGTCCTGGCGGGCGCCGGCACCGGCAAGACGAGAGCGATCACCCACCGGATCGCCTACGGAGTCCGCGCCGGGATCCTGCCTCCGGCCGGCGTGCTCGCCGTCACCTTCACCAACCGCGCCGCCGGAGAGATGCGCGGCCGGCTCCGCCAGCTGGGCGTCACCGGAGTACAGGCCCGCACCTTCCACTCCGCCGCGCTGCGCCAGCTCCAGTTCTTCTGGCCGCGCGCCGTCGGCGGAGAGCTGCCGCACCTGGTGGAGCGCAAGGCCCAGCTCGTCGCCGAGGCCGCCACTCGCTGCCGTCTGAGGCTGGACCGGAACGAGCTGCGGGATGTGACGAGCGAGATCGAATGGTCCAAGGTCACCCAGACCGTACCCGAGGACTATCCGGCAGCCGCCGCCAAGTACGCCCGGCAATCCCCCCGCGATCCCGCCGAGATCAGCCGCATCTACGCCCTGTACGAGCAGCTCAAGCGCGAGCGCTCGGTGATCGACTTCGAGGATGTCCTGCTGCTGACCGTAGGAGTCCTCCAGGACCGCCCCGACATCGCCGAGACCGTGCGCGGCCAGTACCAGCACTTCGTGGTGGACGAATACCAGGACGTGAGCCCCCTCCAGCAGCGCCTCCTGGAGTTGTGGGTCGGCGAACGAGAGAGCCTGTGCGTGGTCGGTGACGCCAGCCAGACGATCTACTCCTTCACCGGCGCCACCCCCGACCACCTCCTCGACTTCCGCTCCCGCCACCCCACCGCGACCGTCGTCAAGCTGGTCCGCGACTACCGCTCGACCCCCCAGGTGGTCCACCTCGCCAATGGATTGCTCGCCCAGGCCAGCGGCCGTGCCGCCGAGCACCGGCTGGAGCTGATCTCCCAGCGTCCGGCCGGCCCCGAGCCGGTCTACGCCGAGTTCGGCGACGAGCCCGCCGAAGCGGAAGGCACGGCCAGGCGGGTCCGTGACCTCATCGGTGCCGGCGTCCCGGCCAGCGAGATCGCTGTCCTGTTCCGCATCAACGCCCAGTCGGAGATCTACGAACAGGCGCTCGCCGACGCGGGAGTGCCCTACCAACTCCGCGGGGCCGAGCGCTTCTTCGAGCGCCCCGAGGTGCGCGAGGCCGGAGTCGCCCTGCGTGGCGCCGCCCGCGCCGGCGGCAACGACGCCATGCTCGACGACGCCGTGGACCTCCCCTCCCAGGTACGCGCCGTGCTGGGCACCAAGGGCTGGAACCCCGAGGCCCCGGCCGGCTCCGGCGCCGCCCGCGACCGCTGGGAGTCGCTGGCCGCGCTTGTGCGGCTGGCGGTGGACTTCTCCGCGGCCCACCCCGAGGCGACGCTCTCGGACCTGGTGGGGGAGCTGGACGAACGGGCCAAGGCCCAGCACGCCCCCACGGTCGAGGGCGTCACCCTCGCCTCCCTGCACGCCGCCAAGGGCCTGGAGTGGGACGCGGTCTTCCTGGTGGGCCTCACCGACGGAATGCTGCCCATCACCTACGCGAAGACCGACGAGCAGATAGAGGAGGAGCGCAGACTGCTGTATGTCGGCATCACCCGGGCCCGCCGCTCCCTGACCCTCTCCTGGGCGCTGGCCCGCTCCCCGGGCGGCCGTGCGAACCGGCAGCCGAGCCGCTTCCTGAAGGGCCTGCGCCCCGGCTCTTCGGGCCCGGCCCCGTATGGAAGAGCCGGCGGCAGCGGCAGTGTGACCGTCGGAGGCGGCGTCGAGCGCGGCAGCGGGCCCGGCCGCACACGCGTACCGCGAGCCCCGGCCCGGTGCAGGGTCTGCGGACGCTCACTCACCGCCCCCGGCGAGGTGAAGCTCATGCGGTGCGAGGACTGCCCCTCGGAGCTGGACGAGGTGCTGTACGAGCGCCTTCATCAGTGGCGCTCGGAACAGGCCAAGTTGATCGGCCAGCCGGACTACTGCGTCTTCACCGACAAGACGCTCCTCGCCATCGCCGAGGCCGTCCCCGACAACGAGGCCGCACTCTCCCGGATCTCGGGCGTCAGAAGCCGCAAGCTCCAGCAGTTCGGTGCGGACGTCCTCGCCCTGTGCGCCGGGGAGAAACTGGACGAACCACCCCAAGGTGACGCCTAGACCCCTCGGGTCTGTCAGTACCACGGGGCTCATTCGCCTCTGTCACAGAAGCTGTGACAGAAAGCCCCGGAAAATAGTTTGCGCGGGCCGTCCAGGGCCTCATAGCCTTCCGGGCATGGAGAGGGGCGGGCCTTTTCGCTCCGACCCCATCCATGCTGTACTTAGTCCTGAACATGTGCGGATCGGCTTCACGGCCGGTCCCCGAGACGCCGAGAGGAGGCGGAGACCAGTGAGCGCAATGACGATGAAGATCAAAATGACCGATCACTCGGTCATTCGCGCCTGCCTGCTCGGCTCCCGCCTCCACGGCACCGGTGTGTCCGGCGTCGTCCCCGGCGGCAATGAGCGACCGATCAAGGCACCCGCGGTAGCAGCAGAGCAGGCACAGGCACGGGCCTTTGCCTTCAGTGCAGCGGCCAACGGTGCCGGCGAGGGACGCCAGAAGACGCAGCGCTACACGATGTGGGCCTTCCGTGGGCTCGAACCCTGGAGAGATCCAGCCTGATCGGCAGATCAGGTCGGCACCTTCCAGGGCCGCGGAACCCACACCGGGATCCGCGGCCCTTCTGTTTGCCCCGACCGGCCACCAGCCGGACCGACAAGACAAAACAGACACCGACAGACGAGGAAGAACCGACAGTGCACACCGAGACGCACTCCCAGACGCTGCGCCCCGCGCCTTCTCTGCCGCCCGATGCCACCACGGAGGACACCTTGACCGCCCCCCAGATCACCCTCACCGAACTCGACGACGCCATCGAGCGCCTCGGCGTCGATGTTCCGTGCCGCTCCTACGACCCCGAGGTCTTCTTCGCCGAGACCCCGGCCGACGTCGAGTACGCCAAGTCCCTGTGCCAGACCTGCCCCCTGCGTGAGGCATGCCTCGCCGGTGCCAAGGACCGCCGCGAGCCCTGGGGCGTCTGGGGCGGCGAACTGTTCGTTCAGGGCGTTGTGGTTCCGCGCAAGCGCCCGCGTGGGCGTCCGCGCAAGAACCCGGTATCGGCATGAGTTCCCCCCGCCAGGGATCGCTCAACCGCCGACCCGCGGCCGGAACGATCGACAACCCGTCGGCGCTGGAACCACGCACGCGCCACCTCACGAAGCAGGACCCGACGATGGCACCCATCCACGAGACCACAGCACGCACTCGCTCAGACGCGACGATCGTCCGTCAGAACAGGACCCGCGAAATGCAACTCTTGCCAGAATCTTTGGCCAGGGCCCAGATACAAGACCGGATGCAGGAGGCCGAATCCGAACGGAGGGCGCTGCACGTGTTGACCGCGCGGCGCCTCCAGCGCCGGGCCGAACGTGCCACGCGCCGCGCGAGGCGCGCACTCGCGATGGCCGTCATGCAGTGACGAAGCACCAGCACGAACCAGTAGGAAGTACGAGCACAAAGCATGAGCACGAAGTGTTCAGCTTGCCGGGCGACGGCGTGAGGTAGAACCGAGCCGCATCCCGAGGTGACAGTGCCGTATCGGAGAGCCGGGGCCCCGTGCCCCGGCTCTCCGCCGTTCGATGCCCGGGGCCGGGTGAAGGTGTGTCTTCCCGTAGGGCGCGGCCTCGGCCGGGACTCAGGCGGAGGTCTCCTCGTAGGCCGGCTCGTCGGGCTCCTCCCGGCTTTCGGCCCCGACTGCCTCTTCCGGCTCGTCGGGGGCGAATCCGGGAACCCAGGTCTCCATTTCGTCCCGCATCCGTACCGTGGCCCCCAACTGGCACAGCACCCCGATCGTGCTCAACGTCACGCGGTGGATCAGCAGATACGAGGGCGGCAGATTCAGCTGGCGGCCCAACTGGTGGGCGGGGGAGCGAGGGTCGGCTATGCGGGCTGCCTGTTTGCGCATCCACTCCCTGCTGAAGGTGAACTCCTCGACGCATGCCGGTTCGACGATGGGCAGCAGGTAGTCGCGAACCTCGTCCGGATCCAGCTCTATCCGCTCCCTGACGAAGCCCTCCTCGCGCAGCAGTTCATACGCTGCCTCCGCTTCACCGTCCAGCGTCATCCGCAATACCGTGCCGATCGTCGAGGGCAGGCCGGCGGGCAGCCGGTCGACGGTGCCGAAGTCCATCACTCCCAGCCGCCAGCGCTCCGGTGCTTCATGCCCGTCGGTGACCAGACGGAAGTTGCCCGGGTGCGGGTCGGCGTGCAGCAGGCCCGTGCGCACCGGGCCGGAGAAGAGGAAGCGGCTCAACAGCTCACCCGCGCGGTTCCGCTCCTCCTCGCTGCCGTCCGTTATCACCGCCGACAGCGGCGTGCCCTCCAGCCACTCGGTGACCAGCACCTCGTCGCTCTGGTGCACCACACCGGGCACCAGCACGTCCTCGTCCCCGGTGTACTCCGCCGCGTAGGCGCGCTGGGCCTCCGCTTCCAGCGCGTAGTCCAGCTCCTCGGTGACGCGGTTGTGCAGCTCGGTGATCAGCGGCTTTATGTCCATGCCCGGGATGAGCGGCCCCAGCAGCCGGGCGAAGCGGCCCAGTTGGGCGAGGTCGGTGACCAGGGCCTCGCCCGCGCCCGGATACTGCACCTTTACCGCCACCTCGCGGCCGTCGTGCCAGACCGCGTGGTGCACCTGGCCTACGGAGGCGGCGGCAGCGGGCTTGTCGTCGAACTCTTCGAAGAGCTCAAGCCACCCCTGTCCCAGTCGCTCTTCCAGCACCGCGTGGACCGTTCGGGTCGGCATGGGGGGTGCGGCCTCTTGGAGGCGGGTGAGTGTCGCACGGTAGGGGCCTGCCAGTTCATCGGGCAGCGCGGATTCGAAGACCGAGAGGGCCTGGCCGAACTTCATGGCCCCGCCCTTCAGCTCGCCCAGCACCTTGAAGAGCTGCTCGGCGGTGCGCTGCTGGAGTTCGTGGCCGACGAGATCGGCGGAATACCCGCCGAGGCGCTTGCCAAGCCCCCAGGCGGAGCGGCCGGCGAAGCCCAGCGGCAGGGCGGCCAGCTTGGCCGTACGTGTCACCGCCTTGCGGGGAAGATCAGACATGCGTCCCTCCAACTCCCAGACAGCTCAACCGAGGACAGCACCGAGGACGGCGGCTACTCGGTCATTGTGGCGTGCGTTCGATGATTCTCTGCGTCGCCGGGTGCGGCACCCACCGAAGCGGCACCGCATGGGCACTCGGGATGGGTGCGGAACTGCTCGGTGTCGGGGAGCAGATGTGGCAGCGCGAAGCGCAATCGGTAGCCCGCCGCGCAGCCGCCGTCCCCGTCGAGAAAGCTCAGCGCATACGAAGCGGTCGCTCCCGCCACCATCGTTGCCAGTGCGGTGTCACAGGCCGGCACCCCCGCGCGCCGTCTGCTCGCTGTGCGCCACTGGCCCACCAGCATCGGCCAACTCGGCTCCCGCTCCGCCCGGGTGCGCAGCAGACACTCCGAGCACGGTGACGAGCCAGGGAGCACCAGCGGGCCCACCACACCCGTGGCCTCCACGACTCCGCCGTACAGATGGGGCGTCCCCGCAGCCATGAAGCACTGGGCCGCGGCAGGGTCGGGCGCATAGGCGTCCAGTCCGTCGCGAGGCGCGATGACCACCAGGCTGACCTCGCTGCGCGACCTGCCCTGCCAGGCGCGGGCTGCGCGCACCACACCGCGCGCAGCCGCATCCCTGCGTGTGCCCACCCGGTCCGCCGGGATGCCCCCTGGCGCGGTGTCCCACTCCTCCACGGCGCCGCCGTCGATCACATCCACCTGGCCGACCCCGGCTGCCGAGAGCGTCGCGGCCACGGCCATGCCGACCCGGCCCGCTCCCCGCACCTGCACCTGGGCCTCGCGCCGGGCCGCCAGCCTGCGGACTCCGCCGCCCGGCTCGCGGTGGACCACGGACAGGGAGGCGAGGTCCGGACGCAACCGGTCGCCCACACTCGCCGCCGCCTCCCGGTTCGCCGTCGCGTCGTCCAGTACCCCCGACCCCGCCAGCCGCTCGATCAGCCTGTCCGGGATCTCCGGGGCGAGGCCGAGCCTGTCGGCCTCCACACGGAGGCGGTCCAGGCTGCGGGTGCCGTCCATCAGTTCCATGAAAGCGGCGGTCGCGTCGCTCACCGGGCCCAGCAGCACCGCGTGTGCGGGAGCTACGCCGTACTGCACCGTCTGCCGGTCACGCCAGCCACGCCGCAACGCGGGCTTGATCATTGGATGCACGCTTCCCCCTGGCTTTGCTCTCGATCACTGCTGACAGCATGCGGGGACCTGACATTTGCCGGTCGGGAGTTATCCACAACCAGCCGCATTAGTCGTATAACTGCGGCCTCCGATCGCCGATGTCCACCCGCAGCCCGCAGCCCGAAGACCGCCGTCCCTGGGGCCCGCACAGTCCGCAGCGTCCCAGCGCGGACCCCGCGCGCCTGCCGAGCGCCCCCAGCACGAGCGCCCAGTGCGAGCGCCACGTGCGCCCCCAAATGCGACTCCGCTCCCGCTTTTCCGGGGCTCTCCAGGCTCTTCTCCCCTTTCCGCCTCGAACCAGCCTGGAGGCGGGACTTCCCCGGGCGCACCGGGTAACGTCGGGGGGTGTCCGCCGACCCGCTGAACAGCACTCGCCAGAGCGCGGTCGAGGTGCGCCGTAGCGCGCGCCGACGCCGCACGGTCTCCGCCTACCGCGAAGGAGACCGCACCGTTGTCCTGCTTCCGGCGCGCATGTCCGCGGACGAGGAGGCCCGCTGGGTCGGGGTGATGCTCGACAAGCTCGCGGCGCAAGAGAGCAAGCGGATGCTGCATGACAGCGATCTCGCGCGGCGTGCGGCCGAGTTGTCCGAGCAGTATCTCGACGGGCGCGCGCGACCCGCATCGGTGCGCTGGGTCACCAATCAGAACACGCGCTGGGGCTCATGCACCCCCGCCGAAGGGAGCATCCGGCTGTCCCATCGGCTACAGGGCATGCCCGAGTACGTTGTGGACTATGTGCTGCTGCACGAGCTGTCGCACCTGCTGGTACCGGGGCACGGGCCCCGTTTCTGGCGGCTCCTGGACGCGTACCCGCGCACCGAACGCGCGCGCGGCTTCCTGGAAGGGGTCGTCGCAGCCGAACGGCTGCCGCACCTGCCTCACCTTCCGCAGGTCACCGACGAGGGCTGACTCGCGCGCTAAGGCCGACCGTGCCCCCAGCGCGCCGGGAAGAGCACCGTCCGTCGGGACGGCGCCCCCCGGCTGTCTTGAGAACCATCCGTCCTGTGCTGCCTGTGCTGCCCTGACTCGCCTGTGCCGACAGGCCGTGGCCGTCCGACAACCCCATTCGCGCGGCCCCGGAGCTTCCCCGAAGCTTCCTCGGGCTCTGCTCAGGACAGCACGAGCGCGCGGGCCCCTTCCGTAAGGCGGACGACCGATTCGTCGGCGACCTCGGCCACTTCGGAGAAGCCGAACCAGCGCAAGTCGAGGGACTCGTCGCTGATCCTTTCCCGTACGCCTGGCGGTGCCAGAGCCGCGTACTGCACATCCAGGTGCCAGGCGCAGGGAGTGTGGTGCCGATCCAGCCTGACCGGGCCGCCGGGCAGCAGCGTCAGTCCCGCGATGCCGGACTCTTCCGTGGCCTCCCTGAGAGCCGCCTCGGCCAAGGTGGCGTCACCCGGCTCGCAGTGGCCGCCCATCTGGAGCCACATGCCGAGCTTGCGGTGGAGGGTCAGCAGCACCCTCGCGCCATCCGGATCGACGATCAGCGCGCTCGCGGTGACGTGCCCCTGGGAGCACGCCTTCCACATGGCGTCCGGATGCTCGTCGATATGGCGCAGGTACTCCTGCCTCAGCCGCTCCTGGCCCGGGTCGTCCCCAGCAGGTGACCACGCGCGCAGCACGCCCGCTGCGTCCGCCCGAAGGACGGTCGATTCCCTTTCGGGGCCGGGGTTCGAAGGGGCGCTCACTTCTTCCCTTCGCCCTCGTCGCCACTGTTTTCGTCGTCAGGGGACTCGGGCGACTTGTCCAGCTTCGGGCCGCTCTCCTCGCTCTTGGAGCCTGGTTCGGAGCCTCCCTGGGAGCCGCCGCGCTCCGGCGCCGGGTCCCCGCTCTGAGCCGCGGCGTCACCCAGCATCCGGTCCAGCTCGGAGAAGTCCGGCTGCTCGCGGTGCACGAACCCGTCCGGGTCGTCCAAGTCGGCTGCCGTGGGCAGCATGTCCGGATGCTCCCAGAGCCCGTCGCGTCCCTCGGTGCCGCGAGCTTCGGCCAGCGAGGCCCACAGCCGGGCCGCGTCGCGCAGCCGCCGGGGGCGCAGCTCCAGGCCGATCAGCGTCGCGAAGGTCTGCTCCGCGGGGCCGCCGGAGGCGCGTCGGCGGCGCAGGGTCTCGCGCAGCGCGGAGGCGGACGGCAGGTGCGGCTCGGCAGCCGCGTGCACGACGGCGTCCACCCAGCCCTCGACCAGGGCCAGCGCGGTCTCCAGGCGGGCGAGTGCCGCCTTCTGCTCGGGGCTGTCCTCGGGCTGGAACATGCCCTGCTGAAGGGCCTCCTGCAGCTCTTCGGGGCGCTGCGGGTCGATCTGGCCGACGACGTCCTCCAGCTTGGCCGTATCGACCTTGATGCCGCGCGCGTACCCTTCGACGGCGCCGAACAGGTGCGAGCGCAGCCAGGGCACGTGCGCGAACAGCCGCTGGTGTGCCGCCTCCCGGAGCGCGAGGTAGAGCCGCACCTCCTCCAGGGGGACGCCCAGGCCCTTGCCCAGCGCCTCGATGTTGCGCGGCAGCAGCGCGGCCTTGCCGACGGGGCCCAGGGGGAGGCCGATGTCCGTCGAGCCCACGACCTCACCGGCGAGTACGCCCACGGCCTGCCCGATCTGGGTGCCGAACATGGCGCCCCCCATGGAACGCATCATTCCGAGCAGCGGGCCGGCCATGGCCTGCATCTCCTCGGGGAGCACGCTGCCCATGGCGGCGCCTACGCGCTCGGCGACCGGGTCGACCAGGTCCTTCCAGACCGGAAGCGTCGCCTCGACCCACTCGGCGCGGCTCCACGCCACGGCCGCCCCGGACCCGGAGGGCAGTGACGTCACCCCGTCCAGCCACAGGTCGGCCAGGCGTACGGCTTCCTCGACGGCCGCCCGCTCGGCGGGGCCGACAGAGGCGTCCTTGGAACCGTCCTGCGCGCCCGCCGCGACCGTCTGCCGCGCGATGTCCTTGGCCATCTCCCAGTTCACGGGGCCGCCCTCGTAGGACAGCATCTGGCCGAGCTTCTGGAAGGCGGCGCCCAGGTCGCCGGGGTCGAGCTGGCCCTGGCCGCCGCCCAGTGACCCGAACATCGCAGCCAGCGGGTTGTCGGCGGGGCCGGAGCCCTTTCCGCCGCCGAAACCGAACGGGTTCGACGGCTCGCCGCCCTGCTTCTTCTTGCCGTCGTCCCCGTCCTCGGGCTCCTCGGGAGGTACGCCGAATCCGAATGGGGTGTCACTCACGGTTTCCTCGGCTCTGTCTCGTCGGACGGTGTGGTCGGTCCCTGAACGATATGCATCGTCCTGGAGGCGATCTGCGGGCTCTGCCTCCAGCCTAGACACCAGTCAGGCAGGATGGAGCCTGCGCACCTCGTACCAGAAACAACCACTGGAGACGCCCGGTGAGTTCCTCCGAGTCCCACGTTCGCGCAGCGCGAACCCCTACCGTCGCCGTCACCGGCGCAGCCTCGGGCGTCGGCGCGCTGCTCACCGAGCGGCTCGCGGCCTCCGAGGAGATCAAGCAGGTCATCGCCCTCGACGAGCGCCGGGGCGAGGTCAGCGAGGCCCAGTGGTACGCGCTGGACGTCCGCGATCCGGCGATCGCCGACCGGCTGCGCGGCGACGGGGACCCGGTGGACGTCGTGGTCCATCTCGCGCTCGATCTCGATCTGGAAACCGATCCGGCCGCCCGTACCGCCTACAACGTGCGCGGCACCCAGACGGTGCTGACCGCCGCGGCGGCGGCCGGAGTGCGGCGGGTGGTGCTCTGCACCTCGGCCATGGTCTACGGGGCGCTTCAGGACAACGATGTACCGCTGGCCGAGGACGCCGAACTGCGGGCGACGGCGGACGCGACCGGGGTCGGCGACCTGCTGGAGATCGAGCGGCTCGCCCGCCGCGCACCCAGGGCGCACCCGGGGCTGAACGTCACCGTCCTGCGGCCCGCCGTGCTGGTGGGGGCCGGTACGGATACGGCGCTGACCCGCTATTTCGAGTCGCCGCGCCTGCTGGTGGTGGCCGACTCCAGACCCTGCTGGCAGTTCTGCCACGTCGAGGACCTGGTCACGGCGCTGGAGTACGCGGCGCTGGAGAAGGTCGAGGGGGAACTGGCGGTGGGCTGCGACGGCTGGCTGGAGCAGGAGGAGGTGGAGGAGCTGACCGGTATCCGGAGGATGGAGCTGCCCTCCAGCGTCGCTCTGGGCGCGGCCTCCCGGCTGCACCGTCTCGGGCTCACTCCGTCGCCCGCCGGCGACCTCGCGTACACGATGTACCCGTGGGTGGTCAGCGGCAGCAGGCTGCATGAGGCGGGCTGGCGTCCGCGCCGGACGAACGAGGAGGTCCTCGCCGAGCTGCTCGAAGAGGTCTCCGGCAGGCACACGGTCGCGGGCCGGCGCCTGGGCCGCACGGAAGCGGCCACGGCGGCGGGGGCGGCGGGTGCGACGGTCGCGCTGCTGGGCACGGCGGCACTCGTCCGCAGGGCACGCAAGCGGCGCGGTCTGTGAGGCGGCCCGGGAAGTGTTCCGGAACCAGGGCAGACAGGGCAGCATGACCGGCATGGCACACACGTACGACACCGCAGGAGACTCCCGGCATCCGGACGAGCAGCAACGTTCCCGGCATCCGGACCAGCAGCGGCGCTCCGGCGATCCCGTCGGGCGACCGCGTCCCGATCATCCGGGCGAGCGTGCGGCGCGGGACCCCATCCGGCTGCTGGACGTGCGCGAGACGCCGCTTACCGTGGACGAGGTCTTCGCCGCCGTGGGGGACGACGCGGCGGGCGGGACGGCGCTTTTCGTCGGCACGGTACGTGATCACGACGGTGGCACCGATGTCGCCCGTCTGGGCTATTCGGCGCACCCCAGCGCGCGGGAGGAACTGCGGAAGGTGGCGGAGCGGGTCGCCGCCGACCATCCGGTACGAGCGCTGGCGGCGATCCACCGGGTCGGGGACCTCGAAGTAGGGGATCTGGCCGTTGTCGTGGCCGTCTCCTGTCCGCACCGCGCCGAGGCGTTCGACGCCTGCCGCCGGCTCATCGACGAGCTCAAGCACCAGGTCCCGATCTGGAAGCACCAGACCTTCTCCGACGGCACCGAGGAGTGGGTGGGCGCCTGACGGGGGCGGTGCGCGCAGCCTCGGGGGAGTGCGGGAGCACGCCGCCTGGGGCCGATTGCCGTACAGCGGAGCCGCCGAGTGGTGGGTTTGATTCCGGTTGCGTAACCGGTCCCCGGCGCCGACCGTTGTGCCTGAGACGGTTAATCTGCTCATCGGGCGGTCTACCAGCCGGACCGATGGGATGTGCGTACGAGGGGTCGGGAGGTCTCGATGGCGGCTCTTGCCTGGTTGCTGATTCCGGTTGCCGCCGTTGTCGTCGCGAGCCTGTGGGGAAGTTGGGCGGGCCGCCGGCGCACCACCACGCCGGACGCCGCGGGCGTGGCCGGATACGAGCGATTCCGTGCAGCCATGGAGCGCTCCAACGAGGAGGTTCTGACCTCCGCTCGGGCAGGGACCCGACCGGACGCGGAGCAACCGGCCCGGACGGGCGACTGACAGACCTGTCCCGTACTGTCGTGCCATGCCTCGCCGCACCGCGACTCTGCTCGCCTCCACACTGCTGCTCATAGCGCTGCTCTGTGCCGGAGTGCTCATCAAGGTGCCCTACGCCGAGATGTCACCCGGACCCACGGTGAACACGCTGGGCAAGCACGACGGGGATCCGGTGCTGAACATCAAGGACGAGCCGGGCCACAAGGGCGAGCCCAAGCAGTACCGCGCCTCCGGCCACCTGAACATGACGACGGTCCGGGTCACCGGCTCGGAATACCGGATGAACCTCGTCGAGGCGGTATCCGGCTGGTTGCGTCACGACGGGGTGGTCGTCCCGCACTCGACGCTCTATCCGGACAACAAGTCCGCCCAGCAGGTCGATCAGGAGAACGCGGAAGAATTCAGCGCCTCGCAGGAGAGCGCGAAGGTCGCGGCCCTCAAGGAGCTGAAGATTCCGGTCAGTTCCCATGTCGTCGTCAGCTCGGTCCTCAAGGGCGGCCCGGCGGAGAAGAAGCTGCACGGAGGCGATGTCGTCACAGCGGTGGACGGCAAGCCGGTGGGCGAGCCGGAGAGCGTCGCCGAGGTGGTGACACAGCACAAGCCCGGACAGAAGACCACCTTCACCGTGATCCCCGCAGCAAAGGCCGCCGCCTCGCAGAAGAAGGGGCAAGAGCCCTCTCCCAAGGACGCCAAGAAGGTCACGCTCACCACGGAGAAGGCCAAGGACGACGGTAGGGCCGTGGTCGGTATCCAGCCCGGGGCCGGCCACTCCTTCCCGTTCGAGATCGACATCAAGCTCGCGGACATCGGTGGCCCCAGCGCCGGACTGATGTTCGCGCTGGGCATCGTCGACAAGCTCACGCCCGCCGACCTGACGGGCGGAAAGTTCGTCGCGGGGACGGGCACCATAGATGACAAGGGCAAGGTCGGCGAGATCGGCGGCATCCAGATGAAGACGGTCGCCGCGCGGGCCAAGGGGGCGAAGTTCTTCCTGACCCCCGCGGGCAACTGCCCCTCGGCGGCCAAGGACAAGCCCGGCGGCCTGACACTGGTGAAGACCACCTCGATACACAACGCGCTGGACTCGCTGAAGAAGATCCGCAGCGGCAAGACGGACCAGCTCACCCAGTGCAAGCCGGGCTGACCAGAGGAGCCGCCCGGCCCGTCGAACCGCCCCGCCCGCCGGCTGTCGGCCCGACGAGGCGCCAGGAGCCGGACGCGGCACCGTCCCTGGTGCCGCCCCCGGCGCTCGTTCCCGGCCGCTCACGCGTCAGGCGTCACGCCCTCGCGTCCCGGGCCGCCCCGCGCCCCCGCGCTACTCCTCGAAGGTCGCCGTGAGCGCCTCCGCGAGGCCCGGTACGAGGTCGGCCCCCGTCAGCACCTCCGTGGCCGTGTCCTTCTCGCGCAGCCGCAGCGCCGATTCGCGCTCCCCGCTCCGCAGCACGGCGACAGTCATCCGGACCTCGCGGCGCTCGGGATGCCCGGCGACCCAGGTGGCCAGCCCGCCCTCGTCCAGGTCCTCGGGGACGGCCGCTTCGGCGGACGGCGGCAGCATCAGCCGCTCCACGGTGACGGCACAGCCATCGACCGCCCCCGGCCAAGCGATCGTTCCCAGGAACTCGTCCAGAGGCGTGCCGGCCGGCACCTCCTCCTGCTCCACCGGGGTCAGGGACGAGGTGTCCGCGCCGTTGGAGGCGTCATCGGCCAGTCCCAGCTGTCCCGCGAGGCCGGGCTCCTCGGCGCGCAGCCGTGCGGTGTTCACCAGGGCGAAGAGTCGTGCGGGCTGGTCCCAGCCGAGCCCGGAGGTGTATTCATCGATCTCCAGCACCGCGCGGGTCAGCGGTCCGGAGGCGAGTGGGGTGCCGTCAGAGGGGAGGTTGTTCATGCTCATATCGTGCAGCCTTCGACCCCGGAAACGGGAACTGAGTAAAGCTTGAGTAAGTTGCATAAGTGGGCCTTACGATGCGGGCCCGTCTTCACCGCTTCATAAAACTGCGAATCTTCGAGGTGCGCACCTTGGCTTTCCAGATGCCGGACCGGGGCTCAGGGGGTCCCTCCGGGCCACGGATCAGAGTGGGCCGGCCATCCCGGCGTGCGCGGACGCTGTTGATGACAGCGGGCGTGCTGGCCGTTCTGGCGATGCTCTTTGTCATGTTCGCCGGGTTCTGGACGGACTGGCTGTGGTACCGCTCGGTGGCCTACAGTTCGGTCTTCACCAAGACCCTGTGGACCAAGGTCGGTCTGTTCGCCGTGTTCGGCCTGCTGATGGCCGGGGCCGTGGGCTTCAACATCTGGCTGGCCCACCGCCTGCGTCCGCCGCTCAGCGCGATGTCGCTGGAGCAGCAGAGCCTCGACCGCTACCGCATGGGCCTCGCGCCGTACAAGAAGTGGGTGCTGCTGGGCATCACGGCTCTCGTCGGGCTGATTTCCGGCGCCTCGGCGGCCGGTCAGTGGCGCACCTGGCTGATGTGGATCAACGGTGTCCCGTTCGGTACGAAGGACCCGCAGTTCCACAAGGACATCGCCTTCTACTCCTTCGATCTGCCCTTCTACCGTTTCCTGCTGAGCTTCGGTTTCGCCGCCGCGGTGCTCTCGCTGCTGGCGGCGGCGCTGGTGCACTACCTCTACGGCGGGTTGCGGGTCACCACACCGGGCGCGCGCGCGACGGCGCAGGCCACCGGCCATCTGTCGGTCCTGCTCGGCGTCTTCGTCGCGCTGAAGGCCGTGGCCTACTGGCTGGACAGATACGGACTGGCGGTCAAGTCCGGCGACTTCAAGGCGACGGACAACTGGACGGGCCTCAAGTACGTCGATGCCAACGCTTATCTGCCGGCGAAGACGATCCTGTTCATCATCGCCATCATCTGCGCGCTGCTGTTCTTCGCCACCATCTGGCGGCGCACCTGGCAGCTTCCGGTGATCGGCTTCGGACTGATGGTCCTGTCCGCGATCCTCATCGGCGGCCTCTACCCCGCGATCGTGCAGAAGTTCCAGGTCCAGCCGAACGAGCAGGCCAAGGAAGCGCCGTACATCAAGAAGAACATCCAGGCCACCCGAGACGCGTACGACATCGACGACTCCGACGTACGCGACTACTCGGGCACGAGCAAGGCCGACAATCAGAAGCTGCGCGACGCGGCCGATACGACCGCGAGCATGCGCCTGCTGGACCCGAACGTGGTCTCCCCGACCTTCCAGCAGAAGCAGCAGGTGCGCGGGTACTACCAGTTCCCCGCCACGCTGGATGTGGACCGGTACAAGAAGGACGGCAAGGAGCAGGACACCGTCGTCGGCCTCCGGGAGATCAACACCAACGGCATCCCGGAGAAGAACTGGATCAACGAGCACTTCAAGTACACCCACGGCTACGGCATGGTCGCCGCCAAGGGCACCGCGGTCGACAAGGACGGCTCCCCGGACTTCACCGAGAAGGACCTGCCGCCCAAGGGCGACAAGGGCAAGTACGAGGGCCGTGTCTACTACGGCGAGAAGACCACGCAGTACTCCATCGTCGGCGGCCCCCAAAAGGAGCTGGACTACGCCGACGACGAGGGTGAGAAGACGTACACCTACAAGGGCAAGAGCGGCGTCAACCTCGCCAACCCGATCAACCGGGCCGCCTACGCGGTGAACTTCAACGAGCCCCAGATCCTCTACTCGGGGGCCATCGGCGAGGGCTCGCGGATCCTGTACAACCGCACGCCCAAGGAGCGCGTCGAGGCGGTCGCACCGTGGCTGACCATCGACGGTGACCCGTACCCGGCGGTGGTCGACGGGCGCATCAAGTGGATCGTCGACGCCTACACCACCTCGAACGGCTATCCGTACTCCTCGCGCACCACGCTGGGGGACACGACGGCGGACTCGCTGACGGACGGCCAGCGCGCGGTGGTGGCGCAGCAGAACCGCGTCAACTACATCCGCAACTCCGTCAAGGCGACGGTGGACGCCTACACCGGCGATGTGGACATGTACCAGTGGGACAAGAAGGACCCGGTGCTGAAGACGTGGATGAAGGCGTTCCCGGACACGGTCAAGCCCAAGAGCGCCATCAGCAGCGATCTGATGGATCATCTGCGCTACCCGCAGGACCTGTTCAAGGTGCAGCGCGACCTGCTCCAGACCTACCACGTGACCTCGCCGTCGCAGTTCTACAGCGGCAGTGAGCGTTGGCAGGTCCCGGACGACCCGACGCACAAGGGCAACGCGGTTCCGCCGTACTACCTGAGCATGAAGATGCCGGGGCAGAAGCAGCAGCGTTTCCAGCTGACGACGACCTTCAACCCGAACAAACGCGAGACCCTCGGGGCCTTCATGGCCATCGACGCGGACGCGAGAAGTGACCAGTACGGCAAGATCAGAATGCTGAGACTGCCGCCCAATACGACGGTCTCCGGTCCCTCGCAGGTGCAGAGCAAGTTCAACTCCGATCCGGAGATCGCCGAGTCGATCAACCTGCTCAAACGGGGTGACTCCGAGATCGAGTACGGCAATCTGCTGACCGTGCCACTGGAGGGCGGCCTCCTGTACGTGGAGCCGGTCTACGTCCGCGGTGCCGGTACCAACTACCCGCGGATGCGGAAGGTCCTGGTCACCTACGGCGAGCAGATCGCCTTCGAGAACAGCTTGGACAAGGCGTTGGACAAGGTCTTCGGCACCGAGGGCAGATCCAGTGGCAGTGGCGAGAGAACGGGTCCCGGCGAGGACGGGGAGAAGGAGAAGAACCCGCCCAACGCCTCGGTCAAGGGATCGCTCAAGGACGCCCAGACCGCGTACGAGGCCGGCCAGAAGGCTCTTGAGAAGGGCGACTGGCAGGAGTACGGCAAGCAGCAGAAGGCCCTGGAGGAGGCGCTGAAGGACGCGTCCGAGGCTGAAAAGGGCGGGTCCGGAAAGAACGGTTAGCCCCTGGCGGCCCCGGTTCCGGGGAGATCCCGAACGGGCGGCACAGGCGGTCGAGTTGACTGCCGGTGTCGCCCGTTCGTTGTGTCTCCGGGGCTTCGGGTTGCCTTCCGGACGCCGGGCTGCCTCCGGATTCGCGCCGGGTCTTCGGGCGGGGAAACCGTGGTGAGGGCGGCCCGGATCGTGGTGTAGGGTTGTGAACACAACGGCGCGGGGTGGAGCAGCTCGGTAGCTCGCTGGGCTCATAACCCAGAGGTCGCAGGTTCAAATCCTGTCCCCGCTACTTGAATCGAACGAGGCCCGGAGTCAACAGACTCCGGGCCTCTTCGCTTGCGCTGAGGATTCCAGGGAAGGCTGCAGCAGGGGTATCTCTTCGTCGGGAAGTCGACAAACCGCTGAAGTGACCTCACTGGCTGCGGTATACCAGGTGTACGCGGGTTGCAGGTGGTGCGACGATGGAGCTTATGGGGGACAAGGCAAGGCTGACGGACCCGGTGCGTCCTGGTCCGGGCCTGAGTGTGGAGGAATACGCCGGGGAAGCTGACAGGCCGCGAACCGCGGCAGACACCGAGACCGGTGTGTACGCCGCGACCGACGAGAAGTCGACCGCGGCCAGCGTCCTGGGCGCCCAACTGCTGCGCAGGGGAGACCTGGACGGCGCGGAGCCACATCTGCGCGCCGCTACGGCGGCGGGTGACCGCGCCGCCGCCAACAACCTCGGCGTTCTACTGCATCAGAGGGGGTACGCGGAAGAGGCCGCCGGATGGTGGCGCACCGCCGCAGTCGCCGGCTCCGCAGCCGCAGCGCACGCGCTCGGCAGGTATCACAGGGAACGCGGCGACGAGCCCGCCGCGCACTACTGGCTTCGGCAGTCCGCCGAATCCGGGCACCCGCTGGGCGCCTACGCGCTCGCCGACCTGCTCGAACACCGGGGGGAGGCGGGAGCGGAGGAGTGGTTCCGGGCCGCCGCCGAGTGCGGGCACCGGGAAGCCGCCTACCGCATCGCGCAGCTGATCGGCGCCGCTGCCGAGCGGGCAGCGGCAGGCGGGGAGAGCGGCGCCGGAAAGCGGCGCGCGGCAGAGGAAGAGGCCGAGGGCTGGTACCGCCAGGCCGCCGCGCGCGGTCACCGCAGGGCCGCTCTCCGGCTCGGAGCGATTCTGGAGCGCCGGGGCGACCTGAAGGAGGCCGGCCGCTGGTATCTGACCTCCGCGAAGGACGGGGAGGCGCGGGCCGCGTGCGCGCTCGGCTTCTTGCTGCGCGACGCGGGCGACGAGGAGAGCGCCGCCGTGTGGTGGCGCCGCGCGGCCGAGGACGGCGACGGGAACGCGGCCAACGCGCTGGGTGCCCTGCACGCGGACCGGGGCGAGCGCCAGGCCGCCGAGCGGTGGTATCGCGTGGCGCTCGAAGCGGGCTCCGACAACGGTGCCTTCAACCTCGGCCTGCTGTGCGCGGCCCAGGGCCGTACCGCACAGGCCGAGCAGTGGTACCGCCGTGCCGCCTACGCCGGGCACACGGAGGCCGCCAACGCGCTCGCCGTCCTCCTGCTCCAGCGCGGGGACGCGGAGGGCGCCGAGCCCTGGTTCTCCAAGGCGGCCGAGGCGGGCAGCGTGGACGCGGCGTTCAACCTCGGCATCCTGTACGCGGGCCGCGGCAAGGACCGTACGGCGCGCGCGTGGTACGAGCGCGCGGCGGCCTCCGGGCACACCGAGGCAGCGCTCCAGGTCGGCATCGCGCTGCTGCGCGAGGGCGAACTGCACGCCGCCGAGCGGCACCTGCGCTGCGCGGCGGGCGGCGGCAGCGTCGAGGGCGCCTTCCGCCTCGGCGCGCTGCTGGAGCGCGTCACCCGGGGCAGCGCCCGTACCGGCGAGCTGGGCTCGGCCCACCGGCTGGGGGTGGCCGACAGCGTGGGCAGACCCGAGTACGAGGAGTGGTACGAACGCGCTGCCGAGCGCGGCCACCGCAGGGCCCAGGTGCGCCTCGGTATGTGTGCGGCGGCGCGCGGCGAGGTCGTGGACGCGGCGCGCTGGTACCGCGCGGCGGCGGAGGCGGGCAGCCCGAACGGCGCGTTCAACCTCGGATTGCTGCTGGCCCGCGAGGGCAGCGAGCCCGAGGCCGTGCAGTGGTGGTCCCGTGCGGCCGAGGCCGGGCACGGTAGAGCGGCGCTGCGGCTGGCGCTGATCAGCGCGCGGGGCGGCGAGCTGTCCGAAGGGCAGTTCTGGTGTGCCCGCGCCATGGAGCTGGGACCCGTGGAGGTGGCCGAGCGTGCTGCCAAGCTCCGCGACGCACTCCGGGCCGAGCTGACGGCTTAAGAGCGCGTGCCGCGGGGCCCGTCCACGCCGTGGTCGGGCTCCGGGGCCGGCCTGTGGGCCGGTATCCGGGGCCGAGCGTATGGTGCCGAGCGCGCGCTGGGCTCCGGCCGCGGTCCGGTGTTCCCGTGAGCCAGGGCGGTCCCGGGCGATATCCCGAAGCGGGACGGCCGGGAAACCGCAGGGGGTGATGTGGTCTCCGGGGCTCGATTTGCACTGGTCGTAGGGGCGGGGTTAGAGTTGTGAACACAACGGCGCGGGGTGGAGCAGCTCGGTAGCTCGCTGGGCTCATAACCCAGAGGTCGCAGGTTCAAATCCTGTCCCCGCTACTGAAGACGAAGGCCCCGGATCCTCGGATCCGGGGCCTTCGTCATGTGCTCAGGGTTTGTGGCCCACCGCTTCCGCGTACAGCTTGCGGTCGACCAGCCGTTCCTCGGGGAGCGCTTTGCCCTCGGTCACCCCGGCGTCGCGGTACGACTTCTGGAGCCGGTCTGTTGTTCCCTTGCGTATTTCCCAGTCCATCCGGAGCGAGGGAACGGATTTGATCACTTTGGCGTCCTGTTTGAGCACCTTGGCCAGCTGGGATACGAACGGGGCGCTCTTCTTGTAGTCCCCGGCGAAGTAGGTGTTGATGGTGCGGATGTAGCCGCGCAGCAGAGCCACACCCGCGTCCACGTCGTCGCTCAGCAGACTGGGGCCGAACAGCGCCCCGCCCAGCGGCTCCCCGGCGGGCTGGCCGCCCAGGAAGGCGTAGCGCTCGTCGCCGTCCACCCTGCGCCAGACCGGGTCGAGCAGCCAGGCGGCGTCCACACCTCCGCCGGCGAAGGCGCTGAGGACATCGGAGGAGCCGAGTTGCTGGAAGGACATCGACTTCATCTCGGCACCGTGCTCCGCGATGATCTTGTCCATGGGGTACGAGATCACCGACCCCTTGCCGATCAGCGTGCCGATCCGCCTGCCGTCCAGCCGTATCGACGCGGGCTTCTCGCCCTTGGGGACCCGGGCCCACAGGCCGCTTCGGGAGGACGGGGCGGGAGAGAAGTTGCCCGCGACCCAGCGGATGTCGAAGCCGCCGTTGATGCCGTTGACGACGGCCGCCTCGGGGGCGGCCCACAGCGCGTCGATCTCGCCCTTCGCGAGCAGCGGGAGCGCCTCGGGGGTCGGCAGCACCTTCAGCTCGACGTCCAGGCCCTCCTTTTTGAACTCGCCCTTCCGGACGGCGATCTGGAGGGGAGCGACATACTCGGCCGTCAGCGTGCTGGTGGCGATGGTGAGTTCACGGGGCTTCTTGAGGCGCTGGGGTGCGGGCGCGCCCTTGCCGCAGCGGGCGGGGGAGCGGTCGGCGCCGAGCCGTGCGGGGTCGGTCCAGGACTTCTCCCCGCATCCGGCCACCGGCTCGATGGTGCGGTCTGCGGTGTTGACGGTCTTGCTCCGCTGGGCCGAGCATCCGGTCAGCGCGAGGGTGAGCGAGAGCGCCGCGGCCAGGGTTGTGGCGGCCATGGCGGGGAATGGGCCGGCGCCGGCGGACCGGGCGAGGGCTGGGGTGCGCAAGGGATCCTCCGGTGAGTGGTCAGGACTGGCCCCGGCCCCGGTCGCGGGGCGCCCAGGGGGTCAGCACGCGCCCGGCGAGCCGTACGAGCTCGGAGAAGATCACGCCCAGGACGGCGACGCAGACGATGCCCACGAACATCACGTCGTTCTGGAAGAGCGCGCGGGAGTCGAAGATCAGGTGGCCCAGGCCGTCCGGGGCTGCGATGGACTCCGAGGCGACGATCACCAGCACCGCGACGCCCGCGGCGATGCGGGCTCCGACCAGTACGGATGGCAGCGAGGCGGGCAGGAGCACGTGCCGGAACATCTGCCAGTGCCCGGCGCCGAAGACCGCTCCCGCGTCCCTGTGCCCCTCGGGCACCGCCAGCACGGCGGCCAGCGTGGAGATCCAGACGAAGAAGAAGACCGTGGCGGCCACCAGCGCGATCTGCGGGCCCTCGCCCAGTCCGAACATGTTCAAGAAGACGGGCAGCAGGGCCAGCTTCGGCACCACGTAAAGGGCGTCCATCATCGGCTCCAGCGCGGCCCGCACCAGCGGCAGCGCGCCCATCAGCAGACCGAGCAGGTAGCCGGAGACGGTGCCGATGGCGTACCCGGCGAGCACGCGCTTGAGGGTGGCCCACACATCCGGCCACAGCTCGCCCGCCACGGCGCGCTCCCAGCCGTCGGACAAGATGGCGGACGGGGCGGGGTAGACGCGCGCGTCGATCCACTCCTGGGCGGCGGCCAGCTGCCACAGCAGGACGAGGGCGGCGGGTACGGCCACGGCCAGCGACAGCTCCAGGGTGCGGCGGCGCCGGTGCGCGGACTCGGGGCGGGCCTCGTGGGGCCCGGGGCGGCGTACGAGGCGGCCCTCTTCGGGGGCGGGCGTCTCCAGGGCGCTCATGCGAGGGTCGCGCTCGAACCGGAGTATCCGGACTGGCCGGGCAGGCCGGAGCGCCCGCTGCGATGGTTCCGCCCGGCATGCTCACCGCGCCCCACCTCGCCGCGCAGCAGCTCCCACAGTTCGTCCTTGAGCAGGGTGAAGGCCGGGTCCGAGCGGACCTCGCCCGTGCGGGGACGGCTGAAGGGGGGTGTGCGTTCGGCGATGATCCGGCCGGGTCGCGCGGACATCACCAGCACGCGGTCTCCGAGGACGAGGGCCTCTTCGAGGCTGTGGGTGATGAACACGGCGGTGGTGCTGGTGGACTGGGTGAGGGCGAGGAGCTCGTCCTGGAGGATCGTGCGCAGCTGGGCGTCCAGGGCCGCGAAGGGCTCGTCCATCAGCAGGATCTCCGGTTCCACGGCGAGGGCACGGGCGATGGCCACCCGCTGGCGCATGCCGCCGGAGAGCGCGGCGGGGTACGCGTCCTCGAACTCGGCCAGACCCATGCGCCCCAGCCACTCCCGGGCGCGGGCGTCGGCCTCCTTGCGGGGCACGCGCTGGATGTCGAGGCCGAAGCGGACGTTGGCCAGGACGGTCTTCCAGTCGTAGATGCCGTAGTCCTGGAAGATCATGGCGGCGGGGTGCCGGGCGTCGGTGCGCAGTTCCAGCTCGCCCGCGGACGGGCGCAGCAGGCCGGCCGCGATACGCAGCAATGTGGACTTGCCGCATCCGGAGGGCCCGACGAGGCAGACGAACTCACCCCGGGCGACCTTCAGTTCGACCGGTCCCAGGGCGGTGAGCAGGCCAGAGCCCCGCCCGAAGGTGCGAGTGAGGCCACTGGCGCGGATTTTGGGCATGGGGGCTCCCCGTCATGGCTGGGGGGAAGTGGTGCGTCCCCGAGACGATATGACGGGCCGTCAGATACCGGCAAGGGTTGTGCGGGAACGTGAACGGCCCGCACCGTGCGGGTGCGGGCCGTGAAGCGTGCGCGGGCGCGCGTCGAGGGGTGTGCGCCGGGGCGGGGACGGCGTGGGGGCCGGTCGCGGGCGCCGGGTCGGCGGCGGGGCCGCCCGGCGCGCGAGCCTCCGGGAGTGGCGCTGCCGGGGTGGGGTCAGGAGCCGGTGCAGTTCGGGCAGGTGCCGCGGTAGGTGACGGTGGCGTCCACGATGGCGAAGCCGTAGCGCTCGGCTTCGGGGAGGGCGGCCAGCGGGTCGCCCGTGGGGTGGACGTCGCGGATCGTCCCGCAGCGGGAGCAGACCAGGTGCTGGTGGGTGTGGCGTGCGTTCGGGTCGTAGCGCTTCGCGCGGCCGTCGGTGCTCACTTCGAGCACTTCGCCGAGCGTGACCAGCTCGCTGAGCGTGTTGTAGACCGTCGCACGGGCGATCTCGGGGAGGCGGTCGGCCGCCCGCGAGTGGACCTCGTCCGCGGTGTAGTGCACATGGTCGCCGTCGAGCACCTCGGCGACGACTCGCCGCTGTGCGGTGAGCCGCCAGCCGCGCTCACGGAGTCGTTCCAGCAGGTCACTCATGCGTACAGCCTAGCAGTGCCGTGTCCACAGACAGAACCTGTACGAGTTTCGGCTTCATCTTGACTTGGACAAAGTCCAATGTAGGGTTGCGGGAAGTTGGTCGAGAACAGCTTTGAAGCACAGGAGGCGCACGTGACCGTGCAGGGCGAGACGACGGGTCCGATGACGACGGAAGCCGGTGCTCCGGTCGCGGACAACCAGAACAGCCAGACCGCCGGGGCCGGCGGCCCGGTGCTGGTGCAGGACCAGCACCTCCTGGAGAAGCTCGCGCACTTCAACCGTGAGCGGATCCCCGAGCGTGTCGTGCACGCCCGTGGCGCGGGCGCGTACGGGAAGTTCACGGTCACCGCGGATGTGACGAAGTACACCAGGGCGAAGTTCCTGTCCGAGATCGGCAAGGAGACCGAGGTCTTCCTGCGCTTCTCGACCGTGGCGGGGAACCTGGGTGCGGCCGACGCGGTGCGCGACCCCCGCGGTTTCGCGCTGAAGTTCTACACGGAAGAGGGCAACTACGACCTGGTCGGGAACAACACGCCGGTGTTCTTCGTCAAGGACGCCATCAAGTTCCCCGACTTCATCCACACCCAGAAGCGTGACCCGTACACCGGCTCGCAGGAGCCGGACAACGTGTGGGACTTCTGGGGCCTGTCGCCCGAATCGACGCACCAGGTCACCTGGCTGCACGGTGACCGCGGCATCCCCGCCTCCTACCGCCACATGGACGGCTTCGGCTCGCACACCTTCCAGTGGACGAACGAGGCCGGTGAGGTCTTCTGGGTCAAGTACCACTTCAAGACCGACCAGGGCATCAAGAACCTGACGGCCGAGGAGGCCGACGCGCTGGCCGGCAAGGACCCCGACAGCCACCAGCGCGACCTGCGCGAGTCGATCGAGCGGGGCGAGTTCCCGACCTGGACGGTATACGTGCAGGTCATGCCCGCGGCGGAGGCGGCGAACTACCGCTTCAACCCGTTCGACCTGACCAAGGTCTGGCCGCACGCGGACTACCCGAAGATCGAGATCGGCAAGCTGGAGTTGAACCGCAACCCGCGCAACATCTTCGCCGAGACCGAGCAGTCGATCTTCTCGCCCCACCACTTCGTGCCCGGCATCGGCCCCTCCCCGGACAAGATGCTCCAGGGCCGCCTCTTCGCCTACGGCGACGCACACCGCTACCGCGTCGGCATCAACGCCGACCTGCTGCCGGTGAACGAGCCGAAGGCGGCCGAGGCCCGCACCTACGGCCGGGACGGCGCTTTGTACGACGGCCGTCACGGCGGCGCGAAGAACTACGAGCCGAACAGCTTCGGCGGCCCCGCCGAGACCGGCCGTGCGAACTGGGAGCCGGTCGCCGTCAGCGGCACCACCGAGGACCACCCGGCTCCCGTGCACGCGGAGGACGACGACTTCGTCCAGGCCGGCAACCTCTACCGGCTGATGTCGGAGGACGAGAAGCAGCGGCTGATCGACAACCTCGCCGGCGGCCTCGCGGCGGTCTCCCGCGAGGAGATCGCCCAGCGGGCGATCGAGAACTTCCGCAAGGCGGACCCCGACTACGGCAAGCGGCTGGAAGCCGCGGTCCAGGCCCTTCGCGGCTGAACGAGCCGGCCGCTCGCCGTACGAGACCGGAGGGACCGGACGCCATGGGGCTCCGGTCCCTCCGGTGCGTCCGCCGGGGCCCGGCGGGGCCCCGCGGGAGCCGCCCGAGCCCTGGCGGGAGAGGCCGTCGGAAGAGGCTGGGGGAGAGGTCGGGGCGGGTCGGGGGATCGGGGGCCGGGCGGTGGGGTGCGGGTGCCCTCAGACGGTCACCTTGCCCGGCGCGTCCGGGGCGGCCCGGCTCTGGTCGTGCGACCAGTTCCGGACGATGTCACGCACCGACAAGACCCCCACCGGCTCGCGCTCGTCGAGCACGATCAAGTGGCGGAACCCGCCGCGCGTCATGGCCTCGGCCGCCGCGTCCAGGGTCCAGGTCCTGGCGGCGAAGACGACGTCGGTGGTGGTGTGGTTGTGCGCCCGCTCCTCGTCGGGGTTCTGGCCCGAGCCGAGGGAGTTGAGGATGTCGCGCTCGGTGAGGATGCCGAGCCCGCTGGTGTCGGGGTCGAGGACGACGGCCGCGCCCACGCGGCGGGCCGACATGAGCTGAGCTGCCTGGCGGAGGGTGTGCTCGGGTCCGATGGTGAGAACGAGGGTGCTCATCGCGTCGTGGACATGACCGGGCATGAGGGTGCCACCTCCGTGGTGGGGGTTCCCGCTCTTCGAGAAGCGATTCACAAGGTCACAAGCGGTCGGATTCTCATGTTCACATGCGGAAGGGCCCCTCACAAGGGGCCCCACCCGTTTGAGTGTCCTCGCGGCTGATCGCCTGCCCTCAGACCGGCTGCCGGCCTGCTGGTACAGCTCCGGGCCCAGGGGCCCGGGTGCGGGGGCCGAGCGACGGGGAAGAGCTACGACGTCAGATAGCTGAGCATCGTCTCGTGCAGCAGGCCATTGGAAGCCGCGGCGTTTCCGCTGTGCGGACCCGGGCTTCCGTCGAGGCCGGTGAAGACGCCGCCCGCCTCCTCCACGATGATCGCGCTCGCCGCCATGTCCCACAGCGACAACTCCGGCTCCGCGCACATGTCCACCGAGCCCTCGGCGACCATCATGTACGGCCAGAAGTCGCCGTAAGCACGCGTGCGCCAGCAATTCCGCGTCAGGTCCATGAAGCCCCCCAGCATGCCGCGCTCCTCCCAGCCGCTCAGCGAGGAGTACGCGAACGAGGCGTCCCCTACCTTCGCGACCTGCGAGACCCCGATGCGGGTCGCCTTCGTCAGGCTGCGGCCGGTGTAGGCGCCGCCGCCCTGCGCCGCCCACCAGCGCCGGTTGAGCGCGGGCGCCGAGACGACGCCGACCACCGGGCGGTCGCCCCCCTCGCCCAGCTCCATCAATGCGATCAGCGTCGCCCACACCGGGACGCCGCGCACATAGTTCTTGGTCCCGTCGATGGGGTCGATGACCCAGCGGCGCGGGCCGTGGCCCTCGGAGCCGAACTCCTCGCCCAGCACCGCGTCCCGCGGGCGGGTGCGCTGGAGCGAGGTGCGGATCAGCTCCTCGGCCGCCTTGTCGGCCTCGCTCACCGGCGTCATGTCGGGTTTGGTCTCGACCTTGAGATCGAGAGCCTTGAACCGCTCCATGGTCGCGGCGTCGGCGGCGTCGGCCAGCACGTGGGCGAGACGCAGATCATCGTGGTAGTCCGGCATATGCGAACAGTATCGAGCGGGGTTACCCCCGGCCACAGGGCCATGCGCGTGCGCGGTGTATTGACACCTTGTGGCGGTGCGTCAATTCTGTGCCGCACGCCGGGCTGACGGGCTTCGGGGGCGGGGAGGCGACGATGCCCACTGCACGCGAGACCTTGCTGCGAGCCGCCCATGCGGCGGTCCGGGCGCGGCCCTGGACGGGGGTGCGGATGGTCGATGTGGCCGCTGCCGCCGGGGTGTCACGGCAGACCCTCTACAACGAGTTCGGCAGCAAGGAAGGGCTCGGCGCGGCGCTTGTCAACCGGCTGGTCGAGGACTTCCTGGACGGGGCGGCGCATGCGGTGGCCGAGGCCGGGCGCGGCGGCGCCGACCCCGCGGCCTGCTGCGCGGCTGCCGCGCACTGGATGCTGCGAGCAGCCCGGGAAGAGCCGATCGTGCGTGCGGCGCTCACCGGATGCTGGGGCGCGCGGATGCCACTGCCGCCCGCTCGCGCGCTGCCGCCGGGCAGTGGACCGGGGGCCGCGGGGGAGCCCGCGCGGCTCGCGCTCCTGCTGCGCCACCGGGCGATGTCCGGGCTGGAACAGACGGGATGGCTCCAGATCGGCGGCCCGGCGAACGGTCCGGTGAAGGGTGCGGCGCACAACGGCGGCGCACGTAAGAGGGCCGCGCACAACGGCGGCGCGCACCCGGGCGCCGCGCACAACGGCGCGAAGGGCGCGGGACCGGCGGGGTCGGAGGCCGGGCAGCGGGAGCTGGAGCGGGCCTACGAGACGGGGTTACGGGTCGCTCTGTCGTACGTCGTCGCGCCGGGGGAAGAGCCGGATGAGGAGCCGTGCGGGCGGGTCGATGAGATCGTCAGGGCACTGCTGGGGAGCACCGGCCCGGGGTGACCGGCGGGCCTCAGTGGGCGCTGCCGGAGAGCTGGAGGCCGATGACGCCGAGGATGACCAGGGTGATGGAGATCAGCTTCAGCGTGGAGATCACATCGCCGAGGAAGACCATGCCGTAGATCGCGGTGCCCGCCGCGCCGATGCCCGTCCAGACCGCGTACGCGGGGCCGACGTCCAGCCGGCGCAGGGCCAGGGTAAGGAGCCCGAAGCTGCCGAGCGCGAAGGCGCAGAAGGCGACCGTCGGCCAGAGCCGGGTAAAGCCGTGGGAGAGCTTCAGGCATACCGCGAAGCCCGTCTCCAGCAGCCCCGCGACGATGACCAGCAGCCACGCCATTGCTCAGCCTCCCGTTACTCCCTTTGGGGTCAAGCGCAGGCAAACAGTATGCAGGGGCAGGGGTGTGGAAGCGATCAATCCTCTTCGCGGCTTTCGCGCGTCTCCAACAGGCGGCGCAGCGACTGGAGACGGGCGGGATCCGCGTGCCCTTCGGCGACCCACTGGTCCAGCGCGCAGTCCGGCTCGTTGTGGCCACACCCGCGAGGACATCCTTCGGCGCCCTCGGCCAGGTCCGGGAACGCCTGGATGACGCGCGCGGGCTGAACGTGGTTCAGGCCGAAGGAACGCACGCCCGGAGTGTCGATGACCCAGCCGTTCGCACCGGAGGCGGAGGGCGGCAGGGGCAGGGCGAGCGCCGAGGTGGTGGTGTGCCGCCCGCGCCCCGTCACGGCGTTGACGATGCCCACGGCGCGCTGCCGCTCCGGCACCAGCGCGTTGACCAGTGTCGTCTTGCCGACCCCGCTGTGCCCCACGCACACGGTGACCTGACCGCGCATCAGTTCGCGCACGGCGTCTGTGCCGGGACCGGCGGCCAGCTCCTCCCTGCTGGTGACCACATAGCGCAGGCCCAGCGGCGCGTAGACATCCAGCAGCGGGGCGGCCGGGGCCAGATCGGACTTGGTGAGCACGAGCAGGGGTTCGAGGCCCGCGTCGAAGGCGGCGACCAGACAGCGGTCGATCATCCGGGGGCGCGGCTCGGGGTCGGCCAGGGCCGTGACGATGGCGAGCTGGTCGGCGTTGGCGACGATGATGCGCTCGTAAGGGTCGTTGTCGTCGGCTGTTCTGCGCAGTACCGAGGTGCGCTCCTCGACGCGCACGATGCGCGCGAGCGTGTCCCGGGCGCCGGTCAGATCGCCGACCACCGCGACCCTGTCGCCCACGACCACGCCCTTGCGGCCCAGCTCCCGGGCCTTCATCGCGGTGACCGTTCGGTCCTCCACCAGGACCGTCAGCCGGCCCCGGTCCACGGTCAGGACGAGGCCCTCGGCGGCGTCCTCGTGCTTGGGGCGGGTGTGGGTGCGCGGGCGGGTGCCGCGGCGGGAGGGGCGGACGCGGATGTCGTCCTCGTCGGTGTGCTTGCCGTAGCGGCGCATCGTCCGAGCCCTCTCAGGCTCTCTCTCCGACGGGGGAGCCGAGCATGCCCTCCCACAGCTGCGGGAAGTCGGGCAGTGTCTTGCCCGTCGTCGCGATGTTCTCCACCTCGACGCCTTCGACGGCCAGGCCCAGCAGGGCGCCCGCGGTGGCCAGCCGGTGGTCGTCATAGGTGTGGAAGACCCCGCCGTGCAGCGGCCGGGGGCGGATGCGCAGGCCGTCCTCGGTCTCGGTGACGTCGCCGCCCAGCCCGTTGATCTCCTTGACGAGCGCCGCCAGCCGGTCGGTCTCGTGCAGCCGCAGATGGGCGACGCCCCGCAGCACCGATTCGCTGTCCGCGAGTGCGGCCACGGCGGCGATGCCCGGGGTCAGCTCGCCGACGTCGCCGAGATCGACGTCGATGCCGGTGAGCCGGCCGCCGCCGGTGAAGGTGAGGCCCCGCTCGTCCAGTTCGCAGGAGCCGCCCATGGCCGTGAAGATCTCGCGCAGCGCGTCACCCGGCTGGGTGGTGTGCTCGGGCCAGTCGGGAATGGTGACCCGGCCGCCGGTGATCAGCGCGGCGGCGAGGAAGGGCTGGGCATTGGACAGGTCGGGCTCCACCGTCAGGTCCCGGCCCAGCAGGGCGCCCGGGGTGACCCGCCAGACGTTCGGCTCGCCGCCGTCCTCGGGCGCGTCCACCTGCGCGCCGGCGGCCCGCAGCATCTCGACCGTCATCCGGATGTGCGGCATCGACGGCAGGCTGTGCCCGGTGTGCCGGACCTCGACGCCGTGGTGGAAGCGCGGCCCCGACAGCAGCAGCGCGCTGACGAACTGGCTGGAGGAGGAGGCGTCGATCTCCACGGCGCCGCCGGTCAGCGAGCCGGTGCCGTGCACCGTCATCGGGAGCGCGCCGCGCCCTTCGTCCTCGACCCGGGCGCCGAGCGCGCGCAGCGCGCCGATGACGCCGTGCAGGGGGCGCTCGTAGGAGCGCGGGTCGCCGTCGAAGCGGACGGGACCGTCGGCCAGCGCGGCGACGGGCGGCAGGAAGCGCATGACGGTGCCCGCGTTGCCCACGTCCACGGTGGCCGGGCCGCGCAGCGAGGCCGGGATGACGCGCCACGCCTCACCGGTGGCGCGCTCGCCCTCGGCCTCGGTGGTGGAGGAGGCCGAGCAGAGCGTCTCCTCGATCTGGACGCCCATCGTGCGCAGGGCCTCCGCCATCAGCAGGGTGTCGCGGGAGCGCAGCGGACGGCGCAGCCAGCCGGGCTCCGAGGAGAGCGTCGCCAGCACCAGACCCCGGTTGGTGACCGACTTCGACCCCGGCACGGTGACGGTCGCGTCCACCGGGCCCGGGGCGGTGGGGGCGGGCCAGAGGAGGGATTCTGGGGGACTGGGGAGCTGGTCGGTCATGGTGGCCACTTTAATGGTTGGGGTGGGGGCCGAATCCCGGTCAGATGCGCGGGAAAACCAGGGGCCTCTGGTCAGAGTCCGAGCAGCCAGCGGCCCCCGCCTATGAGGGACAGCAGTGCGACGGCGTGGAAGAGCAGGAGCCACATGGCGGCCGGAGCGTGGGTCAGCCGTGCGAGCTGGTCGGCGTCCGAGTCCGGGGCCCCGCCGCGCCGCCGCTTGGCCTGTAGCTCGAAGACGGGGCGCAGGCCGCCCAGCAGCAGGAACCACACCACGAGATAGGCGAAGGCCGCCTGCACCTGGTAATCGGTCATCCAGGAGACCAGCACGAAGGCAGCGCCCGCTATGAGGACCGTCAGCACGCCGTAGGCGTTGCGGATCATCACGAGCATGGCGATCAGCAGTGCTGTCGCCACCCACAGGAGGGCCGTGATGTGGTTGGCGGCGAGCAGCCAGGCGCCGCCCAGGCCCAGCAGCGGGGGAGCGGTGTATCCGGCGGTGGCGGTGAGGATCATGCCGATTCCGGTCGGCTTCCCGCGCGAAACGGTCAGTCCCGACGTATCCGAATGCAGCCTGATGCCGTCCAGGCGCCGTCCGGATACCAGGGCTATGAGCCCGTGCCCGCCCTCGTGAGCGATCGTGACCGCGTTCCGGGAGATCCGCCACACGCCGTGCGGCAGCACCGCGAGCAGCGCGACGAGGCCCGTGACGATCACCAGCCACTGGCCGGGATCCGGCTGGCTGCCGACGACGCGGTCCCAGACATTCGTGATGCTCGCGTTGTCCATGTCTCCTCTTGGTCTTTCTCTTCCTCGCGTGCCTTGCCGGGGGCCGTGCCTTCCCGGTCAACGCGCGGCGCCCGCCCCGAGTGCCGTGGCAGTCTTGCAGCATGTGCGGACGGTATGCAGCGAGCCGGGGGGCCGAGGACCTCGTCGGGCTCTTCGGGATAGAGACATGGGACCCGGCCGAGACCCTGGCACCCGACTGGAACGTCGCGCCGACCAAACAGGTCCACGCGGTCCTGGAACGGCCCCTCAAGGGCAGCGACGACCCCCGCCCCGTCCGGCAGCTGCGGGTGCTCAAGTGGGGGCTGGTGCCCGGCTGGGCCAAGTCGCCGGACATGGGCGTCAAGATGATCAATGCCCGGGCCGAGACCGTCCACGAGAAGCCCGCCTACCGCCGTCCCTTCACCGCCCGCCGCTGCCTGCTCCCGGCCGACGGCTACTACGAGTGGGTCACCGCTCAGGGCGAGCTGAAGCTGGAGCAGGAGGGCCGCAAGAAGCGCTCCCGTAAGCAGCCCTACTTCGTCGCACCGGATGAAGGGGCGGGGGCGGGTCCCGTCATGGCGATGGCCGGGCTGTATGAGTTCTGGCGGGACAAGACACTGCCCGACGACCATCCGCAGGCGTGGTGGGCGACGTGCACCGTGGTCACCACGGAGGCCGAGACGGCCCCGCTGGCCAACGCGGGGGAGGCCGGTGAGAGCGCTCCGCGCTCCCTGGCCGACATCCACCCGCGGATGCCGCTGATGCTGCCGCCGGACCGCTGGGACGCCTGGCTGGATCCGGCCCGCACCGACAGCGGCAGCCTCCGGGAACTGCTGGCCCCGCCGCCGGAGGGCCTGATGCGTGCCCATCCGGTCTCCACCGACGTCAGCAATGTGCGCAACAACGGGCCCGAGCTGCTGAAGGAACTGCCCGCGCCGGAGGAGGAAACCCTCTTCTGAGGGCCGGCCGCCGAGGGCCACGCACCGCGGCCCGCCGCGCTTTTGGCCCGGCATCCGGTCGGCAGGTGGCCCGGCATCCGGTCGGCAGGATGCAGGATGCGGCTATGAACGCGCAGACAGGCGGAACGGCGGACGTGGTGGACACCCCCGCGGGGGAGGCCCGGATCACCTGGCACCACGCGAAGAAGGCACACACCGTCCTGGCCCTCGGCCACGGCGCCGGCGGTGGTATCGAGGCCCGCGACCTGCGGGCCCTCGCGGCGGCGCTGCCCCGGGAAGGCGTGAGCGTGGCGCTGGTGGAGCAGCCCTGGCGGGTGGCGGGCAAGAAGCTCGCCCCCGCGCCCAGGACCCTGGACGCGGCCTGGAGAGCGCTGTGGCCCGCGCTGGCACGCCCCGGGTTGCCCGTCGTGGCGGGCGGGCGCAGCGCCGGGGCCCGGGTGGCGTGCCGGACGGCCCGGGAACTGGGCGCGCACGCGGTGCTCGCGCTGTCCTTTCCGCTGCACCCTCCGGGCAAGCCGGAGAAATCCCGCGCCGACGAGCTGAGCGGGGTGGGGCTTCCGGTGCTCGTGGTGCAGGGCGGGCGTGACCCCTTCGGGCGCCCCGAAGAGTTCCCCGACGGCACGCGGCTGGTGGAGGTGGCGTACGCCGACCACGGCTTCGCGCTGCCGAAGTCGGCCGAGCTGACCGAGTACGAGGCGATGGGCGTGCTCACCGGATCCGTCTCCCGATGGCTGGCCCGGGACGGAAACCTCTTCCGGAAGGGGGCCGCCGGCCGGGAATGAGACGGCGGGGCGCACGGTTGCACGGGGTGTCGGTACGCCGGTACAGCAGCACGAGCAAAGACGAGGAAAGGGAGCAGCCCCCATGGGTTCTGTCGCTTGCCCCCAGCGCCCGCGGGCCGCTGACCTGGACTGGGCCACCATGGCACTGTCCAGGGGTACAAGCTTTCGAGCGGCGGACGGTGCGGATCGTCGTCTATTCTCCGATTCGAGCGGGTCCACTTTCGGATTCGTCACGACGTTGGAGGAGGTGGGTCCGGTCACCGGGACCGAAGGCGGCTCAAGTGCCGAGCAGGAGACACAGGCGTCGGAGACCGTGGAGGAGCGCAGCGCGCGCTTCGAGCGGGACGCCCTGACCTTTCTCGACCAGATGTATTCCGCCGCGCTGCGCATGACACGCAACCCGGCCGATGCCGAGGACCTGGTGCAGGAGACCTACGCGAAGGCGTACGCGTCCTTCCACCAGTTCCGCGAGGGCACCAACCTCAAGGCGTGGCTGTACCGCATCCTCACCAACACCTTCATCAACTCCTACCGCAAGAAGCAGCGCGAGCCCCAGCGCAGCGCGGCGGAGGAGATCGAGGACTGGCAGCTGGCGCGCGCCGAGTCGCACATGTCGACCGGGCTGCGCTCCGCCGAGGCCCAGGCGCTGGATCATCTGCCCGACTCCGATGTGAAGCAGGCACTCCAGGCGATCCCCGAGGAATTCCGCATCGCCGTCTACCTCGCCGATGTCGAGGGCTTTGCATACAAGGAGATCGCCGACATCATGGGGACGCCCATCGGCACGGTGATGTCGCGGCTGCACCGTGGACGGCGCCAGCTTCGCGAAATGCTGGAGGGCTACGCGCAAGAGCGCGGTCTCGTCCCGGCCGGTGCCGTGGCGGACGGGCCGCAAGACCGGAAAGGCTCGGGCTCATGAGTTGCGGAGAGCCGCACGAGACGGACTGCGCCGAGGTCCTGGACCACCTCTACGAGTATCTCGACCGGGAGATGCCCGACAGCGACTGCGAGAAGTACAAGGAACACTTCGACGAGTGCTCCCCCTGCTTCGAGAAGTACGGTCTGGAGCGCGAGGTCAAGAAGCTCGTCAAGCGCTGCTGCGGGCAGGACGACGTGCCGACCGACCTGCGGGCGAAGGTGATGAGCCGCATCGAGGTGATCCGCCAGGGCCAGTCCTCCCCCCAGGAGGGCTCGGACGCCCGCCAGGAGGGTTCGGAGGCCCGCCAGGACGCCTCCGTCTCCGCTCCGGCCGACGCTGATGTTTCCGGCGCCGCACCGGCCGGGGAGAGCGGTACGTCACCCACCGCGGGCAAGAACCCCGCCTGATCCGGGCGGGCATCGAGCCCCGCCCGACCCGGGCGGGCAGGCGTTCCGCCCCACGCGGTCCGCCAAGAACCCCGCCCGGCACGGCAGTTCACATCCGGCGCATTGGTGCGACCGTTTCCGGCCCGCCTCACTCCTTCGTGTGGCACTTCCTGCACGTAAGGGGGAACGTTCCGCCGCCGTGCCACCTGAAGTTCGTGCCGCCATATCCTCCCCGTCCTGTGCGAGATGGGGAGGAGGCTCAGGATGCGTGCTCGGGGAGCGGAACTGCCGACAGCGGCGCGTACGACCGTCGTCGGTGCCGCGCTCGCCGCCGCGCTGTGCGCCGTACCGGCCCTGGAGGGGCACAAGGAGACGGCGTGGACGGTGGTGCTGCCGCTGGCCGCGCTCTACACCCTGTGCGAATACGCCCCGCGCTGCCCTTTGATGGGCCACCGGATGCCCGGCGGCGCCGGCGGGCTGCGGCCCGTCTTCTTCCCCGTTCTGCTGGCCGCCGTCTGTCTGCTGCCGCCTTCCGCCGCCGCGCTCACCGCGCTGCCGGGGGCGCTGGCCGCCCGGGTGGAGCCCCGGCACGCCGCCGCCCGCCGGGTGTGGCACGGCGCCCGGCTCGTCCTCGGCCTGCACGCGGCGGGACAGGTGTACCGGCTGCTGGGCGGCTCCCCGACGCACGCGCTCTTCCCGCTCGCCCTGGTGCCCGCCGTGGCCGCGGCGCTCGCGCTGTGCGCCGTCCTGGGCACCCTGGACGGCTGGATCCTCGTGGCCGCCGAGCGCTGTTCCCCGCGTACCGCCTGGTGCGGGCAGTTCGCGCGGCGCGCCGGGCCGCATCTGGTGCACGGGCTGGCCGGGCTGATGATGGCGGTGCTGTGGCGCAGCGCCTACGGGCCCGTCGCGGCGCTGTTCCCACTGTTGCCGATGTGCATCTGCTCCTGGGTCTTCGCGCAGTACCACCGCGAACGCGCCGCGCACCGGGCCACCATCCGGGCGCTGCTGCACGCCGTGGACATCAAGGACCGCTACACGCGCGGCCACGGCGAGCGCGTCGGCCGGGCCTCGGTACTCATGGCGCGCGAACTGGGCATGGACGAGGAGCGCACCGAGACCCTGCGGTTCGCCGGCATCCTGCACGACATCGGCAAACTCGGCGTCCCCACCCGCCTGTTGCGCAAGGACGGGCCCCTCACCCCGCACGAGCGCCGCACCATCGAACTGCACCCCGAGTACGGCCACGAGATCGTGCGGGGCATCGGATTCCTGGGCGAGGCGCGGGCGGCGATCCTGCACCACCACGAGCGCGTGGACGGCAGCGGATACCCCTACGGGCTGGCCGGGGAGCAGATTCCCGAGGCGGCACGGATCGTGGCCGTCGCCGACGCCTTCGACGCGATGACCTCCACCCGCAGCTACCGCCGGGGCAGGCCCGTCGGCGCCGCTCTGGAGGAGCTGGAGCGGTGTGCGGGCAGCCAGTTCGACCCCCGGATGGTCGCGGCCCTCATGCGGGCGCTGCGGCGGCACGGGTGGCCCGCCGCCGTCACCGCCGACCTGCCGGGCCTGCCCGCGCCGCACAACGCGCCCCTGGAAGCGGCCGGTCCGTGGGTGCCGAGCGGAAGCGTTTCCGCCGTATGACCCGCCTGGTCGCCGCGGTGTACGCGGCAGCCGCGGTGCTCGCGGCCACCGCGCTGTGCGCCACCTTGTGGAAGGGGCTGACCGAACCCGGTATCGCGCTGGCCTTCGGACTGGTGATCGCCGTCGGGGAGTTGGCGCGCGTCCGGCTGCCGGCCGCCGACGGGGGCAGCCGCAGCGCGGGCCCGCTGGCAGGGGCCGGAGCGCTCGGGTACGCCATGCTCGGGGAGGCCGGCGGGACGCCCACCGGGCAGGGGCCGCTCCAGGTGATCGCGGTGGCCGTCGTCGCCTCCCTGGTGGGGTTGGTTCCGCATGTCGCGCTGGGCAGGGCACCCGGGCCGGACATCGTGGCCCGCACGGTGCTCGGCGCGGGCTTCGCCGCCTTCTGCTTCCAACCGCTGCGAGGCGGCGGCGCCTTGGGAGACGGCCTCGGTCCCGGTCCGCTGTACGCGCTGTGCCTGCTGGCCATCACCTTGCTGACCGGATGCTTCGACGCTTTCCTCGGCGCCGCCGCCGCTGCCGGGCGCAGCGGCTGGCCGCTGTGGCCGCTGCTGCGCGAGGAGTTGCGCATCCGCCTGGGCGTCGTCCCCGCCATCGCGGCGACCGGATGCGTGCTCGCACTGGCCGTCGCCGTCACCGGACTCTGGGCGCTGCCGGTCTTCTGCGTACCGCTGCTGCTCACCCAGTTCTCCTTCCGCCGCTACACCTCCGTACGGGCGACCTACCGGCAGACCATCAGCTCCCTCGCGCGCGCCACCGAGGTGGCCGGATACACCCCGCACGGGCACGCGCGGGCCGTTGCCGACCTCAGCCGGGCCGTGGGGCGTGAGCTGGGCCTGACGGAGCCGGAACTCACTGTGCTGGAGTACGCCGCCTTGATGCACGACATCGGCCAGCTCTCCCTCGTCGATCCCGTACCCGGCGGGGCCACCGCGGGGCTGGATCCCGCCGAACAGCGCCGTATCGCCCTGCTGGGCGGCGCCGTGGTCCGCCAGACCGGAGGGCACGGGCAGGTGGCCACCGTGGTGGAGTGCCAGGCGGATCCCTACCGGGAGCAACCGGTCACCGCCCGTGTCGTCCGTACCGTCAACGCGTATGAGGACCTCACGGCGGGCGGCGGTCACACGGGTCCCGGGGCGCGGGAGCGGGCCCTGGAGCAACTGCGCCTGGCCACCGCGTGTGACCACGAACCACGCGTGGTGGAGGCGTTGTCACGCATCGTGTCGCGGAGCGCCGAGGCGTGAGCGGGGGTGCGCGCACGCATGACGCACGGGTAATGAGCGGGCACCCGAGCGGGCATGGTTGGATGCGAAGGGGGAACCGCGAAAGGCGTGACCGAGCGCCCCGGCGCCCAGCGCGCAGGACCTCAGCGACAGGCGGTAAGTCAGCGGGAAGCCAGCGGAAACGGCGGATTCGGCGGGAACACAGTGAGGATCTTCGGCAAGGTGAGGCACCGTCCCTCCGCCTCTTGGCGGCAGGCGACGGATCGTGCCTTCACGCTTATCGGCGACGGGCGTTACGAGGACGCGGGCGCTTTGCTCACCCGCGCCGCCGACTTGGAGCCATGGCTCTCGGAGTCGTGGTTCAACCTCGCGCTGCTGCACAAGTTCCGGCACGACTGGGAGCAGGCGCGGGCGGCGGGGCTGCGCGCGGTGGCCCTGCTGGACCGGGAGGCCGGGGCGCCCGACTGGTGGAACGTGGGCATCGCGGCCACCGCCCTCCAGGACTGGCCGCTGGCGCGGCGGGCCTGGCAGGCTTACGGGCTGCGGGTGCCGGGCCAGGCGCAGACGGCGGCAGCGGCGGACGAGCCCAGCGGAATGCAGCTGGGCAGCGCCGCCGTACGGCTCTCGCCCGAGGGCGAGGCGGAGGTCGTATGGGGGCGGCGCATCGACCCGGCGCGGATGGAGATCCAGAGCATCCCGCTGCCCTCTTCGGGCCGGCGCTGGGGCGAGGTGGTGCTGCACGACGGCGTCCCGCACGGCGAGCGCACCACCTCGGCCGGGCCCTCCTACCCGGTCTTCGACGAGATCGAGCTGTGGGCGCCCTCTCCGGTGCCCACCTGGGTGGTGCTCCTGGAGGCGGCGACGGAGAGCGACAGGGACGCGCTGGAGCGCCTCGCGGCCGACGCCGGCTTCGCCGCCGAGGACTGGTCCTCGTCCGTGCGGCTGCTGTGCAGGGCCTGCTCGGAGAGCGCCATGCCGGCTGATGAGGGCGACGGCAGCGTCCACCTGGATCCGCACGACCACAGCTCGCCCGGCCACCCGGGCCCGCTGGGCCATATGACGCAGGGCGGGCCCGGGGAGCTGTGGGTGCCCGAGCGCGAGTGCGGGCTGGCCGCGCCGTCCGGGCTGGTGCGGGGGCTGCTGGACGGCTGGGTCGCGGACAGCCCGGACACCCGTGAATGGCGGGATCTGGAGGAGGTCTGCTGAGCGCGCCCGCGCGGCCCCGTACCCTGTAGGGCGACGAGTCAGCAGACAGTCGGCAGACCGGGTCGCAGGAAGGCTTACGACGGCATGGCGCAGCAGCAGGAATCCAAGGCCGGGCCGGCCCGTGCGGAGGAGTTCGTCGATGACACGACGGACGCCGCCGCACGTGAGGAGGCACACACCGGGCGCGGGACGGCCCGCCCCCTCACGGTCGTCGGCAATCCGGTGCTGCACCGGGAGTGCCGAGAGGTGACGGAGTTCGACGACGCGCTGGCCACGCTGATCGACGACATGTTCGCCAGCCAGCGTGCGGCGGAGGGCGTCGGCCTGGCCGCCAACCAGATCGGGGTGGACCTGAAGGTCTTCGTCTACGACTGCGCCGACGACGAGGGCGTACGGCACGTCGGTGTCGTCTGCAACCCCGTGCTCGACCAACTCCCCGCCGAGGAGCGGGTGCTGGACGACGGCAGCGAGGGCTGCCTGTCGGTGCCGGGCGCCTACCACCCCCTGGCCCGCCCCGACTACGCCGTGGTGCGCGGGCAGGACGCGCAGGGCAAGCCGATCGTCGTCCAGGGCACCGGATACTTCGCGCGCTGCCTCCAGCACGAGACCGACCACCTGTACGGGTACCTCTACACCGACCGGCTCTCCAAGCGGGAGCGCAAGGACGTCTTCCAGCAGATGGCCGAGAACACGCCGCGCTACGAGACGGTCCCGAACGACCAGCCGTAACGGCCGGCCGTACGCGGGCGACCGGTGTACGCGGGCGATCGGCCACAGGCGGTGTGGACCGGACGGGGGCCTGGGCCACCTGGCCCCCGTCCGGGGTCTTGAGCGGCGGGCGGCTCAGAAGTCGTCGTCGAACGACACCGAGCCCTCCACCGCCACCTGGTAGGCCGAGGCCCGGCGCTCGAAGAAGTTCGTCAGCTCCTGCACGTTCTGCAACTCCATGAAGGAGAACGGGTTGCTGGAGCCGTAGCGCGCGGGGAAGCCCAGCCGCAGCAGCCGCTGGTCGGCGACGGCCTGGAGGTACTCGCGCATGGACTCGGTGTTCATGCCCGGCAGGCCCGCGCCGCACAGGTCCCGCGCGAACTGCAACTCGGCCTCGACGGCCTCCTCCAGCATCGCGGTGACCTGCTTCTCCAACGTGTCGTCGAACAGGCCCGGCTCCTCCTCGCGCACGGTGTCCACCACGTCGAACGCGAAGGACATGTGCATCGACTCGTCCCGGAAGACCCAGTTGGTGCCCGTGGCGAGGCCGTGCAGCAGGCCGCGCGAGCGGAACCAGTAGACGTAGGCGAACGCGCCGTAGAAGAACAGCCCCTCGATGCAGGCGGCGAAGCAGATCAGGTTCAGCAGGAAGCTGCGCCGGTCGGCCGCGCTGTCCAACTGGCCGGTCTCTTCCACCGAGTCCATCCAGCGGAAGCAGAACTGTGCCTTCTCCCGGATGGAGGGGATGTTCTCCACCGCGGCGAACGCCTCGGCCCGCTCGTCGTGGTCGGGGAGGTAGGTGTCCAGCAGCGTCAGATAGAACTGGACGTGCACGGCCTCCTCGAAGAGCTGGCGGGAGAGATACAGCCGCGCCTCGGGGGAGTTGATGTGCTTGTAGAGCGACAGCACCAGGTTGTTCGCGACGATGGAGTCCCCGGTAGCGAAGAAGGCCACTAGGCGGCTGATCATGTGCTGTTCGCCGGGGGTGAGCTTGGCGAGGTCCGCGACGTCCGAGTGGAGGTCCACCTCCTCGACCGTCCAGGTGTTCTTGATGGCGTCCCGGTAGCGCTCGTAGAAGTGCGGATAGCGCATGGGGCGCAGGGTCAGCTCGAAGCCCGGGTCGAGCAGGTTCTTGGCACTCGGGGTGTCGTTCGTCATTGGCATGCCTCGCAGGACTCGGGGTTTTCCAGGGAGCAGGCCACGGCGTCCCCGGCGGGTTCCGGAAGGGGTTTGGCGGGAGCGTCCGGATGGGACGTGGCGGCCTGCGCGATGCGGGTCGCGGGGCGCGAGCGCAGGTAGTACGTGGTCTTGATGCCGCTCTTCCAGGCATACGCGTACATCGAGGAGAGCTTGCCGATGGTGGGCGAGGCCAGGAACAGGTTCAGCGACTGGCTCTGGTCCAGGTACGGGGTGCGGGCCGCCGCCATGTCGATCAGGGCGCGCTGGGGCAGCTCCCAAGCGGTGCGATACAGCTCGCGCACCTGCTCGGGCACCCATTCCAGACCCTGCACCGAGCCGTTGGCCTCGCGCAGCGCCTCCCTGGCCCGGCCGTCCCACAGCCCCAGCCGCTTCAGCTCCTCGACCAGGTAGGTGTTCACCTGGAGGAACTCGCCGCTGAGGGTCTCGCGTTTGAAGAGGTTGGAGACCTGCGGCTCGATGCACTCGTAGACGCCCGCGATGGATGCGATGGTCGCGGTCGGCGCGATGGCCAGCAGCAGCGAGTTGCGCATGCCGGTGGCCGCGATACGGGCACGCAGGACCGCCCAGCGGTCGCTCCAGTGCGGTTCGGCGTCCGGATAGTGGTCCGGATGCAGCACGCCGCGGGCCGTACGGGTGTGCGCCCAGGCGGGGTGGGGCCCGTGCCGCTCGGCCAGGTCGGCCGAGGTCTCGTAGGCGGCGAGCATGACGCGCTCGGCGATCCGGGTGGACAGCTCCCGTGCCTCCGCCGAGTCGAACGGCAGCCCGAGCCGGAAGAAGACGTCCTGGAGTCCCATCATGCCCAGACCCACCGGCCGCCAGCGGGAGTTGGAGCCTCCGGCCTGCGTGGTCGGGTAGAAGTTGATGTCCACGACCCGGTCCAGGAAGGTCACCGCCGTGCGCACGGTGGCATCCAGCCGCTCCCAGTCCATCACGCCCGCCTCGTCCAGGTGGGCCGCCAGGTTGACGGAGCCGAGGTTGCACACGGCCGTCTCCGCGTCGTCGGTGACCTCCAGGATCTCCGTGCACAGGTTGGAGGAGTGCACGGTGTGTCCGGGCTCGGCGGTCTGGTTGGCGGTGCGGTTGGAGGTGTCCTTGAACGTCATCCAGCCGTTGCCGGTCTGCGCCAGGGTGCGCATCATCGCGCCGTAGAGCTGCCGCGCGGGCACCCGCTTGAGGTAGCGGCCCTCGGCTTCGGCCCTGCGGTAGGCGGCGTCGAACTCCTCGCCCCACAGGTCCACCAGTTCGGGCGCGTCCGAGGGGGACAGCAGCGACCACTCCTGGTCGGCCGCCACCCGGCGCATGAACTCATCCGGAATCCAGTGCGCGAGATTGAGGTTGTGGGTGCGGCGCGCGTCCTCGCCGGTGTTGTCGCGCAGTTCCAGGAACTCCTCGATGTCGGCGTGCCAGGTCTCCAGGTAGACGCAGGCCGCCCCCTTGCGCCGGCCGCCCTGATTGACGGCGGCGACCGAGGAGTCGAGGGTGCGCAGGAACGGGACGATGCCGCCCGAGTGCCCGTTCGTGCCCCGGATGAGCGAGCCGCGTGCCCGGATGCGGGAGTAGGACAGGCCGATGCCGCCCGCGTGCTTGGACAGCCGGGCGACCTGGTGGTAGCGCTCGTAGATCGAGTCCAGCTCGTCCTTGGGGGAGTCCAGCAGGTAGCAGGAGGACATCTGCGGGTGGCGGGTGCCGGAGTTGAACAGGGTGGGCGAGGAGGGGAGATACGCCAGCGAACTGGTGAGCGCGTACAGCTCGGCGACCTCCGCCAGCGCCCGCTCGGAGCCGTCGGCGGCCAGTCCGCAGGCCACCCGCAGGAGGAAGTGCTGCGGGGTCTCGATCGCCTGGCGGGTGGTGGGGTGGCGCAGCAGATAGCGCGAGTGGACCGTACGCAGCCCGAAGTAGCCGAACCGGTCGTCGGCGCCGTCCTCGACCGCCTGCCCGGCCAGCGCGTCCAGCCGGCCGGCGTGCGCGGCGACGAACTCGGCCGTGCCGTCCGCGATGAGGCCCTCGGCGTGCCCCAGCGCCACGGATCCGGAGAATGAGGTGACGCCCTGGGAGGCCGCCTCGTCGCGGATCGCGAGGGTCAGCAGCCGGGCGGCCAGCCGGGAGTAGGCGGGTTCCTCGCTGATGAGCCCGGCGGCCGAGTCGATGGCGAGGGCGTGCAGTTGGGCGGCGGACGCGTTCGGTGCCCGGCCGCGCAGCGCGGCGGCCTCGACGGGTGCGGGGGCGGCGGCCGGGAGGTCGGCGGTGAGGGCGGCGAGCGTGCGCCGCAGGGCTTCGGCGGCGGGGTCGTCCGCGCCGGTCGGCTGCCCGGTGCCGGACGGTGCGGCTGTGCCTGGCTGTTCCGGGCCGGAGAGGGCGCTCTCCTGTTCGACGTCCCGCCGGCCGGGGGCCGCTTCGGCTGGTGCGATGGTCACTCGGTGCTCTCCCTCGCTGCTGCTCGCTGCCGCTCGGGCGGTCGCGGGGCGGGCAAGGCAGGGCACGGCGCGTCAGGGCATGACGCGACGGACCGCCGGTCCAACCCACGGGACCCGGGCGTTCCTCGAAGCCGCCGCAGGTGCTCGGACTCGCGGGCGCACACGGCATGGGCGCCCGCACACCGTTGCGGGACAGTCCCGGAATCGCACCGGGTTCCCCTGCATTGCTGGCGGTCGGGAAGAGCATACATCTAGTGTCCGGATGCGCCAGTGGCCCCACATATTGTGTGTCGCGGCCGGTATTCACCGAAGCGGCCACCGTGCGCCGCAGCACACGGTGGCCGCCCGGAGAGGTACGCGCCGGTGGACGGTCAGTCCGCGCCGGTGGCCGACGCGGCACCGGCCGAGGGGGTCTCGCGGGTGGCGGGCGAGGTACCGGCGGGGGCCGCGGACGCGGACAGCGGGCCGGACGGGGCGGCTCCGGTCGCCGACAGGGCCTGCGGGCCGACCGGGCCTGCGGGGCGCTGGTCGGGCGCGTCCGCCGTGTAGTCCTCGGGCCGGGTCTCATCCACACCGTCCGGCGCCCCGAACGCCCGCAGCACCACCGTCAGCACGACGGTGACCAGGACGTTCAGCACGAACGCCGTCACCCCGATGTAGCCGGTCTCCTTGAGGCCGGGAATCGTCGCGCTGCTGCCGCCGAAGTGCCGCTGGGTCGGGCTGGCGACGCCGTACGCGGCGACGGTGCCGTAGACCATGCCCACCGCCCAGCCGGCCAGCAGCGCCCACCGGTGGAACCAGCGGGTGAACAGGCCGCCGACCAGCGCCGGGAAGGTCTGGAGGATCCAGATACCGCCCAGGAGTTGGAAGTTGATGGCGACGGTCTTGTCCATGCCGAGGACGAAGACGAGCGCGCCGACCTTCACCAGCAGCGACACCAGCTTGGAGACCTTCGTCTCCTGCGCGGGCGTGGCGTCCGGCCGGATGAAGTCCTTGTAGATGTTGCGCGTGAACAGGTTCGCCGCGGCGATCGACATGATCGCGGCGGGCACCAGCGCGCCGATGCCGATGGCGGCGAAGGCGACCCCGGTGAACCAGTCGGGGAACATCGTCTCGAAAAGCTGGGGAATGGCGAGCTGGCCGTTGTCCACCTTGATTCCGGCGGCGATCGCCATGAATCCGAGCAGCGCGAGGAAGCCCAGCATCAGCGAATACAGCGGCAGAATGGTGGTGTTGCGGCGGATCACATTGCGGTTCTTGCTGGAGAGCGTGGCCGTGATCGAGTGCGGATACATGAAGAGCGCGAGCGCGGAGCCGAACGCGAGGGTGGCGTAGGCCCACTGCGCGTTCGCGCCGCTGGCCAGTTCGCCGCGTGGTTTTCCGGTCGCGGGATTCTGCTGCCCGAGTGCTTCGCCCGCCTTGTCGAAGATCTCGTGGAAGCCGCCGAGTTTGATCGGGATGTAGATGATGGCGACCGCGATGACGAGGTAGATCAGCCCGTCCTTGACGAATGCGATCAGCGCGGGCGCGCGCAGTCCCGAGGAGTAGGTGTAGGCGGCCAGTACCCCGAAGGCGATGAGCAGCGGCAGGTCCTTGACGAACCAGTGCGTGGATTCCGAGCCGCCGATGCCCATGACGTCCAGCACCGCTTGGATTCCCACCAGCTGGAGCGCGATGTAGGGCATGGTCGCCAGGATTCCGGTGAGCGCGACCGCGAGCGAGAGGCCCTTGGAGCCGAACCTGCCGCGTACGAAGTCGGAGGTGGTGACGTATCCGTGGCGGTGCGAGACCGACCACAGGCGGGGCAGGAAGGTGAAAATGAGCGGGTAGACGAGAATCGTGTAGGGAACGGCGAAGAATCCCGAGGCGCCCGCCGCGTAGATGGCGGCCGGTACGGCGACGAAGGTGTAGGCCGTGTACAGGTCGCCGCCCAGCAGGAACCAGGTGATCCAGGTGCCGAAACTCCTGCCGCCCAGGCCCCATTCGTCGAGGCTGTGCTCGTTCTCGGCCTTGCGCCAGCGTGCGGCGAGGAATCCCATGACCGTGACGGCCAGGAAGAAGAAGATGAAGACGGCGAGTGCGACGCCGTTGATGCCGCCGTTCACCGCTCCTCACCGCTCTCGGCCGTGCGCGGGGATTCCGTCCGGAGGCGTGCGGTGGCGGCCTGCTCGTGGCGGACGATCCGATAGGCGACCAGGGTCAGCAGGGCCGAGATCAGGACCCAGAGCATCTGGTACCAGTAGAAAAAGGGGATTCCTATCAGGGTCGGCTCGACGCGGGCGTAGGAGTCCACCCAGAGAATGCCGAGAAACGGCGCGAGAAGGCAGAGCCCCGCCACGGTGCGCGCGGGGGTCACAACGGGCCGTTTTCTACCCGTCGTTGGGGGTGGTGCGGACATGGTGGGCTCCGTCCCTCGCTCAGGGTTCCTGTAATGTGCATGAAACCTAAGCGAGGGCTTCGCTCTCCGTCACCGGTTGTCCGTATACCGGACAGTTCTCAGAGTGTCGCGCCGTGGCGTCCGCCCTCAAGCGCCCAAGCGCCCCACAGGCCCCCTCAGCAGCAGCGGAAACCCTCCCTGGGGTCGGCCTCCCGCGCGTCCGTGCGGCGCCGCTCGAACTCCCTCCTGCTGGGCACGGCGGCATCCGGTCCCTGGTGCCGGCGCAGGTGGGCGACGTAGCGGTCGTAGGCGCTCTCGTCCGTCAGTTCGCGCACATACCAGCGCACCCAACGCCCGGCCCGCAGCAGCCCGTTCACCGCCCGGCCCCTTCCGCGCCCCCGGCGCCCGCCGCCGCTGCGGCGGTCTGCTCGGCCTTCTCCTCCTTGGTGGCCACCAGGCCCGCGGGGGCGACCAGCTTCGACTCCACGTACGGCGCCTCCGTCAGCTTCGCGCCCCCGGGGTCGCGGATCGCGCGCACGCAGGTGCGGGCCGCGTCCGCCAGGACGACGATCACCAGCACGGCGAACAGGGCGGAGAGCACGCCGTCCACCGTGGAGTTGGTGACGACGGTGTGCATGTCGTCCATGGTCTTGGCGGGCGGGAGGATCTTGCCCTGGTCGATGGCGTCCTGGTAGTTGGAGCGCTGCTGGAAGAAGCCCACCTTCGCGTCGCTGGAGAAGACCTTCTGCCAGCTCGCCGTCAGCGTGACCACCGCGTCCCACACCAGCGGGATGCCCGTCACCCAGGCCCATTTGAGCCGCCCGGACTTGATCAGCAGCGTCGTACAGACCGCCAGGGCCACGGCCGCCAGCAGCTGGTTGGCGATGCCGAAGAGCGGGAAGAGCTGGTTGATCCCGCCGAGCGGCTCGTGCACCCCGACCCACAGGAAGTAGCCCCACAGCGCCACGATCACCGCGCTGGAGATCAGCAGCCCCGGCCACCAGCTGACCCGGCGGAAGGGCTTGTAGACGTTGCCCAGCATGTCCTGGAGCATGAAGCGGCCCACGCGGGTACCGGCGTCCAGTGCCGTCAGGATGAACAGCGCCTCGAACATGATGGCGAAGTGGTACCAGAACGCCTTCATGCCGCCCCCGCCCACGACCTTGGAGAAGATCTCCGAGACACCGATGGCCAGGGTCGGGGCACCACCCGTGCGGGAGAGCAGCGACTGCTCCTCCACGGCCTTGGCCGCCGCCGCCAACTGGTCGGGGGAGATGGTGTATCCGAGGTGCTGCACGGCTTCGGATGCGGCCTGCACGTTGTCGCCGATGACCCCGGCGGGGGCGTTCATCGCGAAGTAGAGCCCGGGGTCGATGATGCAGGCGGCCACCATTGCCATGATCGCGACGAACGACTCCATCAGCATGGAGCCGAAGCCGATCATCCGGACCTGCGTCTCCTTCTGGATCATCTTCGGGGTGGTGCCCGAGGAGATCAGCGCGTGGAAGCCGGAGAGGGCACCGCAGGCGATGGTGATGAAGACGAACGGGAAGAGCGAGCCGGCGAACACGGGCCCGTCCCCGACACCGGCGAAGTCGGTGACGCCCGCCATCTTGAGAGTGGGCAGCGTGACGATGACGCCGATGGCCAGCAGCCCGATGGTGCCGATCTTCATGAACGTGGACAGGTAGTCGCGCGGCGCCAGCAGCATCCACACCGGCAGGATCGAGGCGACGAAGCTGTAGACCAGCAGCCAGATCACCAGCGTGCCCGGCTCCAGTGTGAAGGTGTCCGCCCACGAGGACTCGGCGACCCAGCGCCCGGAGACCAGTGCGAGCAGCAGCAGCGCGACGCCGATCAGCGAGACCTCGCTGACCCTGCCCGGCCGCAGCACCCGCAGGTAGAAGCCCATGAACAGGGCGATCGGGATGGTCATGCCGATCGAGAAGGTGCCCCACGGCGACTCGGCCAGCGCGTTGACCACGACCAGCGCCAGCACCGCCAGCAGGATGATCATGATCGCGAGAACGGCGAGCAGCGCGGCGGCCCCGCCGACCGGCCCGATCTCCTCCCGCGCCATCTGGCCAAGGGACTTGCCGTCCCGCCGCATCGAGAAGAAGAGGGTCACCATGTCCTGCACGGCGCCCGCGAAGATCACGCCGACGACGATCCAGATGGTGCCCGGCAGATACCCCATCTGTGCGGCGAGGACGGGTCCCACCAGCGGCCCGGCGCCCGCGATCGCGGCGAAGTGGTGGCCCAGCAGCACCCGCCGGTCGGTGGGGTGGAAGTCGATCCCGTTGTCGAGCCGTTCGGCGGGCGTGGCCCGCGACTTGTCCACGCGCAGGACGCGGGTGGCGATGAAGCGCGAGTAGAAGCGGTATCCGATGGCGTAGGAGCCGAGCGCGGCGGCGACCATCCAGGCCGCGGAGATCTCCTCCCCGCGCGCCAGCGCGAGCATTCCCCAGCCGACGGCGCCGACGAGCGCGACCGCTGTCCAGACGGCGATGGAGCGGGGACCGAGCCGGTGTCCGGCCTGTGTGGCAGTGCGCACTCGCATGTCCTCCTCGACCCTGGCGGCAGGGCGACGGTAGAACAGCGTGGTGATCCGCGCCATACCCCCGGTACGGGGAACTCGCGCGGGTCTCTCAGCCGGCCGGGCGCTGGAGGGTGGCCACGAACTTGTAGCGGTCGCCGCGGTAGACCGAACGCACCCACTCCACCGGTTCGCCCTCGCTGTCGCGGGAGTGCCGCGAGAGCATCAGCATCGGCAGCCCCACATCGGTGCCCAGCAGCCCTGCCTCGCGCGGGGTGGCCAGTGAGGTCTCGATGGTCTCCTCGGCCTGGGCGAGGTGGACGTCGTAGACCTCGGCCAGCGCCGTGTAGAGGGAGGAGTACTTCACCAGGCTGCGGCGCAGCGCGGGAAAGCGCTTCTGGGACAGGTGTGTTGTCTCTATGGCCATCGGCTCGCCGCTGGCCAGCCGCAGCCGCTCGATGCGCAGCACCCGCCCGCCCGCGGGGATGTCCAGCAGCGCGGCGAGCCGGTCGTCGGCGGTGACGTAGCCGATGTCCAGCAGCTGCGAGGTGGGTTCGAGGCCCTGGGCGCGCATGTCCTCGGTGTAGGAGGTGAGTTGCAGGGCCTGGGAGACCTTGGGCTTGGCCACGAAGGTGCCCTTGCCCTGGATGCGCTCCAGCCGCCCCTCGACGACCAGTTCCTGCAGGGCCTGGCGCACGGTGGTGCGCGAGGTGTCGAACTCGCTGGCCAGGGTGCGCTCGGGGGGCACCGGGGTGCCCGGCGGCAGGGTTTCGGTCATCTCCAGCAAGTGCCGCTTGAGACGGTAGTACTTGGGCACGCGTGCGGTGCGGGCCGTCGCTCCGTTGCCCGTGGTGGCCCTGGTCCGCGCGGCGGCGGGCGTGCCGCCGCCCCCTTCCGTGCCCATGGCCCGCCTTCCCGACTCGTGTCGTGCTGCCGTCACCGGCTTCCTCCGTCTTTATAGCGGCTCACATCGTGGCACGGGCCCGCTCCGGTCGGGCGCCCCAGCTCAGATGTCGTTCCGATAACGGAACCTGCAGCGAGCTTTATACACCGTTGACACCCCTAAAGGTCTAGGCCAAGCTCTGCGCATTGGTCTAAACCATCATCCGGATGTGCTCGCGGAGTCTCCGACGGAACCCTCGCCGAGCCCTCGGCGGGCCCGCCGCACGGCGCGTGGATCCGGCTGGAGGACCGGGGAACAGCCCCCGGAATCACGCAGGTAGGACCACATCCAGTGGGCAGGGGAGGATGCTGTGAAACGTGGACTCATCGCCGCGGCCGGAGTCGCGGTACTGGTGGTGAACGTCGCGGCCTGTGGGTCCGACGGCGACAAGAAGTCCGGGCCCGACAGCTTCAAGGGCCAGACTCTCACGCTCTGGGCCATGGACGGCTCGACGCCCAAGCAGTGGGAGAAGGACGTACGGGCCGCCTTCGAGAAGAAGACCGGCGCGAAGCTCAAGCTTGAGGTCCAGCAGTGGAACGGCATCCAGCAGAAGATCACCACCGCGCTCTCCGAGTCCGACCCGCCCGACGTCATCGAGGTGGGCAACACCCAGACCCCCGCCTACGCCAAGACCGGCGGGCTCGCCGACCTCGGTGACCTGAAGAAGGGGGTCGGCGCCGACTGGACCCCCTCCATCAACAAGTCGGCGGTCTACGGCGGAAAGCAGTACGCCGCCCCCTGGTTCGCCGTCAACCGCACGGTCATCTACAACAAGAAGATCTGGGCCGAGGCCGGCATCAAGGGCACTCCCAAGACGCGCGACGAGTTCTTCAAGGCGCTCGACCGGATCGGGAAGAAGACCGACGCCGAGCCGATCTACATGCCCGGCCAGAACTGGTACTTCTTCGACGGCCTCTTGATCGCCAACAACGCCGACCTGGTGAAGAAGAAGGGCGGCAAGTGGGTCTCCAACCTCTCCGACCCCAAGGTCGGCGAGGCCATGGAGACCTACAAGAAGTACGCCTCCTACTCCAAGGCCCCCAAGGACAAGGACGAGGCCACCCCGCAGCAGGCCGAGGTCTTCGCCAAGGGCAAGACCGGCGCCTTCATCGGCCTGAGCTGGGAGGCGGCCACCGCGATCGCGAGCAACAAGAAGATCGAGAAGGACATCGGCTACTTCACCATTCCGGGTGAGAAGGCGGACAAGCCCGAAGGCGTCTTCCTCGGCGGCTCCAACCTGGCGATCGCGGCCGGCAGCCAGAAGCAGGAACTGGCCAAGGAGTTCCTGAAGATCGCGCTGTCCGACGAGTTCGAGGGCGCCCTCGCCAAGGAGGGCGGCGTCATCCCGAACAAGGAAGCACTCCAGGACCAGCTCAAGGGCAACCCCGCGGCACAGGCCGCGGCGCCGGCCGTCGCCGACGGCGGACTGACCCCGCTCATCCCCGAGTGGGCCGGGGTGGAGAACCCGCCCAACCCGATCAAGACGTATATGACGTCCGTACTCAAGGGGAAGTCGCACGGCGCCGCCGCCAAGGCCGTCGAGGGCGAACTGAACAAGAGGCTCTCCCAGAAGCAGTGAGGCTGCCCCCAGCGGCGAAGCGGTGACACCGCGCTTCGCCGCTCGCGGGGTGTGAGGGGGCACCCGGGTGTGCCCCCTCCGCCTCTGCTGTCCCCCGTGTCCCGTGTGACTTGGAGCTGGATCCACGATGTCTGTGCAGACCGGTGAGGCACCGCCGGGAGAGAAGGTGCCGGTCGGCCCGGTGACGGCAGCGGAGGCGCCGGAGGGCGGGCGGTCGCGGGCGAAGGGCACGCTGCCCTACCTCCTGCTGCTGCCCGCGCTCGCGCTCACCGTCGTCTTCCTCGGCTATCCGCTGGTGATGAACGGCATGCTGTCGTTCCAGAACCTGAACATGACGCAGCTGATCCAGCGCGTCACCGAGTGGACCGGGCCCAGCAACTACACCGACACCCTCACCAGCGAGACGTTCTGGCGGGTCACGCTGCGATCGGTGATCTTCACGGCGGTCAACGTCGTACTGATCATGGTGGCCGGCACTCTGACCGGGCTGCTGCTCGCCCGGCTCGGACCGAAGATGCGGCTGCTGCTCTCCGTCGGGCTGGTACTCGCCTGGGCCACGCCCCCCATCGCGGGGACCACCGTCTACCAGTGGCTCTTCGCGCAGCGGTTCGGCGTCGTCAACTGGGTGCTCGCCAAAGCCGGGTTCAGCTCCATGGCGGACTACAACTGGACCGGCAGCCAGCTGTCCACGTTCTTCGTGATCTCCCTGCTGATCGTGTGGATGTCCGTGCCGTTCGTCGCCATCAACCTCTACGCCGCGACGACGACCATCTCGCGGGAGCTGTACGAGGCGGCGTCGCTGGACGGCGCCGGGGCCTGGAAGAGCTTCAAGAACGTCACGTTCCCCTTCCTGAAGCCCTTCTTGATGGTCGCGACGTTCCTCGAAGTCATCTGGATCTTCAAGGCGTTCCCGCAGGTCTTCGCCGTCAACCAGGGCGGCCCCGACCGGCTGACCGAGACCCTGCCCGTCTACGCCTTCGTCGAGGGCGTCGGCAACCAGCACTACGGCGCAGGCGCGGCGATCTCGGTGCTCACCATCCTCATCCTGCTCGCGCTGATGTCGTACTACCTGCGCATGGCGCTGCGGCAGGAAGACGACGACGAGGCGGGGGACGTCGAGACCCACACCGCCGCTGGAGGGCTGCGATGAGCCGCGCGCGAAAGTCTCTCACCGGCCGGATATGGCCCAACGCCACAGCCCTGGTGCTGTTCGTGGTGTTCGCCTTCCCCGTCTACTGGATGTTCAACACGGCGTTCAAGCCCAACGGGGAGATCCTCAGCGAGGACCCCGTCTGGTTCCCCACCTCGCCCACCTTCGAACACTTCAAGACGGCGGTGAACGCCGAGCACTTCTGGACGCTGGTGCGCAACTCCGTCACCGTCACCGTGCTGGCGGTGGGGATCTCACTCGTGCTCGCGCTCTTCGCCTCGTTCGCCATCGCGCGGATGCGGTTCCGGGGGCGCAAGGGCATCATCCTGACCTTCATGGTCGCCCAGATGGCGCCCTGGGAGGTCATGGTCATCGCGATCTACATGATCGTGCGCGACGCGGACATGCTCAACAGCCTGGTCCCGCTCACGCTCTTCTACACCGTCATGGTCCTCCCGCTGACGGTGATCACCCTGCGCGGCTACGTCGCGGCCGTCCCCAGGGAACTGGAGGAGTCCGCGATGGTCGACGGGTGCACCCGCACCCAGGCTTTCGTCAAGGTCATCTTCCCGCTGCTGGCCCCCGGCCTGATGGCGACCTCGCTCTTCGGCTTCATCACCGCCTGGAACGAGTTCCCCATGGTCCTCATCCTCAACAAGGACGCGGAAGCCCAGACGCTGCCCCTGTGGCTCTCGACGTTCCAGACCGCGTTCGGCGACGACTGGGGTGCCACGATGGCAGCCGCCTCGCTCTTCGCCATCCCCATCCTGCTGCTCTTCATCTACCTCCAGCGGAAGGCAGTGAGCGGCCTCACCTCCGGTGCGGTGAAGGGATAGGGCCGCTCGCCGCCGTGACGCCACACCCGTGAAGTGAAGGGACACCGCGCCGAATGACCACATCAGTACGAGACTCCGACACCCTCACCCGCGACGCCCTGGCCGTGCTCCAGCCCGGCTTCACCGGAACCTCGGCGCCCGCATGGCTGCTGCGCCGGCTCGACGAAGGACTCTCGTCCGTCGGCCTGTTCGGGCGCAACATCGACTCGCCCGAACAGCTCGCCATCCTCACCGAACAGCTGCGCGAGGTGCGCCCCGAGGTGCTGGTCGCCATCGACGAGGAAGGCGGCGACGTCACCCGGCTGGAGGCGCGCAGCGGCTCCTCCTTCCCCGGCAACCTGGCCCTCGGCCACATCGACGACCCCGACCTGACCCGGGCCGTCGCCCATGAACTCGGCCGCAGACTCGCGGCAGCCGGCGTCAACCTCAACTGGGCGCCCTCCGCCGACGTCAACTCCAACCCGGACAACCCCGTCATCGGCGTCCGCTCCTTCGGCGGCGACCCGGAACTCGTCGCCCGGCACACCGTCGCCTACGTGGAAGGGCTCCAGGCCGCCGGCGTCGCCGCCTGCGTCAAGCACTTCCCCGGGCACGGCGACACCGCCGTGGACTCCCACCACACGATGCCGCGCATCGACGCCGACCTGGACACCCTCAGAGCCCGCGAACTCGTCCCCTTCCAGGCCGCCGTGCGCGCGGGCAGCAAGTGCGTGATGAGCGCCCACATCCTGCTGCCCGCACTGGACGCGGCCCGCCCCGGCACCCTCAGCCCCGCCGCGCTCGCCGGATTGCTGCGCGCCCCCGAGAGCGAGGGCGGCCTCGGCCACCAGGGGCTCATCGTCACCGACGGCATGGAGATGCAGGCCATCTCCGCCACCTGGGGCCTGGAGCGCGGCAGCGTGCTGGCCCTGGCCGCCGGGGCCGACGCGATCTGCGTGGGCGGCGGACTGGCCGGCGAGGACACCGTGCTCGGGCTGCGCGACGCGCTGGTGGCGGCCGTCCGCGCGGGCGAGCTGACCGAGGAGCGGCTGGCCGACGCGGCGGGGCGGGTCCGCGCGCTGGCCGCATGGACGCGGAGCGCGAGCCGACCCGGCGCAGGGGGCCGGGCCGGCTCCGCGCTCCGCTCCGACCCCGGCATCGGCCTGGCAGCGGCCCGCCGCGCCCTGGTGGTCACGCGGCCGGAGAAGCACAGCGGCCCCACGGGCCCGCTGTTCGTCGCCGCACTGACCCCGCTGGCCAACATCGCCGTCGGGGACGAGACCCCCTGGGGACCGGCGGCCGAGCTGGAACGGATGGTTCCGGGGACCCGTACGGCGACGTACGGGAGCACCGACGACGACGCGGGCGGCGCGATCCTGGCCGCCGCGGGGGAGCGGTCGGTGGTCGCCGTCGTCCGTGACCTGCACCGCCACCCCTGGATGGCGGCGGCGGTCGACAAGCTGGTGGCAGCCCGCGCCGACACGGTGGTCGTCGAGATGGGCGTCCCCCAGGCCCCGCCGCGCGGCGCGCTCCACATCGCGACGCACGGCGCCGCGCGGGTGTGCGGCCGGGCAGCGGCCGAGGTGATCGCCCAGGGGTGACCACGCCCCCGCGCCGGGAGTCCCGCGCTGGGGAGCGTTCGTACCCGGCCTCCACCGGACGGAGGCCGGGTGGGGCACGAGGAGCCCCGGCGGGACACCGGGAGCAGCCGGAAGGGGCCGGGGAGCCGGGAGGGGCCGGGGCAAATCGGGCTGTTCGTATCGCCGTAGGATCGAAGCACAAGCGCACACCACCGCACGACCCGCCTGGGAGGCACCTCGTATGTCCTCGAACGCTCCATCCACGCCGGGCGCCGTCATGTCCGGCGAGATGGCCGAGCAGCCCGCAGTGCTGCGCCGCATCCTGGACGAGGGCGCCCCCGCCATCCGCGAGGTGGCCCAGCGGATCGCCGCCAAGAACCCCCGCTTCGTCCTGCTGACCGCCCGCGGCACCTCCGACAACGCGGCGCTCTACGCGAAGTACCTGCTGGAGATCCAGCTGGGCAAGCCCTGCGGGCTCACCTCGATGTCCACCACCACGGCGTACGGGGCGCAGCCGGACCTGACCGACTGCCTGGTCATCACCATCAGCCAGTCCGGCGGCAGCCCCGACCTGGTGGCCTCCACCCAGTCGGCCCGGGACGCGGGCGCGATCACGCTGGCGGTCACCAACAACGCGGACTCCCCGCTGGCGAAGGTCAGCGAGTTCCACATCGACGTCCTGGCCGGCCCCGAGAAGGCACTGCCCGCCACCAAGACGTACACGGCCGAGCTGCTGGCGCTCTACCTCTTCGTCCAGGGCCTGCGCGGCGGCGAGGGCAGCGAGGGCATCGAGACGGCCAAGGCACTGCCCGGCCTCGCCGAGTCCGTACTGGAGCGCAGGGACGAGGTCAAGGCGCTGGCGGCCCGCTACCGCTTCGCCGAGCGCATGGTGCTCACCTCGCGCGGCTACGGCTACCCGACCGCCAAGGAAGCCGCGCTCAAGCTCATGGAGACCAGCTACATCCCGGCCCTGTCCTACTCGGGCGCCGACCTGCTGCACGGTCCGCTGGCCATGGTGGACAACATCTCGCCGGTCATCGCCGTGGTCACCGGGGGCAAGGGCGGCCAGGCCCTCCAGCCCGTGCTGGACCGGCTGCGCGACCGCGGCGCCGACCTCGTGGTGATCGGCGAGCAGGACGAGGTCGAGCGCGCCTCGGCCGGCTTCGCGCTGCCCACCGAGGGCCTGCCCGAGGAGCTTCAGCCGATCGTGGAGATCCTTCCGCTCCAGATGCTGGCCTACGAGGTCACCATCGCGCGCGGCCAGGACCCGGACGCGCCCCGCTCGCTCGCCAAGGTCACCGAGACCCGCTGAGGAGGCGCGCGACATGAAGCAGGAGACCACCGTCGAGGGCCTGGTGGAACAGCTCGTCGATGTCGGGGCGACCGCCGTCCGGCGCGGCTTCGTCCTCGCCAGCGGCGGCAACCTCTCCGCCCGGCTGCCGGGCTCGGACGAGTTCGTCGTCACCGGCAAGGGCACCTGGCTGGACCGGCTGACCCCCGAGGACTTCACCGTGATGAGCCTGTCCGGTCAGATCGTCGGCGGCAACCCGCAGCCCTCCAGCGAATGGAAGCTGCACCAGCGCACCTACCGGGTGCGCGAGGACACCAACGCGATCGTCCACATGCACCCCCAGCACGCCGTGCTGGTGGACGCGCTCGGTCACGAGATCCGGCTGCTGACCCTGGACCACGCGGTGTACGTGCGCTCCATAGGCCGGACCGGTTTCTACCCGAACGGGTCGGACGAGCTGGCCGACACGGCGGCCGAGCAGGCCAAGGAGCACAACTGCGTGCTCCTGGCACACCACGGCTGCTCGGCACTGGGCGAGGACGTGGGCATGGCCTTCCGCCGGGCGATGAACCTGGAGGAGGCCGCCACGGCCACCTACCGCGCCCTGCTGCTGGGCGACCGTACGACGCGCTTCCCCGTGACGGCCGACGAGGCGATCCAGCACGCATGAGGCACCTGACGGCACGCGGCGGCCCGGTACCGGAATCACCGGAGCGGGCCGCGCGATCCATAGACAGGACGCTGTGGTCTAGTCCACAATTCTCGGGAAACACGGCTTCTGCTCTCCCCGCACAGGAGGGCAGATCGAGGCCCGGCCGCTCTCTGCCCTGACAGCGGCGGGTCTTGTAGCTCCGGGCTGCGGTGCCGGGCGGGTTGAGGGTCCCGCCCCGGCGCCGCGGCCCGAAGTGCTTTCCGGGCCCGCACCCTCTCCGGCCCGCGCCCATTCCGGACCCACGCCCTCCCCGCCCGTGGTGGGGCCCCCGCGGCCGGCCGGTACCCTCGGCCGGGTGCCCTCCATGAACGACCTCGTACGCCAGCACACCGCGCTCTCGGACGCCGAGCTGGAATGGCTCCATCTGCTGGTGTCCGAGTGGCAGCTCCTGGCAGACCTCTCCTTCGCGGACCTCGTCCTGTGGGTGCCCACGCTGGATGGGACCCGCTACGTCTCCGTCGCGCAGATGCGCCCGAACACGGGGCCGACCTCGCACCAGGACGACATGGTCGGCCACCTCGTCCCGCGGGGCCGCCGCCCGCTGCTGGACGCCGCGCTGGACGAGGGCCGCATCGTGCGCGAGGGCGACCCGGAGTGGCGCGAGGAGGTCCCCGTCCGCGTCGAGTCGATCCCGGTGCGCCGCGAGGGCCGGGTGCTGGGCGTGATCGCGCGCAACACCAACCTGCTCACCGTGCGCACCCCCAGCCGGCTGGAGCTGACCTACCTGCAAAGCGCCTCCGACCTGGCGCAGATGATCGCGGGCGGCACCTTCCCCTTCCCCGGCCACCAGGTGGACATGGACCATGTGCCCCGGGTGGGCGACGGCCTCATCCGCCTCGACGCGGACGGCGTCGTGCAGTACGCCAGCCCCAACGCTCTGTCCGCCTACCACCGGCTCGGCCTGGCCACCGACCTGGTGGGCCTGCACCTGGGCCAGGCCACCGCAGAACTCGCGCCCTCCCGCGGCCCGGTGGACGAGGCGCTGGTCAAGCTCGCCAGCGGCTGGGCCCCGCGCGGCGCCGAGGTCGAGGGCACCGACTGCGTCGTCCAGTTGCGCGCCATCCCGCTCAAACCCAAGGGCACTCGCATCGGTTCGCTCATCCTGTTGCGCGACATCACCGAAGTGCGCCGCCGCGAGCGGGAACTGGTGACCAAGGACGCCACCATCCGGGAGATCCACCACCGGGTGAAGAACAACCTCCAGACGGTGGCGGCGCTGCTGCGCCTCCAAGCCCGCCGCATGGACTCGATGCGCGGCAAGGAGGCGCTGGAAGAGGCGGTGCGCAGGGTCGGCTCGATCGCGATCGTGCACGAGACCCTCTCCCAGAACCTGGACGAGCGCGTGGACTTCGACGAGATCGCCGACCGGGTCCTGGCCATGGTCGCCGAGATCTCGCCCGGCCGGATCACCGGCCGTCGCACCGGGCGCTTCGGCATTCTGGGCGCCGAGGTCGCCACCCCGCTGTCCATGGTGCTGACCGAGGTGCTGCAAAACGCCATAGAGCACGGCTTCGGCCCCGAGGAGCAGGGCGCCATCGAGGTGCACGCCGTACGGGGCGGAGGTGGCACGGGCGGTGCGGGCGGCCCGGGCAAGGAGGCGGCCCGGCTGCTGGTCACCGTCCAGGACAACGGCCGCGGCCTGCCCGAGGGGTTCGACCCCAAGAGCGGGGGCAACCTCGGGCTCCAGATCGTCCGCACGCTCGTGGAGGGCGAGTTGGGCGGCGGTTTCGACATGCTGCCCGCGTCCGGGGGCGGCACCCGGGTGCTGTTCGATCTGCCGCTCGCCGAGAAGCGCGAGACGCGCGAAAAGCGCTGAGCCCCGGTCCGTTGACGAACGGACCGGGGCTCAGCGCTTCACGCTCTGCGTGTGCGGGCGCTCTGCTTGCTTGTGAGGCGCTCCGAGGCACTGCGCGCTGCGGCTCGGGGGATGCAGCTAGGTGCGGGGCGGCGCTTCAGGCGGTCGCGGCGTTGTTCCGCGCCCGGTTGCGGGCGGCGCGGCGCTTCATCGCGCGGCGCTCGTCCTCGCTGAGGCCACCCCAGACACCGGAGTCCTGACCGGACTCCAGGGCCCACTGCAGGCACTGCTCCATGACGGGGCAGCGGCGGCAGACGGCCTTGGCTTCCTCGATCTGCAGCAGCGCAGGACCAGTGTTGCCGATGGGGAAGAACAGCTCGGGGTCTTCCTCGCGGCAAACGGCGTGGTGACGCCAGTCCATGGCTGCTACCTCTCCTCGTGTGTGGCATTGCTTGTGAATGTGAACGCTTTCACGAATCCCCTCGCGGGTGAAGGGGGGCCACACAACTGTGATGCGGGTCCCACAAAGATGAGAAGGAGGGGATTCGGACTCTCAAGGGGGCCCAGTGGCGGGCCGTCCCGATCGCCATGAAGAGACTCGCAAACCTCGGCGACGGATACAACCCCCTCCGGAAACTTTTTTTTGAATCCTTGGTGTCGCCTAGCTCACAGCCGTCATTCCAGTGGGTGGATCCTGGTCTAAACGTTCGAGTGGAAGGACTTTAGGCACTTCCACTTACACAATCACACGCAGTGCACGGCGAACGCCTGTGAAGTTCACGCTCGTACGCAGCCCCAGGTGGTCACCGTCCATCTGAAACGGCAGTGGGACCTGGGAATGCAAGGTGAAGTCCGTCAGGTCGTGCAGCGTCACCGCGTGCTTGCCGTGAGGCCCCTTTTCGGGGCTGGAAGTGAGCAGCTGAGTGCCGTAGCGGCTGACGGCGGCGGGGGTCAGCCGGGAGAGCCCCAGCACGTCGAGGCCGGTGTCGAAGGACGCCTCGGGGGCCGCGTACAGGGGCTTGTTGCCCAGGTACGACCACGGCGCGGTGTTGCACACCATCGAGAGCGCCAGCTCCTCGATCGGCTCCTCGCCCTGCCTGCGCAGAGTGATCGTCCCTTTGCTGCGGTGCGGTTCCGTCAGGAACTGCCGCATGACCTGGCGGACATAAAGGGAGTGTGTGGAGCGCTTTCCGCGTTCGCGCTGCTGCTCGACCCGGCCGATCACTCCGGCGTCGAATCCCAGTCCCGCCGTGAAAGTGAACCAGCGCGAGGGGATTTCGGCGTCGTCCGTTCCCGGAACGCCGCCGGCCAGTCCCAGCCCGACGGTTCTCTCACTGCCCGACTCCAGCGCGTCCAGCAGTGCGCCTGTGGCCTCCACCACGTGATTGGGCATGCCCAGGGCGCGGGCGAAGACATTTGTGGAGCCGCCCGGCACGACCGCCAGTCGCGGCAGCCGGTCGGGGTCGGGGCCCTCGTGCAGCAGCCCGTTGACGACCTCGTTGACGGTGCCGTCCCCGCCCAGCGCGATCACCAGCTCCGCGCTGCCGCTCTGCGCGGCCTGCCGGGCGAGGTCGCGGGCGTGGCCGCGGTACTCCGTGGTGGCGACCTCCAGCTTGAGGTCGCTGGCGAGCGCGTGGGCCAGCACGTCACGCGTCCGCGCGCTGGTGGTGGTGGCTGCCGGATTGACCACGAGGAGTGCGCGCATGAGGTGAAGCGTACCTACCGCGGGGTACGGCGGCCCAGCCCTCGCGGAGCGGGGGAGGGCTAGGCTTCCCTTGTGAGCGAGAGCAAGGCCGAGACCGAGACCGTGACCGAGGCGGAGACCGTGGCCGATACGGAGAGCCCGGGGGCGACCCGGCCGCGCCGGATCCTGGCAGCCGCCGTGCTGACGGGTCTGGAGGGGCTGGTGGTGGCCGGGTTCGGGGTCGTCTCGCTGGTGCTGCTGGTCACCGGGAAGCCGGACGACACGGTGCAGGCCGCCACGCTCTCCGTGACCGTTCTCGCCCTCTCCGCGCTGCCGTTGGCCGCCGCGCGCGGGCTGTGGCTGCTGCGGCGCTGGAGCCGGGGCCCTGCGATGATCGTCCAGCTCCTCGCCCTGCCGGTGGCCTGGCAGCTGGTGCGCTCCGGCGGTCTGCTGAGCGCCGCCGCGGTGGCGCTGGCCGTCGCTGCCGTGGCCGTGCTGGCCTGCCTGGTGAACCCGACGGCGACGAAGGCGCTGGGTATCGGCCCCAGAGGCTGAGCCCGACCGCACTGCCGCACCCGCGGGCCCGGTGCGCGATCCGTGGCCACACATGCTGCTGGGGAGGGCGACCGCCCTCCCCAGCAGCATGCGCACGGAAGATCACTCCTCGACGAGCAGCCGGTCCCGCAGCTGGGCCAGGGTCCTGGCGAGGAGTCTGGAGACGTGCATCTGGGAGATGCCGACCTCCTGCGCGATCTGGGACTGGGTCATGTTGCCGAAGAACCGCAGCAGCAGAATCTTCTTCTCGCGCGGCGGCAGCTCCTCCAGCAGCGGCTTGAGGGACTCGCGGTACTCCACACCCTCCAGCGCGTCGTCCTCCGCGCCGAGCGTGTCGGCGACGGCCGGCGACTCGTCGTCGGTGTCGGGCACGTCCAGCGAGAGCGTGCTGTACGCGTTGGCCGACTCCAGGCCCTCCAGGACCTCCTCCTCCGAGATCGACAGGCGCTGGGCCAGCTCGTGCACGGTCGGGGCGCGCCCGTGCTGCTGGGACAGCTCCGCCGTCGCGGAGGTGAGGGAGAGCCGCAGCTCCTGGAGCCGGCGGGGCACGCGCACCGCCCAGCCCTTGTCGCGGAAGTGCCGTTTGATCTCGCCGACGACGGTCGGTGTCGCATAGGTCGAGAACTCGACGCCGCGTTCGGGGTCGAACCGGTCGACGGACTTGATCAGACCGATCGTGGCGACCTGGGTCAGGTCGTCGAGCGGCTCGCCCCGGTTGCGGAAGCGGCGGGCCAGGTGTTCCACGAGCGGTAGGTGCATGCGCACCAGGTGGTTGCGCAACTCGGAGCGCTCGGGCCCCTCGGGCAGCTTGCGCAGTTCGATGAAGAGCGCCCGCGCGCCACTGCGGTCGTTCGGGTCCAGCCCGCGCGCATTGCCGTGGCCGGGCCGCTCGCGCTTCTCTTGCTGCTGGTCCATCGCGTCCGCCCGATCTGCCTGCTCCGGTCGCTGACTCGCGGGGTCGGCCGGGTGCGGCCGGGCCTGCTGCTCAGGAATGCCCAGGGGGGCCGCGCTGTGGCGGCCGGCCCACATCTCCCTTGCCTCGTGCTCGGTCACGACGCTCCGGGGCCCGCACCGCGCTTCTTGTGCAGGCTGATGCTGACAGTACGGTCGTCGGACACTGTTGAATCCACCTCACCGGCCAGGGCCGAGAGCACCGTCCACGCGAAGGTGTCGCGTTCCGGGGCACGGCCATCGGTCGTCGGCGCCGAGACGGTGACGCGCAGCGAGTCGCCGACGAGCTTGAAGACACAACTGAGCACGGAGCCGGGGACGGCCTGCTGGAGCAGGATCGCGCACGCCTCGTCCACGGCGATCCGCAGATCCTCGATCTCGTCGAGGGTGAAGTCCAAGCGGGCCGCGAGCCCGGCGGTGGCCGTCCGCAGCACCGACAGATAGGCACCCGCGGCCGGCAGCCGGACCTCGACGAAGTCCTGCGATGCGGGCTCGCCTGCGATCTGGGACACCCTCACCTCCAAGGTGACACGAGCCGTTGGGCCTTCGCGGGCCGAAGCGGCTGCTGGTTCGTTTTCGTCAGCGACGCTATCGCGATCCGTGCCACGATGCCGCACGCATGGATCTACGCCGCCCACACCGCGAGCGTCACCCATAGTAAACATATGGGTACTTTCTGTGGCTAGGGGTTGGGCCCCTCAAATCCTTGACGATTACGCTCTGTTGGCAATGTGGCAATGCCACTGGCAGCTTCCCCAGAGGGAGCCCGGGCTCCTTCGGCCACCGAGTGTGTCCGGCTGCGGGGGTCGGAACGGTCGGCGGAGGGGCCTGTCAATTCATTACCCGTCACCTGATGCGTTCATAACCCCGCGAGGCACACGCTCCGACAAGGGCCGAAACCCGCCCCTTGATGGAGGCCCGGAGCGGGGGAGAGCGGCGGCGGGGGTCTGTGAATCGACTACGGACGGTCAGGAAGGGGTGGGGGGCTGTGAGTTGATGAACACGGAAAGTGATGCATTTTGTCACCCTGCGTCACGGGCTGCGGGGTGCGCCTGCCCCGTGACGACCGCCGTCACCGTGCTGCCCGAGGGGAAGGCACCCTCCTCGGCGAGCCGGGTGAGCGCGAAGAGCAACTTGGCGACATAGATGTGATCCAGCGGCGGCAGCCCGTGCCGCCCGGCGAACTCCCGCGCGAAGACGGCCAGCTGCCGAGTGGTGCGCGCGTAGCCGCCGCCGTGGAACCGCTCCTCCACCGACCAGTCGCCGCGCGGCCCGCCGAAGGCGGCGGTCTGGAGCCGGCGCACCTCTCCCGGCAGGAACCCGCCCTTCAGCACTGCCACGCCGATACCCCGCTGACCTGCGGAAAGCCCGGCCGCCATGCCTGCCAGAGTGCCGCCGGTCCCGCAGGCGACGGCGGCGAAGTCCGTGTGCCCGCGCAACTCCTCACCCAGCGGCACGCACCCGCGTACGGCCGCCTCGTTGCTGCCGCCCTCCGGCACCACCGTGCACGGGCCGAACCGGTCGCGCAGCTCGCGGTGCCAGTCCGGGTCGGCCCGACGGCGGTAGTCGGCACGTGAGACGAAGTGCAGCAGCATGCCGTCGGCCGCGCACTGTGCCAGCGACGCGTTCAGCGGCCGGTCTGCCAACTCCTGGCCGCGCACCACCCCGACGGTGCGCAGCCCCAGCAGCCGGCCGGCCGCGGCCGTGGCCCGCAGATGGTTGGAGTAGGCGCCCCCGAACGTCAGCAGGCTGCGATGCTCCGAGGCGGCGACAGCTCGCAGGTTAGGGGCGAGTTTGCGCCACTTGTTGCCGGGAGGGTACAGGTCCACTGGTCCAAGCGCAGCCGTGTCCCACGGCCCCGGCAGCGTCGTGTGGATGAGGTCTTCCCGTTTCAGCAGCAGGCGTACGCCCCGGCGGGCGAACCGCTCGTCCTCGACCTCTTGGAGCGGAGAGGGAGGGCGGGGCCGGAGTGCGGTGGCGAGATCTACAGGGTGGTCCACATGTCCATTGTGGCCGTTGTCCTCGGGATGCTCCCGGGCTTGGATCCTGGGGATATGCGCAGATCACAGACGCCCAGCAGCAGAGAAGCCCCGTCTACGCGCAGGGGGCAGGCGTAGACGGGGCCGAGCGTGTGGGCGGAGGACCCTACGTAGGTAGTTCCAAGCCGTAGATGCCGAGACGAATCGCATCGTCAAGGAACTCCCACGAGTGCGGCCCCTCGTGTTGCCGGGAGAGGAAGCAGGCTGATCCCATCGGGTCAGGCTCGTGCGCGAGGCAATCGGGAGGTGCCCCGTGCTCGTCCAGGTCACCCACAGGGTGGTGCTGTCGTCATACAGATGCAGCGCCGATCGATGAATCTGGTGTTCGCGGCCCAGCTCACACCAGTGCGGCCCCTGGAGCTCGCCGGTTTCGACCCCGGGGAAGAGCGCGATGACGCGATCGCGGTCCGCCGCGCCCAGTACACACAGCACGGGACAGTCCATGAACAGGTTGGTCACTGTCGCCCCCCTTGCACAGCAGCGAAGGCCAGAGCGCCAGCCAGCACGGCCACTACCAGGATGTAGAGCATTTGAGACGGCCGGTCGTTCACGACGTGGCTCCTCTCTCCATAGATGACGGAGGCACCCCGAGGCAGCACGTGTCCTGAGACTGGGCGAGCGCAGCGTGCTTCGGCGGACACGTCCATTCACGGCCGCCGCCAAAGGGCTGTAAAAGCGGGTCGCCGCCGTCCCTGTCGACAACACGGTCGAGCGTGCCCGTACGGCGGTCAACCACGACAACACCGACCCGGTATCCGATACCGAGGTCTGATGGGCCACCCACGACGCCTCCCGGTGAACATCACTGAGCCCGCGAACACATGCACGGGATGGATGACCACCAGCACGCGTCATGGGCTCAATGCCCAGCGAATGAGCCGCAGTTCGGGCGCCGGTGGTAGCGGAACCACGATGTCGGCTGGGAGGATCCATCTGCAAGCTTTCAAAGTTGGAATCCCATTTTGAAGCCTTAATTTCTTAGGAGGGTCCTCAAGTTGAAGGGTCTGGCGTTTTCACTTTGAAAGGTGCTCCGGAGAGACACTGAGGCGGAGGAGGCACAGGCAGTGGCGGACGCGAGCGGATCGACGGTTCCCCGGCGCCGGCTAGGACGGCATCTGAAGGAACTGCGCGAAGCGGCAGGGTTAACCCAGAAGGCAGCGGGGCGTGCCATGGAGCTGTCTGAGACCACGGTCTGGCGGATCGAGACGGGTAAGGCGCCGCTCAAGCGCCACGACGTCGAGGCGATGTGCCGGACCTACAAGGCATCCGAGGAGACGACCAATGCGTTGGTCGGGCTTGCCAGTGAGTCGAAGTCCAAGGGGTGGTGGCACAGCTACGGCGACATCATCCCGGCAGGATTCGATGTATACATCGGGCTGGAGGAAGCCGCCTCGGAGCTGTTCACGTACGAGGCAGAGCTGATCCCCGGACTACTGCAAGTCGAGGACTACGCCGAGACCTTGATCCGGCTGCACAACCCCGACGCGACCGAAGCGGAGATCGCTCGACGCGTCACGCTGAGGGTCGAGCGTCAATCGTTGCTCAGCCGAGTGCCGACTCCTCCCAACTTGCACGTAGCTTTGGCCGAGGCTGTGCTTCACCGGCCCATAGGCGGACACGAGGTGATGACACGTCAACTCGCGCACCTGGTCTACGTATCCGAAATGCCGAACGTGTCGATCAGGGTTGTGCCGTATGCGGCAGGGGCGCACGCGGGTCTGTTGACCAAGGCGTTCATGCTCCTGCGGTTCCCGTCGAACGGGGACCGGGCGCCAGGGGAGCCCCCGACTGTCTACACGGATGGCTACACCGGCAGCCTGTACCTCGACAAGCCGCACGAGATCGCAAGCTACGAGCACGCGATCTCGGGCATCTGGCAGGCAGCACACAGCGATCAGGACTCACTGGCCCTGATCTCAGAAATGGCAGGGAGACATGAGCGAGCGTGAAACGGCTACGGTCTGGATCAAATCCAGCCGCAGCGACGGGCAAGGGAACTGCGTAGAGGTGGCTCTCCTCGGCGGTGGGGTAGCGGCGCGGGACACCAAGGACCGAGAGCGAGCGACTCTCAGCTTCTCTCCCCAGCAGTGGCAGGCTTTCATCAGAAGCACGGCACGCGGCCGGTTCGACCGTATGTGATGACCCGACCGCGCAGGCCCCGTCTCTTCGAGTCTGGAGACGGGGCCTCGCTGTTGTTACTCCTCAAGCGCACGCTTGTTCCTCAAGGCGAGCCTTCGGCACGCCGTTTGGCGCGGCTTACCGCGGCCCCGGCCAGGCATGCGGCCTTCGACCGGCTCTGTCGAGCGACGCAACTGCCCTGGCATTTCTCCCACACAACGGAAGCAGCACCATTGGTCCATTGTGGGCGCTGTGCCCGGCCGGGGCCCGGTGGGCGCCCGGCCGGGAGGCGCGTGCGGCGGCCCCGGACGGGGAAGATCAGCCGCTCACTTGAGACGCTCGGCGATCTTGTCCCGCAGATCGTCCATGCTGAAGCCGCGCGGATCGACCTTCTGGTCCGTCCATTCCAGATGGCCGATGACCGACCGCGCGTGCCAGCCGTGGTGCCGGCACAGCGCGGCGGCGGCCCGCGCGATCGCGTCCAGCTGTTCCTCGGGCCAGGAGTCCTTGCCGTCTCCGAGGTTCTCGCACTCGAAGCCGTAGAAATACCTGTTCCCGTCGCTGTTCTGCTCGTTCGGCGAGGGGGTGTTCCGCTCGGCGATGACGGCGCGCAGTACGTCGTCATCGCCGAGGCCCGCGTGGTTGGCCCGGCCGTGACCGGTCAGATGGACGGTGCCGTCCTTGGTGACGCAGCCGTGCGCGAGCGGGCCCGGCAGGTCGGAGCGGCCGTCGTAGATCAGGTCCACCGTCTGGGCGGAACCCTCGGTGGCCGTGTGGTGGATCACGATGCCGTGCACCGGGCCCCACGGCCCCTGTTTGTTGCGGTTGTGGTTGCGCCAGTCGCGTACCTCTTCGATCCGTACGCCCTCCTTCTTGAGGGCCTGGACGAAAGCTGTCGCGGTGATGGGTGTGGCCATCCTCGCCCCCGTCTCTGCTCGTGCTGTGGCCGGAGTGTTCCTCCGGTGTGGGGTCGTCATACCCCGGACCGGCGGGGTTCTAGCCGTATCGACGCCCGGCGGCGGGCGCCCTCGTCCGTGCGAGGAGCGCCTGGACGCAGCGCTCGCGCGCGTACGGGCGCAGCAGGACCGGCATCCGGGAGCGGGCCGCCAGGACGCGCCCCGAGCGGACCTGCGCGCACTCCGCCAAGAAGTCCTGCCAGGAGACGCACGCCTCCTCCAGCCGGCCGCAGGAGAGCAGGAGTTCGGCCAGCTCCGCCTGGCACAGCGCGCGCGAGCGCCGCTCGCCGCTGGGCCGTGCGCGCAGTGAGGAGCGCAGGTCGCGGATGGCGCCCGTACGATCGCCGAGCGCGGCATGCAACTGGCTGGACTGGTAGAGCAGGGCGGCGTCCTGGTAGGAGCCGACCGGCTCGCGGCCGGGGCTCGCCGGGCCCGTCGTCAAGTCCGCCGGGGCGCACGCGAGCTGGCGCTCGGCCCGGCCCAGCGCCGCGAGCGCCCGGGTACGGTCGCCCCCGGCCGCCTCGGCGACGGCCAGGCCCGCGTACAAGAACGCCCGCGTCGAGGGATCGGCGTCGGCCGGTGCCCCCTCGCAGGCGGCCTCGGCCAGCGCCAGGCTCGCGCGCGGGTGCCCGAGCTGGTGCGCCTGGGAGCTGAGCGCGCGGCGGGCCAGCGCGACGCCCTCGGGGTCATCCGCCTCGCTCGCGAGGTCGGCGGCGGTCAAGAAGGCGCGCTGGGCCAGTCCGTGCCGCTGCTCGTCGGCGTAGACCCGCGCCAGCAGGTAGCTCAGCCGGGCGCCGCCGGCCAGCATGCCGCGGTGGGCCGCGCTCTCCTCACCGCAGCGCAGCGGACGCACCAGCCCGGACAGGTACGCCGCCAGCGAGGTGCGGATGTGGCCGCCGCCGTACCGGTCGGCCTGGAGTGCGAAGAAGCGGGCGTGCTCGTGGACCGAGGCCACCTCGCCGGGGCCGGGCGGCGCGCTGGGCCGTGTGCCGCGCGCGGAACAGGTGTTGCGTGCGGCGGCAGCGGGCGCGGTGGCGGGCAAGGTCGCCGGGTCCGGTGCGGGCGCGGTGGCCGGGGGGGTCCGGTGGCCGGGGTGCGCCATCCGGCCGCCGGACGGTGTGGAGAGGCCGGACGGCGCGGGGTGGCCGGAGGGTTCGGGGGCGGCGGGCGGCTCGTGCGTGGCGGCCCGTTCGTGACGGGCGGGCCGCCGCTCCTCGGGGTCGAACTGCGCCCGGATGCGGGGCTGTTCGCTGTCACGGGACCGGTCGTGGCGTACCGACTCCTCCAGCAACCTCAGCGTGTAGGGCGCCGGGGGAGGAGCGTCGGCACGGGGCGGAGGGACCACAGGGGCCGTGAGCGCGGTGAGCCGGTCGGCGGGGTGCGTATGCCCGCCGGGGTCCGGGAGGAGGGCGTCCAAGGTCGCCGTGGCGTAGTTCCGGCTCCCGGCATGTGGCCCCTCCTCGTCGCCGTCCGCACCTCTCCGCCGCCGCGCTCCGGCGCCCGCGCGTGCGCCGCGCGCCCCTTGGGTGCTCCGCATGCCCAGTTCGCTCACCGTCACCCGGCGGCCGAGGCGTCGGGAGAGCGCCTCCGCCATGAGGTGCTGCACCCGGGGATCGGGGCGGCTGCCGCGCAGCCAGTGGGCGACTGAAGTCCTGTCATACCGAAGATGTATGCCGATCTCGACACCGAGACGAGTAATGGCGTGCGCGAACGCCGCCTGCGTCCACTCGGTCTCCTCCAGGAGGGCTCGCAGCGCGCGGTTCGGGGGGCGGGTCCGGGCGCGGCCGGCGGCGTGCGCCGGGGCGTGGGTGGGGTCAGAGGGGCGCATGGCTGTTCCCGTGGCGGAGCCGGATGGGGTCGTTCATGAATCTGCCTCTCTGCGACGCTCGTTGGGTGTCTTTCCGTAGCTCTCCGTGTGCTGAATGTGCTGTCATGCACGCGGATGTTTTTAGGTAAGCGCATTCTCCGAAGCGTCGGGAGCATGTGCCGAGCGCACGCGTACGTGGTGCTTTCACACCCCGTGTGAACACACGTCCGTTACTCTGCGAAACAACACGTTGGACGACGGAGGGCGGCATGGAGCCCAATAGTCAACTGGACGCACTGCTTGACCAGTCAGGAATATCCCGGGCCGGTCTCGCTACCAGGGTCAACCGATTAGGCGGCCAAGCAGGAATCACCCTGCGTTACGATCACACAGCTGTGGCGCGCTGGCTCAGAGGGCAGCGCCCGCGCGGCACGGTCCCCGAGTTGATCTGCGAGGTCCTTGGCGCCAAGCTCAACCGGACTCTCACCCTCAGTGACATCGGCATGGCGATGCCGACAGCCGGACGTCTCCCCGCTGGCCTCCCCGGCGGCGAAGGCGACGGACTGGGCAGGTTCGTGGAACGCGCCGCCTCGCTGTGGCGCTCGGACCAGGTCCACGACGACTGGCCCGGCCCCTCCCTGCTGACCGGCGCCGCGGCGGTGGCGCCCGTATGGGAGTGGGAGAACCCGCCCGAGGACCAGGACGTCTCGCGCCGCGCCGGGGTGCCGGTCACCGAGGCGGACGTCACCGTCCTGCACACCGCACGCGGCCACTACGAGCACCTGTACCGCAATGCGGGAGGCGTCGCCACCCGCGCCCGCGTCGTCGGCTTCCTCAACAGCGAAGTCGCCCCCCTGCTGCGCGGCAGCTACGACGACAGCACCGGCCGCCAACTGTGCCGGGCCGCCGGGTCGCTGGCCGCGATCAGCGGCATCTGCGCCTACGACGCCGACGCGCAGGGCCTGGCCCAGCGCTACTTCCACCAGGCGCTCCGGCTCGGCAAGGCATCCGGCGACCTCTTCTTCGGCGGCTATGTCGTGGCGCTCCTGGTCAACCAGGCGCTCTTCCTGGGCGACAACAGGCACGCACTCGCCTGCGCCGAGGCGGTGTTGCGGGTGGCGGGCCCGCGCACGAGCCCCGCGCTCGCCACGGATCTGTACGCGATGCAGGCGAAGGCGTACGCCCGACTCGGCGACCGGCGCGCGGCCCACACCTGCATGCGCAGGGCCGAGTCCTACTCCCAGCGCATTCGCCCCGAGGAGGAGCCCGAGGAGACCGGCTACGTCCAACCGGGCCTGGTGGAGGTCCGATTGGCCGAGGCGCTGCTGCTCCTGGGAGAGCTGCGCGCGGCAGCCGCCTACGCCCAGGAAGCCGCGCGTGCGCCGGCGCACGTACGGGGCCGCGTCAACCGGCTCGCCACCCTCACCGACGTGGCACTGCACGCCGGAGACCCCGAGCGGGCGGCGGTCACAGCGGCGGAAATGGTGGGGATGGCGCAGGGCATCGAGTCGCAGCGGCTGCGCGGGCGCATGCGCAGGGTGCGGCAGCGGCTGGCACAGCACCCCGGGACTTCAGCCGCCGAGGCGGCGAAGCTCATCGAGGAAGCGCTGAGCGTGCCCTTCTGAGCCGGGGCACGCGGAGTGCCCCTGTCAGAGGAAGAGCACAACATGCTGGGATGTGCCCAACCTCCGTCAGGAAGGGGGCACATACGTGCAATGGAAGAACCTGGGTGAACACACTGTGTACGAAAACCAGTGGCTTCGGGTGAATCTGGCGGACGTGGAGCTTCCCGACGGACGGCACCTGGATCACTATCTGATCCGGCTGCGTCCCGTCGCGATGGCGACCGCGGTCAACGAGCGCAACGAGGTGCTGCTGCTGTGGCGGCACCGCTTCATCACCGACAGCTGGGGGTGGGAACTGGCGGCGGGAGTCGTCGAGGAGGGGGAGGACCTGGCCCGGGCGGCGGCCCGCGAGATGCTGGAGGAGACGGGCTGGCGGCCCGGGCCCCTCCACCACCTGATGACCGTCGAGCCGTCCAACGGACTGACCGACGCGCGGCACCACATCTACTGGGCGCAGAGCGCGGAATACCTCGGACACCCCGAGGACGACTTCGAGTCCGAGAAGCGCGAGTGGGTACCGCTCAAAGAGGTGCCCGACCTGATCGCCAACGGGGAAGTCCCCGCGGCGAACATGGCGGCGGCGCTGCTCATGCTCCATCGCCTCCGCTTCGGGTGAGCCCGGGACCCGGGCCCGGGGCCCGCTGCGGGCAGGCCCCGGGGACGGCTTCGGACGGCCCCGCGGGGGTCAGCTCTTCAAGAAGGCGTCGCCGTTCTGCGCGATGTGCTGTTCCAGGGCGGAGAGGGCCTGCTGGACATCCTGCGCGGAGCCGGTGCCCCGCTGCTCGGCGTAGTAGGCAGCGCCAAGCTTGCGCAGCAGGTCGTTGCCCGCGCGCTGGGCCTGGACCTCCTCCACCTTCTCCTTGCCCTGGGCGAGCCCTCGCTGTGCCTGCTCTTTGGCGCGGTCGAGAAAGCCTGCCATGGTCCTGCCTCCTGGTGAACGGTGAATGCGGTGCGGAACAGGGAGCCGTGCTGCCTGCCCTGTCTTCCGTCGTGTCCCGTCAACGTATGCGGTGACCAGCCGGTTCCCCGGGCCGACGGGAGGCGACGCGCCGCTGTCACCCGGACCGCTGCGGGACCGGGGCCCACCTCATGATGGCAAGCGCCGCCGGGCTCGCGGATGCGCGGGGAGGCGACGCGGCGGCCTAGGGTTGAGCGGTGCGGACAGTGAACGAGCAGGAGACGGCCGAGGTCGGGCAGGGGACGGGCGAGCGGGTCCACTGGAGCGAGGACGGGGCGGAGCGATCCGCGCTGTGGCGCTCCGAGAGCGGCGCGCGCCCGCCAGGGAAGGTGACTGTCGCGGACGACCGGATGACCGCCGACGCCGCCTACAAGCTGGCCTGCGAGGGCACCGCGCTGCTGTGGCGCGGCGACTACCACGGCGCCCGTCAGCTGCTGGCCGCGCTCGCCCGCCGGGTGGACCGCAAGCCGCCCAAGCAGGGCGCCACTCCCAGCGAGAGCTTCCACCTGTACCGCCAGGCGCGCTCCCGCCGCGCCCGCGTGCTCGGCATGCTCCTGGTGCCCCTGCACGCTCCCGGCGCGCCGGACGCCCCGAGCGCTGCCGGCACCCCGGGCGCGACGGGCGCGACGAGTGAGAGCGCGCGCGACGAACACCGCGCGTACGCCGTGCCGCTGCGCCGCGCGCCCGACGTGGCCCAGGCGTGTGAGGAGGCGTACGGGCCGCCCGTCGCGGAGCTGACGCTCGTCCCGCTGCGGGAGCTGCAAGGGGTGCTCGGCGCCCATGAGTGGCGCCGCAAGGGCGTGCCTGTCGAGGCGCTGGGCGGCGACCGGGTGCACCCCCGGCACGGAGTCTTCTCGCCTGTGCGGGGCGAGTACGTCGAACTGGTGGCGCGGGCCCCGCTGCCGCCGGGCGAGCCCGGCTCCCTCGTCGCCTTCGACATCGGAACCGGCACGGGCGTCCTGGCCGCGGTGCTCGCGCGGCGCGGGATCGGCCGGGTGATCGCCACGGACCTGGGCGAGCGGGCGCTGGAGTGCGCGCGCGAGAACGTACGCGGGCTCGGCGTCCGGGAGACGGTCGAGGTCGTGCGCGCCGACCTGTTCCCCGGCCCCGGCGCGTACACCGGCCGCGCCGACCTGGCCGTATGCAATCCGCCGTGGCTGCCGGCGAAGCCGACGTCCGTACTGGAGCAGGCCGTCTACGATCCGGGCAGCCGGATGCTGCGCGGATTCCTCGACGGCCTCGCCGCGCGGCTCGCCCCCCGGGGCGAGGGGTGGCTCATCCTCTCCGACCTGGCCGAACACCTCGGTCTGCGCTCCCGCGACGAACTGCTGTCCTGGATCGGGAACGCGGGCCTGCGCGTGACCGACCGGCTGGACGTCCGCCCCGGACACCCCCGTGCCGGCGACCGGTCCGACCCGCTCCACGCGGCCCGGGCCGCCGAGACCACCTCGCTGTGGCGGCTGTCGTCGGCTCCGGATCCGGGACCGGAGCCGACGGTGGGCTGACGGGCGGCTTCACAGGGATCACGGCGTCACGGCTTCACGGCGTCACCACGTCACAGCGCCGCGCCGCTCCGCGCGCCGGTCTCGTCGAGAGATCTCAGCGCGTCGGCGGCCAGGCCGGTGGCGGAGAGGACGCCGCGCAGGATCGCCAGGGCCTCGGCGCGCTCGGGCTCGGGCCGCCTGGGGTCGAGTACCTCAGCGGCGGGCCCCGCCAGGTTTTCCAGGGCTCGGCGGCAGCGGTAGTAGGCCAGACGCTCGGGGTCGATGTGCGAGGTTGCCCCCGGCGGCGGTGTACGCCTCGAAGAACCACGCCTGTTCGTGCACGCGGACCGGAGCGGAGGCCAATACTCCACCGAGTACGAACAACAGGTCGCGCTCGGGCGGTGCCAAGGCCGCGCCGTCCCAGTCGATCAGCCAGGGGCGGCCCTCGCGCAGCAGGACGTTGCCCAGATGTGGGTCGCCGTGGCACAGCACGGCCGGTGCGGGGTCACGGGCGCGCAGCCGTCGGCACAGCTCGTCGGCGCCCGCGAGCAGCGCCTCGGCGGTGTCCGAGGCGGCGGAGGCAGTGGCAGCGGCGGCGGATTCGAGGCCGGAATCGGAGCCGGAGCCGTGGGCGCTGCCCGGAGCCGCCCGCGCTAAAGCTCGCTGGAAGGCACGTACTTGTGCGGTCTCAGCGGCGTGCGTGTGGTCCTCGCGCGGCAGCGCCGACCTCGTCTCCGGGTCCGGCACGGTGGCGTGCGTACGGGCCAGCAGGGTGCCGTAGGTCCGCCACTGATCTTCCGTCAGGCCGCTGTCCAGCGCGCCCTCGTCCGAGACCCACGGCACCACCGACAGCCTGCGGCCCTCCCGTTCGCTCCACAGGGCGCCGGAGAGAGTGGAGAGCGGGGCCGGGATACCGGATACGCCGCGCGCGGCCAGCAGTGCGGGCACCAGCAGCGCCGCGCGGGAGCCGCCGCCGCTCCACTTGACCGCGTATCTGAGCCCGTCCTCGTCCACCGCGTGCCAGACCTCGGCCGCGGTGTCGGCGCCGAGGCCGACGCGTTCGGTCGCGGTCAGCAGGAGGGAGAAGTCCGCGCGGACCCAGGCGCGCGGTGAGGCGTCACGGCCAGGACCACCATGCTCACGGGGCGCATACGACACCCCGCGCACGTTAGTCAGTGGTGGCCGGCCGCGGCCACCGGATAAGTGACCGAGGCTCCCGGCCGGCCCCGGGAAAGACCGCACCCGGCCGTTCGGCGCCGTACGAGGGCGCCGTGGGCCGGGTGCGGGCGGAGCGACCGGACGATCAAGGCATCGCGGGTCACGCGGGGCCGAGGCCGGTCAGCCCTTCTTGGTCTCCCAGAAGATCTTGTCGACCTGGGCGATGTAGTCCAGGGCCTTCTGGCCGGTGGCCGGGTCGGTGGAGCCCTTGGCGGTGCTGAGCGCCTTGAGGGTGTCGTTCACCAACTGGTGCAGATCCGGGTACTTCTCGAAGTGCGGAGGCTTGAAGTAGTCGCTCCACAGCACCGAGACGTGGTGCTTGGCCAACTCGGCGCGCTCCTCCTTGATGGTGGTCGCGCGCGCACGGAAGTGCGGGTCGTCGTTGGCCTGGTACTTCTCCTGAATGGCCTTCACGGATTCGGCCTCGATCCGGGCCTGAGCCGGGTCGTAGACACCGCACGGCAGGTCACAATGGGCGCTGACCTGCACCTTGGGGGCGAACAGGCGGGAGAGCATAAAGCCGTCCTTCCTCGTGATCGTCTTCTCACGTGCGAGATTACTCCGTGTGGGAAGCCTTTTCGCGTGTGCCCCCACGGGCTTAGGACAAAAGTCCAGTGACAGGCTGGACCTGCTGGAGTAAACGGACCGGGGCGCGGTCCGGAGGACCGGAGGCGGAAAAATGCCGGAGCGTGCGCGGGGTGCGCGGGGTGCGCGGGAAGACGGCCCTGCGGAGGGCCGGGGGCGTGACGGGCGCGGCGGGCCGCTGAAGCGGATCGGTCTGGCGGAGGTCTACAACCCCTCGATGCGGCCGACGCTGCTGCCCGGGGACCAGTTGGTGGTCACCTACGGCGCGGCCGTCCGCGCGGGTGACATCGTGGTGCTGCGGCACCCGTTCCAGCACGATCTGCTCATCGTCAAGCGCGCCGTCGAGCGGCGCTCCGGCGGCTGGTGGGTACGGGGCGACAATCCGCTGGTCATGAACGACAGCCGGGAGTTCGGCGCGGTGCCCGACGAACTGGTCGTGGCCCGTGCCTGGCTGCGGCTGCGTCCGCCGCGCGGCGTTCAGCCCTCCTTGGCCTCGGTTGCCCGCTGGTCGGTCTCGGCGCTGCGTCCGCTCGTCGGCCCCGGGCGTCCGCGCGGCGGAGCCGATGCTTCCGGGGCGCTGTCCGGGCTGTTCTCCCGGCGCTTGCGCGCGCGGTAGGCGGCCACGTTGGCCCGGGTCGCGCAGCGGTCCGAACAGTAGCGGCGGGAACGATTCGTCGAGGTGTCCAGGTAGGCGTTGCGGCAGGGGGTGGCCTGACAGATCCCCAGCCGGTCCACGCCCAGGTCGGTGAGGTGGAAGGCGAGCCCCATGCAGGCCGTCGCCGCGTAGGCGGCCGTCGCGTTCGCCGGGTGTTCGGCCAGGTGCATGTGCCAGCGGGGGCGCCCGTCGTCGTCCAGCACCTCGTGCCCCGAGATCTGGGGGCTGGTCGGGAACTCCATCAGCAGGGAGTTGAGCAGATCGACGGCGCGTACCTCATCGCCCTCCGACGCGGCGGCGAAGACGGCGCGCAGCCGGGTGCGCACGGCGCGGAGCCTGGCCACGTCCGCCTCGGTGGCCTTGCGCGATACGGCCTGGTCGGCGCCGCACAGCTCACGCACGGACTCGACCGAGGTCAGCGTGTCCACCCCGCGCTCGGGCTCTTCGGTGTTGACCAGCCGCACGGCCATATCGGAGTAATAGTTGAGTTCCACTTGTGATCCTTACGGCGGACGTTCTATCGTCGGTAATGGCTGAATCCAACCGAGGGTATTACGCGAAGGGGGCACTGTGACGACCCACGCAGCGAACGAAGCCGACTGGCAAGGCTGGCAGCGCAGTTGGGACCGGCAGCAGGAGTGGTACATGCCCGACCGCGAGGAGCGGTTCCGGGTGATGCTCGATGTCGTCGAGGCGGTGGTGGGTCCCGAACCGAGAGTGCTGGATCTCGCCTGCGGCACGGGCAGTATCTCCGACCGGGTGCTCCGCCGGATGCCGAAGGCCACGACCGTGGGGATCGACCGCGACCCGGCGCTGCTGGCCATCGCCCGCGGCTCCTTCCGCGACGACGCGCGCGCCACGTTCGTCACGGCCGACCTGAGCGACCCGGACTGGCCCTCGGCGCTGCCCGGCGGCCCGTTCGACGCCGTACTGACCGCCACCGCGCTGCACTGGCTGCGCACCGAACCCCTGCGGGAGCTGTACGGGCAGCTCGCCGGCGTGGTCCGGGAGGGCGGCGTGTTCATGAACGCCGACCACATGCCCGAGGAGTCCACCCCACGGCTCAACGCGGCGGTGCACCTCTTCGAGGAGAGGGGGCGGGAGCGGCGGCGCGCGGAGGGGGCGCTCGACTGGGGCGGCTGGTGGCAGGAACTGGCCAAGGACCCCGCGCTGCGGGAGGTCGCCCAGGAGCGGTTCGAGCTGTTCGGGAACCCTGCCGAGGTGCGGCACGACCACAACAGCGAGGAGTTCCAGAACGCGGAATGGCACGCGGGCGCACTGCGCGCGGCGGGGTTCGCCGAGGCCCGAGCGGTGTGGGCTTCGCCCACGGACGGGCTGGTCGTCGGCTTGCGCTGAGCGGGGCGGGGCCCCGCGCTGAGGAGGCCGGGGGCTCGCGCACTGGAACTCCGGCCGCTCCGGGTGCTCAATCGCCGGACGGGCTGTTCACAGCCCCTCCGGCGATTGAGGACGAGCGCGCTAGCGCGATTCTTCGACCAAGGCCACAACGGCGGGGCACTCGACCAGAGCCGGGCCCTTCAACCGCGTCCGGTCACTCATCCGCGCCGGGCCCCTCATCAGCGTCGGGCCACGCCTTCGGCCCGGGCCGCTGCCGCCACCGCGGCGGTGACCGCCGGGGCGACGCGGTCGTCGAAGGGGGAGGGGATGACACGGTCGGCGCTCAGCTCGTCCGCGACGACCGCGGCCAGCGCCTCGGCCGCCGCCAGCTTCATGCCCTCCGTGATGTCCGTCGCCCGGACCTGGAGCGCGCCCGCGAAGACGCCGGGGAAGGCGAGGACGTTGTTGATCTGGTTGGGGTAGTCGCTGCGGCCCGTGGCGAACACGGAGGCGTACTTGGCCGCCACATCCGGGTGGATCTCGGGGTTCGGGTTGGCCATGGCGAAGATGAAGCAGCCCTCCGCCATCGTCGCCACCGCCTCCTCCGGCACGGTGCCGCCGCTGACGCCGATGAAGACGTCGGCGCCCTCCAGCGCGGAGCCCAGGGACCCGGTACGCGCCGCCTTGTTGGTGAAGCCCGCCAGCTCCCGCTTGACCTCGGTGAGGTCGTCGCGGTCGCGGGAGACGACGCCCTTGCGGTCGCAGACGGCGACATCGCCGATACCGGCCTCGACCAGGATGCGGGCGATGGCGACACCCGCGGCGCCCGCGCCGGAGATGACCGCGCGCAGTTCGCCCAGCCCGCGCCCGTTCAGCTTCGCCGCGTTGCGCAGCGCCGCGAGGGTGACGATGGCCGTGCCGTGCTGGTCGTCGTGGAAGACCGGGATGTCCAGCCGCTCCTTGAGACGGGCCTCGATCTCGAAGCACCGGGGCGCCGAGATGTCCTCAAGGTTGACCCCGCCGAAGGAGGGGGCGAGGCGGGCGACCGTCTCCACGATGTCGTCCGCGTCCTTGGTGGCCAGCGCCAGCGGCACCGCGTCCACTCCCCCGAACTGCTTGAAGAGGATGGCCTTTCCCTCCATGACCGGGAGGGAGGCTTCCGGGCCGATGTCGCCCAGCCCGAGCACCGCGCTGCCGTCGGTCACCACTGCGACGACCTGCGACTTCCAGGTGTAGTCGTCGACCAGTTCGGGCTGGTCGGCGATGGCGCTGCACACCTTGGCGACGCCCGGTGTGTAGGCGAGGGACAGGTCGTCCTTGTCGCGGACGGGGACGGTCGCCTGCACGGCCATCTTGCCGCCGCGGTGCAGGGCGAAGGCCGGGTCGATCACGCTCTCTTCCAGGCCGTCCTTCTGATTGACGATCTCGGCTGCCACTGTGTTGAACCCCTTTGTCGAATCGTGTGAGGGTGACCGCTCCCTGTTGTGAGGAACGGGCGGGCACCGCGTCCGATTCCCGGGCCTGCGGTTGGCCGCGGCCCGGAGGGAGGTACGGACGCCGGGCGCGCCGCACACGCGCCCTGGTCCCCGGGTGAGGGGTGTAATCGACCTTTCTACCCGACAACGGCCGCCGGGGACGACCTGCTTCCGGTCACTGCGGTCTCCAACGCGGGTGAATGCTGGGCAAAGGCGCTCGACCCCTGCTGGAAGTCCACGGGCTGGGACAACCGCGTGCGGGCGCTGCGCTCCGGGCGGGGCGACCGGTTCCGCACGCCCGCGCACCGGTCCCTCCTCGGGCGCGCGCCCGAGGAGAAGAGAGACCAGGAGGCGGCCGGGGAAAGACAGGAAGGGGAACAAGGACAGGAAGGGGAACGGGGCCTTACGCAACAGCCGGTGCCCTGTAATCGGAATCGCTGTTCCGTTATCCGATTTTGACCTCATCGGCCCCCTGCTCCCACCTGTCCGGATGGCAAGATGCCCCCCATCCGTTCATCCGTTCATCCCTCGGACACGGTCGCGACATCCGAAGGTGTGTGCCCCGCGACCCATGGCCCACTCCCTCATCTGCTGGAGGACCCGCCCATGACCGCAAGCCCCACGCGACGTGTGGCCGTGCGCCGCGCCCGGATCGTGCCCGTAGCCCTCGCAGTCTCCGGTGCCCTGCTGCTGGCCGGCTGCGGCGACCAGACGGACGGCGCCCAGGGCGGCTCGGGCTCCGGCGACAAGGCGGAACTGGCCTCCAAGCTGCCGAAGAAGATCCGCGACGCCGGAGTCGTCAAGGTCGGCACGGATGCCGCGTACAAGCCCATGGAGTACAAGGAGGGCGCGAAGATCGTCGGGCTCGACCCCGATCTCGCCGATGCGATGGGCAAGAAGCTCGGCGTGCGCTTCGAGTTCACCAACGGCACCTTCGACGGTCTGATCACCTCCATGCAGACCGGCCGCTTCGACATGATCATGTCCTCGATGACGGACACCAAGGACCGTCAGGAGGGGCTGGACGACAAGGGCAAGAAGGCGGGCAAGGGCGTCGACTTCGTCGACTATCTCACCGCCGGCTCCTCGATCCTGGTCAAGAAGGGCAACCCCGAAAAGGTCGACAAGGTCGGCCAGATGTGCGGTGAGAAGGTGGCCACCCAGCGCGGCACCACCTCGCACGAGATCCTCAAGGCGCAGACGGACAAGTGCGTCAAGGCCGGCAAGAAGAAGATCGACGTCGAGCCGTACGACACCGACGACGAGGCCCGGGTGCGGCTGAAGACCGGCGCCGTGGTCGCCGACGTCTCCGACTTCCCCGTCGCCGCGAACGCCGCGAAGTCCGGCAGCGACTTCGAGGTCGTCGGCGACCAGATGGAATCGGCCCCCTACGGCATGGCCGTCACCAAGGAGAACACCCAGCTGCGCGACGCCCTCAAGGCGGCGCTGAACGCGGTCATCAAGGACGGCTCGTACAAGAAGGCCCTGGCGAAGTGGGGCGTCGAGGACGGCGGAGTGGACGAAGCGAAGATCAACGCCGGTTCCTGAGCGGGCGGACACACCGAACGGACGCTGAAAGGCAAGCCCCGTGAAAACACCCACCGACAAGGTGCCCGCCGACGACGCGCCCCGCCCGTCGTCCGGCGCGCCCGAGGCCATCAAGGCCATACCCGTGCGGCACTACGGCCGGTATGTCGCCGCCGTGCTCGTCCTCGCCCTCCTCGCGCTGTTCGTCAACGCGGTGGCCGGTGCCGATCTGCGCTGGAAGGCCGTCGGCGACTTCTTCTTCGACGACGAGATACTCGTGGGCGTCAGGAACACGATCGTGGTCAGCGTGCTGTCCATGCTCATGGGCCTGGTGCTCGGCATCATCCTTTCCGTCATGCGCATGTCGAAGAACCCGGTGACCTCCTCGGTCGCCTGGGGCTACATCTGGTTCTTCCGCGGGACACCCGTCTATGTGCAGCTCCTGCTGTGGTTCAATCTCGCCCTGATCTTCCCGATCCTCAACCTCGGGCCGATCTACAAGGACGAGATGACCGACGTCATGACCCCGTTCATGGCGGCGCTGCTGGGCCTCGGCCTCAACGAGGCCGCCTACATGGCGGAGATCTGCCGCGCCGGGATCCAGTCCGTGGACGAGGGCCAGACCGAGGCGTCCCAGGCGCTTGGCATGACGCAGGCGCAGAACATGCGCCGCATCGTCCTGCCGCAGGCCATGCGGGTCATCGTGCCGCCCACCGGCAACGAGTTCATCAACTTGCTGAAGACCTCCTCGCTGTGCTCCGTGGTGATGTACGAGGAAGTGCTGCGCAAGGCGCAGAACATCGGCAACAACTCCAGCGCCGTAGTCGAACTGCTGCTCGTGGCCACCATCTGGTACCTGGCCATCACCACCGTCTTCAGCATCGGCCAGTTCTACCTGGAGCGCCGCTACGCGCGCGGCACCAGCCGCCAGCTGCCCGCCACGCCGTGGCAGAAGGCGCGGCAGAACCTCTTCACCTTCGGACGGGGCACCGGATCGGGGGCCCAGGCGGGATGACCGACAGCATGAACACCATGGTCAAGGCCGAGGCCGTCCACAAGTCGTTCGGGCACGTGCAGGTGCTCAAGGGCATCGACCTGGAGGTGCGCACCGGCGAGGTCTTCTGCATCGTGGGGCCTTCGGGGTCCGGCAAGTCCACCTTTCTGCGCTGCATCAACCACCTGGAGAAGATCAACGCCGGGCGGCTGTACGTGGACGGCACCCTGGTCGGCTACCGCGAGAAGGGCGGCAAGCTCTACGAGCTGCGCGACCGCGAAGTGGCGGCACAGCGCCGCGACATCGGCATGGTCTTCCAGCGCTTCAACCTCTTCCCGCACATGACCGCGGTGGAGAACGTGATGGAGGCCCCTCTCCAGGTCAAGCGCCGCGGCAAGGCCGAGGCCCGGGCGCGCGCCGTGCAACTGCTGGAGCGGGTCGGGCTCGGTGACAAGGTGAGCAGCTATCCCGCGCAGCTGTCCGGCGGCCAGCAACAGCGCGTCGCCATCGCGCGGGCCCTGGCGATGGACCCCAAGCTGATGCTCTTCGACGAGCCCACCTCCGCGCTCGACCCCGAACTCGTGGGCGAGGTCCTGGACGTGATGCGGGACCTGGCGCGCGAGGGCATGACGATGATCGTCGTCACCCACGAGATGGGCTTCGCGCGCGAGGTCGGCGACTCGCTGGTCTTCATGGACGAGGGCGTCGTCGTCGAGGCGGGCAACCCGCGCGAGGTACTCGGCAATCCGCGCCACGAGCGGACCAAGTCGTTCTTGTCGAAGGTGCTGTAGCGGCGCCATCGGCGCCCGTGGCGCCGGTTCGGGGGTGTGCGCGGGTGCGCGGGTACGCCGGGGTTCGGCGGTGCGGGGATTCGGCGCGGCCCGGCGGTTCGCCGGGTGGCCGGTTCGTTGTGCGCCGGGTGGCCGGGTGGCCGGGTGGCCGGGTGGCCGGGTGGCCGGGTGGCCGGGCGGCGGGCGCGTTGTGCGCCGGGTCGCCCGGGCGCGGGGTGGCGTCGGTCGGTGTCCCTCGGACGTCACGCCGGCCGCCCGGCGGGTGGCGCTTCTGCCGGATGGTGCATGCGGTGGGCGGGGCCGGCCGGAGGACGGTTTCCCGGCCGCCTCCCCGCCCCTCGGGAGCGCGGCGGACGGGTCGCTGGAATAGCGGGAGCGGATGTGATGCTGTGGCCGCCATGGCATACAACGCACAACTCGGCAAGATCGGCATCTGGGCCGCAGCCCTGCGCATGGACGACCCCGCACGGCGCGGCCAGGTGGGCGAGGCAGCCGCCGAACTGGAGGAACTGGGCTACGGCACGCTCTGGATCGGCGGCAGCCCCTCGCCCGACATGGCGCAGCAGCTGCTCGAAGCGACCACCAAGGCCACCGTGGGCACCAGCATCCTCAGTATCTGGGACCACGCCGCGCCCCAGGTGGCCGCACGGCACACCCAGTTGAACGACGAACACGACGGGCGCTTCCTCCTCGGCCTCGGCGTCAGCCACGGCGAGAAGCCCACCGGCAACGACCACCGGGCGAACCACCCGCTGGCCGACCGCCCCTACTCGGCGATGCGCGGCTACCTGGACGTGCTGGACGGCGCGACGCGCCCCGTACCGGCGCAGCAGCGCGCGCTGGCCGCGCTCGGCCCCAAGATGCTCCAGCTGGCCAAGGAGCGCTCGCTGGGCGCCATCCCCTACCTCGTGACGCCCGAACACACCTCCGAGGCCCGCGACATCCTCGGCGCGGACCCGGTGCTCGCGCCCGAACTCAAGGCGATCGTCCTGCCGGAAGGCGGCGACCGGGACGCGGCCCGCGCCACCGCGCGCGGCTACCTCTCGATGTACCTGGGCTTCGCCAACTACCGCAACAGCTGGCTGCGGCTGGGCTTCGAGGAGGCCGACTTCGCAGGCGGAGGCAGCGACCGGCTCATCGACGCCGTCTTCGCCCTGGGCACGCCCGAACAGATCCGCGCCCGCGTGGACGAGTTCTACGCCGCCGGCGCCGACCACGTCGCACTCCAGGTCGTCACCGAGAACACCGGCATCGACCTGCCCCTGCCGCAGTGGCGCACCCTGGCCGAGGTGCTGCCGGTCGCCGGCTGAGGTCCGCCTCCGCGGCGCTTGTCACCCGTATGGGCGGTCACCGCCGGTTATCCGTACGACAAGCCGTACGCGCGGCCGAGACTGTCCCGGACAGGGAGGGGGTGCACCTTGCCGGTCAGGACCGGGCAGAACGCGGTGGAGCAGGTACCGCAGATGCAGGTGGAGGAGTTCGAGACGATCGCCTCCGCCTCCCCCGAGACCGTCACGCTGGAATTCCTCGGTGGACGGATCGGGGTCAAGAAGGCGCCGGACGGAGATCACGGCGAGATCATCAGATGGCTGCTGACCCGGTGCAGGCAGCTGCGGCCGGACCTGTGGCTGTACGGGCGGCGTGGCCTGATCGTGGAGGCTCACCGCACGGGGCGGGCACGGGCCGACGGAGTTCTGGCACCCCACGGGCACTTCGCGGCGCACGGGTAGTGGTCGGAGGCAAAAGGCGTGCTGATGACCGTGGAGGTCACCTCGTACGACCGGGACACCGACAGCCGTGACCGGCGGGAGAAGCCCGCCGCCTACGCGGCCGTGGGCATCCCGGTCCCTCTGCTCGTGGACCGGGACGAGTGCACCGTCACCGTGCACAGCGGCCCCGAGCACGGCCGGTACCGCGATACGCACACGGTCGCCTTCGGCGAACAGGTCGCGCTGCCGGAACCGGTCGGGATCACGCTGGAGACCGAGGAGTTCAAGAGGTACGTGCGCTGAGTGTGTGACATGGGCTTTTCTTGGGTCGGGAAGGTCTGTCGGGGCGGTGGCGGGGCAGCGTAGCGTCGAGGCATGTTTGCTGCCTACGCTGCGCGTATCGACAAGGAAAAGCCGCTCGACGGACTGGAACTCGGAGAGCGCCCCGAGCCCAGGGTCCCGCCCGGGTGGACGACGGTGGCGGTGAAGGCGGCCTCGCTCAACCACCACGACCTGTGGTCGCTGCGCGGGATCGGGCTCGGCGAGGAGTCGCTGCCGATGATCCTCGGCTGCGATGCCGCCGGAGTCGACGACGACGGGAACGAGGTCGTCGTCCACTCCGTCATCGGCCAGACCGGACACGGTGTCGGCCCCCGCGAGCCCCGCTCGATCCTCACCGAGCGCTACCAGGGCTCCTTCGCCGAGCGGGTCGCCGTACCCCAGTGGAACGTGCTGCCCAAGCCGAAGGAGCTGTCCTTCCAGGAAGCTGCCTGCCTGCCGACCGCGTGGCTCACGGCGTACCGGATGCTCTTCACCAACGCCGGGGTGAGCCCCGGCGACACCGTGCTGGTGCAGGGCGCGGGCGGCGGCGTGGCCACGGCGGCCATCGTGCTGGGCGCGGCGGCGGGGCTGCGCATGATCGCGACCAGCCGCCATGAGGCCAAGCGTGAGCGGGCGCTCGCCCTGGGCGCGGAGGCGGCGCTGGAGCCGGGGGCGCGGCTGCCGCGCAGGGCGGACGCGGTGCTGGAGACGGTGGGCGCCGCCACCTGGTCTCACTCGGTCAAGTCGCTGCGGCCCGGCGGCACCCTGGTCATCTCGGGTGCCACCAGCGGTACCAACCCGTCCGCCGCCGAGCTGAACCGGATCTTCTTCCTGGAGCTGAAGGTCGTCGGCTCGACCATGGGGACGAAGGAGGAGCTGGCCTCGCTGCTGAGCTTCTGCGCCGCCAAGAACGTACGGCCGGTCATCGACTCGACGCTGCCGCTGGACCGGGCCCGCGAGGGCTTCGCGAAGATGGCGGAGGGAGACCTGTTCGGCAAGGTCGTCCTGACGCTCTGAGGCCGCCGCCGGGTTCGGGACGCCGACAGTCTTGGAGGCGGGGGGCAGGGGAGGCGGAGGGGGCGCGGCTACTCGGGAGCGTGCGGGGCGGTATAGGACGCGAAGGCTGAAATGCCCGCCCTGGCCCGGTAGAGATCGACCTTCTCCTCGTCCTCCATCGGCCACGGGATCGGGGTGCCGTCGCCGGTGAGGCCATGGATCTGGGTGCCGTAGCGTTGCGGCAAGCCGGTGTTGACGTGGAGGCGGTCGCGGAGGAAGGCGAGCTGGCGGCGGCCGTCGGGCCCCGCCGTGCCGTCCTTGACCGCGCGCTCCAGCAGCTTGACCGCCAGCCGCTGCACATCGAGTTGCCGGTCCGCGTGCTGGGCCACCAGCCACGCCGCGCTCGTCGCCTCCTCGCCCACCTCCGCCGCTGCGGGCCACCGGCCGTGCGCTTCCAGCAGCGCGCGCAGCCGATCGCCGTTGCGTGCCGTCAGCCGCCGCCAGGCCAGCTGCTCGGTGAGACTCTCGCTGTTGGCCTTGCGCGAGGTCGCCTCGTCCTCGGCCTTCATGGTGAGGAGTTCGTGGATGAACGCGGCGAGGTCGCCGTCCGGGTCTGCGGTCATGCGGTTCATCCTATGAACGGGTGTCAGGTGCGGGGTGTGGAGAGGTGGGCGGGTAGATCTGTCAGGCGGGTGGTGGCCTGGGTGATCGTCCTCGTCACCAGGTCGGCGACGGTCGGCAGGTCGGCGATGAGGCCCGCGACCTGGCCCGCGGCCATGACGCCCGCGTCCGTGCGGCCCTCGACCATGGCGGCCCGCAGCAGCATGGGGGTGTTGGCCGCAAGCAGGGTCTGGCCCAGGGTCAGGCCCTTGCCGTGGCGCAGGGCGCGGCCGTCGCGGAGCATCGTCGTCCAGGACTGGCCCGAGTGCTTCTTGAAGGCCGCGGCGTGGCGTACGGCCCGGACGAGTGAGGTGATCGGGCCCGCGGATTCCAGGGCCGCGACCATGTCGCTGCGCAGCATCCGGTGCGGCAGCCCGTCCACCTTCGTGGTGACGGTGACATCGGTGACCCGCGCTGCCAGATAGCGCGCCTTCACCGCGTCCGGAACGGTCGATTCCTGGGTGAGCAGAAAGCGGGTGCCCATCGCCACACCGGCCGCGCCGTAGCACAGCGCGGCGGCCAGGCCCCGGCCGTCGTAGAAGCCGCCCGCGGCGATGACGGGCACGTCCACCGCGTCCACGACCTGCGGCAGCAGCACGGAGGTGGCGACCTGTCCGGTGTGGCCGCCGCCCTCGCCGCCTTGCACCAGTACGGCGTCGGCTCCCCATGCGGCGACCTTCTCGGCGTGCCGCACCGCGCCGACCGAGGGGATGACGAGGATCCCCGCCTCCTTCAGGCGGCCGATCAACTGCTGGGAGGGGGCCAGCGCGAACGACGCCACGCTTACGTCCTCCTCGATGAGCAGCCGTACGCGGTCCTCGGCGTCGGCCGCGTCCGCGCGCAGGTTGACGCCGAAGGGGGCCTCGGTGCGGGACTTGACCTCCCGTACGGCCTCGCGCAGGCGCGGCAGCGTCATCGTCGCCGAGGCCAGGATGCCCAGCGCACCGGCCCGGGCCGTTGCCGAGACCAGCCGGGGGCCCGCGACCCAGCCCATGCCGGTCTGCACCAGCGGATGGCGGACGCCCACCAGGCGGGTGAGCGGTGTGCTGAGAGGGGTGCCCAGGGGGGCCGGGTCCGGCGACGTGGTCACGTCCGGACCTCGCGGTTCCGGGTGTCGTGCGGGTCCAGCACCTCGCGGATCAGCCGCAGTTCGGCGTGGGTGGGCTCGCGGGTCAGGGGGACCTCGCCGGTGATCTCCAGCGGGAATCCGGTGCGCTCGCGCACCTGCGCGACCGTCACGCCCGGGTGGACGCTCGCCAGCCGCATCCGGTGGTCCGGCGTGGCGAAGTCGAGCACCGCCAGGTCGGTCACCACGCGCCGCAGCCCGTGGAAGCGGGCGGCGGCCGGGCCCGCTTCGGCGGCGCGGTCGTGGCCGACCCCGCTGACCACGTCCACGTGTGCGACGAAGACCCGGGCGGAGTGCCGGGGAACCCAGTACGAGACCGGATGGTTGACCGTGTTGGAGGGTGCGCCGCGCGAACCGAGAAGCTGGCGCTCCGGGCGTGCCCACTGGCCGATGCAGGAGATGTTCTGGTTGCCGTAGCGGTCCAGTTGGCTCGCGCCCATCATCATGTGCCGTTTGCCGCGCGCAGCCAGCGACAGGTGCTTGCGGTAGGGCAGCCAGCCCTCGATGCTCCCGGGATCCGCCGGTGTGGCCAGCAGCAGGGCCTCGCCGTCCGTCAGGAGCAGGTCGGGGCTGAAGGTCAGCCGCGCCAGCCGGGCTCCGAGCGTCGGCACGGTGCCGGCTGTCGCCGCCAGTACCTCTCCGTCGCCGCGCCACGCTTCGGCGCAGGCGACGACGCAGATCTCGGCGCGGGTGGGGGCGGCCCCCGGGGCGGGTGTTGTGCCCATGCCTGTGCCCCTGTCTGCGTCTGAGCCTGTGCTCGTGCTCGTGCTCGTGGCCGCGCCCGCGCCCGCGCCCATGCCCGTGCTCGTGCCTTTCACGCGGACTCCTCTCCTCCGGCGTCGGTCGCGAAGTCGTTGACGGCCCGCTGGTAGTCTGCCTCGTCCCCGGCCAGGAAGCGGGACGCGAACTCCCGCCAGGCGCCGGGTTCGCTCGCGGTCTGGACGTAGGCGCGCTGGAACGCCTCGTCGCGGCCGTAGTCGGGGGCGCAGGCGGTGAAGTGCGCGCCGTGCGGGGTGTGCAGGACGCCGGTGATGTTCTGCCGTTGCACCAGCAGGGTCTGCGGCGGGCCCTCGAAGCGGTCCACAAGCTGCTCGCAGGACATGTAGGCGCGGTCGGCCGCCTCGGTGAACAGGTCGTCGAAGAAGGGGTCGGGCCCCAGCGACTGCCCGTTTCCGCGCCGGTCGGCGCGGTTCATGTGGACCAGGGCCGCATCCATCCGCAGCGCGGGCGCCGCCATCAGCACCTCACCGTCCTCGTAAGGCGAGGTGACCGTGCGCAGCCGGGGGTTGTGGCGCGGTATGTCGGAGCCCAGGCCGCCGCGTACGGGCATGAACGGCAGCCGGTGCGCGGCGGCCGTCAGCCCCCACAGGAACATCGACTCATCCCATTCCTCGAACGCGAAAGCCCCCGACTGGCGTGCGGCGCGAAAGTGCGGCTCCAGCGGTACCGAGTCCAGCGTCACGAAGGGCGCGACGAGTTTGCGGATCCGGCCGGCCGCCATGAGCAGGCCGACATCGGGGCCGCCGCAGGAGATCACGGTCAGGTCTGTGATGTCGGTCCGCAGCAGCGCTCTGACCAGCGCCATCGGTTTGCGTCGTGCGCCCCAGCCGCCGATGCCCAGGGTTGACCCGGACTCGATGCGGGACGCGAACTGATCGAGCGTCAGCGTCTTGTCCCGCTCGCCGCCCTCGCCCCGTACCTCCGGTTGCGCTTTCGCCTCCGCCGCTTCTTCCTTCATTTCTCCTCCCCGGTGGCGAAGGCGGCACGGTGTCGGGCCGCGACGCCGGAGAGGTTCGCCTCGAAGGTGAAGCCCTGTTCGTAGCGGTAGCTGCGGCGTACATCCACCGGGTCGATGCCGTTGATTGCCTCCTTGGCCAGGCGCAGGAGGTAGCCGTCCTTCGCGGCGATCTGGCCTGCCAGTTCCAGGGCGCACTCCCGCAGCGCGGCCTGGTCCGGGGCGATTTCCCAGACGGCGCCGTGCTGTTGCAGTTCGCGTGCGGTCAGGGTGCGTCCCGTGTAGTAGAGCGGGCGCATCAGGTGGGCGGGCAGCAGCCGTGCGAGGTGGGTGGCGGCGCCCAGCGCGCCCCGGTCCAGTTCGGGCAGGCCGAACGTGGCGTCCTCGGTGGCCACCACCGCGTCGGCGTTGCCGATGAGGCCGATGCCGCCGCCGAGGCAGTGGCCGTGCACGGCCGCGATCACCGGTACCTCGCACTCGTAGACGGCGGCGAACGCCGCGAAGCAGCCGCGGTTGGCGCCGATGAGCGCCTCGTGGTCCTCGGCGCGCCGCATTTCCTTGATGTCGACGCCCGCGTTGAAGCCCCGGCCCTCGGCGGTGAGGACGACCGCGCGGGTGTCCGGGTCGCGGCCCGCTGCCGTGAGGGCTGCCGCCAGTCCGTACCAGCCGTGCACCGGGAGGGCGTTGACCGGTGGGAAGTCGACGGTCACCAGGGCGATGCCGTCGCGTGGGGCGGAGGTGGAGACAGTCATGGCGGGATCAGCTACCTTTCCACCTAACGTTTGTTTGGTGCGAAGTTAGCAGCGCTCCGTGTCCCGTGGAAGAGGGCGACGCGGGACGGTGGACGGTCGGCGACGGCTGCGAAAACGTCACCGGTCTGACTGGTGACGAAAAATCAGAAGGGGAGCGGCGATGAGCGTGGTGGTGGTCACCGGCGGCACCCGGGGCGTCGGCACGGGGATCGCGCGAGCCTTCCTGCGCGACGGCGCCGAGGTCGTCATATGCGGGCGGAACCCGCCGGAGCGCCCCCTCGCGGAGGCGGGGCGTCGGGCCCGCTACCTGCCGCTCGACGTCCGGGACCCGGCTGCCGCCGAGGAGTTCGTCCACCGCGTGGCACGGGACCACGGCAGTCTCGACGTGCTGGTCAACAACGCGGGCGGCACGCCGTACCGCCCTTTGGCCGAAGGCGAGCCGCATCGGCACGCGCGGGTCGTCGAACTGAACCTCCTCGCCCCGCTCCACCTCTCCCGCGCGGCCCGCCCCGTCATGCGCCAACAGCCCGGCGGCGGCGTGATCCTGATGATCGGCAGCGTGAGCGGCACCCGCCCCTCGCCGGGTACGGCGGCGTACGGCGCGGCCAAGGCGGGCCTCGCCTCGCTCGCGGGTTCGATGGCGGTGGAGTGGGCGGGAGACGGGATCCGGGTCAACACCCTGGTCCTCGGAATGGTCGCAACGGAACGGCTGCGGGACCACTTCGGAGGCGGGGACGGCCTCGGCCCCGCCCTCGACCGCACCGTCCCCCTGGGGCGGCCGGCCGAGCCCGGTGAAGTGGGCGAGGCGTGCGTCTTCCTCGCCTCGCCGGGCGCCGCGTACATCACGGGCGCCTCCCTCGCGGTCCACGGCGGCGGCGAACGACTTGCTCTCCACGACGTGACGGCCCGCGAGAGCACACCAGCCCCAGCCCCAGCCCCAGCCCCGGGCCCGGACCCAGGTCCAGGCCCGGACCGGGGCCAGAATCTGTGAGGAGCATGCGATGAACGAGCCGACCGTGCACCAAGGACTCGCTCAAGGCCGCGTCGTCATCGTCACGGGAGCCGGCCGGGGGCTGGGACGGGCGCATGCCCTCGCGTTCGCCCGCGCGGGCGCCCGGGTCCTCGTCAACGACCTGGGCGTCGCTCTGAACGGCGACGGGGAGACGGGCGGATCGAGCCCGGCCGGTCAAGTGGCGGAGGAGGTACGGGAGCTGGGCGGCGAAGCCGCCGTCTCCACCGACGACATCGCCGACTCGGAAGGCGCCGCCCGCCTCGTACGCACCGCCCTCGACCGTTTCGGCCGTCTGGATACTCTCGTGAACAACGCGGGCTTTCTGCGCGACCGGATGCTCGTCAATCTCGGCGAGGACGACTGGGACGCCGTCCTCCGTGTGCACCTCAAGGGGCACTTCCTGCCCATGAAGCACGCGGCGGCACACTGGCGCGCCGAGGCCAAGGCGGGCCGCACCCCCAGGGCGCGCATCGTCAACACCTCCTCCGGCGCGGGCCTCTTGGGCGCTGTCGGACAGGGCAACTACGCGGCGGCCAAGGCGGGCATCGCCGCGCTGACCCTCGTCTCGGCCGCGGAGTTCGGCCGCTACGGCGTACAGGTCAACGCCGTCGCACCGGCGGCGCGCACCCGGATGACGGAGCGGACCTTCGCCGAGGACATGGCCGCACCCCAGGACGGCGGTTTCGACGCCATGGCACCGGAGAACGTCTCGCCCCTCGTCGTCTACCTCGGCTCGGACGCCGCCGAGGGTGTCACCGGACGGGTCTTCGAGGCGGAGGCGGGCCGCGTCACCGTGATGGACGGCTGGCGGCGCGCCGCACACGCCGACAAGGGAGCGCGCTGGGAGCCGGGGGAGCTCGACGACACCGTTCGCGCCCTGCTCGCCACCTCACCGGAGCCCGAACCGGTGTACGGCGCCGTCAGCGTGGACGAAGCCCGTCGATGAGCAGGGTGCGGACGGCCTCCAGCGCGGCGCTGTGCTCGGTGGCCAGAACCCGGTAGGTCTCGAAGGGTTCCGGGTCTTCGCGGACCAGGGTCTGTTTGGCCGTGTACAGGGTGACGAGCCAGGCGCGGAGTCGCTCGGGCGCCGTCATCCGGGTATCGGCCGCGAGCGCGGCGAGCTTCTCGTGTGCGCGGCCGAGCCGGCGCCGGGTGACAGCCTCGCGCAGTGCGGACTTGGACGGGAGCCCGTAGATGCCGGCGTGGGTGGCTCCCAGGGCCCGCGCCACGTCCAGCACCGTGACTTTGCCCCGCCCATGACGCGCAGCACCTCCTCGGTGGCGCTCAGGACGGTCTCGGCGTAGAGGGCCGTGCCCGCACGCATCAGTGTTCTCCGTCCTGTGGGGCCGCGTTCCGCGGTTCCCGCTGATCGCCTGCCGCGACACCGCCCGTGAGTTCCTCGGAAGACCGCGAGCGGGTTGACGGGCACTCCGGTCAGCCCGTGGATACGCGGCGGCGCCAGAGTGAGCAGGAAAGCCTAGCGACCCAACTCCCCGCAGAAGGCGGCGAGTTCGTCCACCTCGGCGGCATCGACCAAATGGGGTCGGCTGGATCGGGGCCGTCAGTGAGACGGTTCGCCCGGTGCGGGCCTCCGCCGCGCCCCGGGCCCGGACTTCCTCATCGAGCAGGTTGAGCGTGCCGCGCTGGTCGTCCTCACCCCACCGCCCCCAGTTGCCCGGCTGAACCACGGCGCCTTCCGCGGCTGCTGCCAGGTGCTGTGCGTCCCTGCTGCCGAAGGTGCAGGCGTGCGATGACAAAGTACAAAAACTGTAACTTCCAAGAGGGTTCGGGGAACACGTCGTCACAGGCGTCCGCTGTCAGAGGCGTTCGATGATGGTGACGTTGGCCTGGCCGCCGCCCTCGCACATCGTCTGGAGCCCGTAGCGGCCTCCGGTGCGCTCGAGTTCGTGCAGGAGCGAGGTCATCAGCCGCGCGCCGGTGGCGCCCAGGGGGTGCCCCAGGGCGATGGCGCCGCCATTGACGTTGACCTTGTCCGGATCGCATCCGGTGTCGGCCAGCCAGGCCAGGACGACGGACGCGAACGCCTCGTTGATCTCGACCAGGTCGATGTCCTCCAGCGTCATCCCCGCCTTCTGCAGCGCGTACGCGGTCGCCGGGATGGGAGCCGTCAGCATGCGGATCGGGTCCTCGCCGCGCGCCGAAAGGTGGTGCACGCGGGCGCGCGGGGTCAGGCCGTGCGCGGTGAGAGCCTCCTCCGATGCCAGCAGCAGCGCCGAGGACGCGTCGGAGATCTGCGAGGAGACCGCCGCCGTCAGCCGGCCGCCCGTCACCAGCGGGTCGAGGGCCGCCATCTTCGCCAGACTGGTGCCGCGCCGGGGGCCCTCGTCCACCGACCGCTCGCCCCACGGCGCGATCTCGCCCACGAAGCGGCCCTCGTCGGTGGCCCGCAGCGCGCGCTGGTGCGAGCGCAGTGCCCAGCGTTCCATCTCCTCGCGGCCGATACCCCACTGCTCGGCGATCAGTTCGGCACCGTGGAACTGGTCGACCGGCGCGTCCCCGTATCGGGCCCGCCACCCGGACGAGCCCTGATGGGGGCCCTGGTACGGACGCGGACTCGGACTCGAAGTGTGCGGACTGTGCGGACCGCGCGGGCTCCGCGAACTCCGCGGCCCTTGTGGCGGGGCTCCGGGCGGGACCAGTGCCGCGCCCGCCTCGCGCGAGGCATACGCGATGGGGACCTGCGACATGTTCTGCACGCCGCCCGCGATCACCAGGTCCGCCGTGCCGGACATCACCGCCTGCGCCGCGAAGTGCACCGCCTGCTGCGAGGATCCGCACTGGCGATCGACGGTGACACCGGGCACGGACTCGGGCAGCCCGGCCGCCAGCCAGGCGGTGCGCGCGATGTCGCCGGCCTGCGGGCCGACGGTGTCCACGCAGCCGAGGACCACATCCTCGACCGCCTCCGGATCCACTCCCGTTCGCTCCACCAGCGCACGCAGCGCGTGCGCGCCCAGGTCGGCGGGGTGCACGCCCGCGAGGGCCCCGCCGCGCCTGCCCACCGGAGAGCGGACCGCTCCGACTATGTACGCCTCACCGCGCGCCATGGCGCTCACTCCTTCTGGTGACCTCACGTCTTGTCGTTGTGGTGCGGGGCCGGCTGGCTCGGGGTGCGGATCGTCGTGATGGATGGGGGACGTTGCGCGGGAGGCTATGGCCCACGGAGGTGGCCGGGGGCGGGGGCCGCGATCCCGTCCAGCACCATCGAGGTGTACTGCCCGGCGATCTGCGCCGCGCTCTTGCGCCCCTCCGGGCGGAACCACACCGCCGCCACCCACACGGTGTCGCGTACGAACCGGTAGGCCAGCGGGATATCGAGGTCCGCGCGGAAACTGCCGTCGGCCACCCCCCGCTCCAGCGTCCGCGTCCACAGCTGCTGGAAGCGCTGCTGGGAGTCGGTGAGATAGCCGAAGCGTGCCTCGGACTGGGAGGCCAGCCTGCGGGCCTCTTTCTGGTAGATGACGACGGCGGGACGGTGCCGCTCCATCTGCGCGAACGACTCGGCGACCAGCCCCTCGAAGGTGGGCCGGGGCGCGAGTTCCGCCTCCTCGACGCGGCGGTAGCCCGTCCACAGATCGTCGAGGAAGGCGCTGAGGACGTCGTCCACCATCGACTCCTTGGAGTCGAAGTGGTAGTAGAGGCTGCCCGCCAGCATGCCCGCCCGGTCGGCGATCGTGCGCACGGTCGTCGCGTTGTAGCCCAGCTCCGCGAACACCTCCGCCGCGGTCGCCAGCAACTCGGCGCGGCGGCCGGCCCCCGCGGGGACCTTCTTCGGAGTGTCCGGAGTGTCCGGAGCGTCCGGGGTCTTTGGGGCGTCCGGGGTCTCTGGGGCGTTCGGGGTGTCCGGGGTGGACCGGTTCGTCTTCGGGGGCACCATGCCTCCATTCTCAGCCGCAAGCGGGAGCGGAGTGCGCGCGGCGATCGCGGGCGCACCCGCCCCCCGGGGGCCTGCCCGCCCACTGGCATCGGCCCGCTGCTCCTGGGCGCCCGCCAACTCGCGGGTGTCTGGCCGCTCTTGGGCGTTCCGGCCGTTCATGGGTGCTGGCTGCTGACCGCGACCGTCTCTCCCGTCATGTACGAGGAGTAGTCGCTGGCCAGGAACACGATCACGTTCGCCACCTCCCACGGCTCCGCGTACCGGCCGAACGCCTCTCGCGCGGTCAGCTCCGCCAGCAGCTCGGGCGTGGTGACCTTCGCCAGATGCGGGTGCATGGCCAGCGACGGCGAGACCGCGTTGATCCGCACGCCATGGTCCGCCGCCTCCAGCGCGGCGCAGCGCGTCAGCGCCATGACGCCCGCCTTGGCCGCGGCGTAGTGCGCCTGACCGCGCTGGGCACGCCATCCGACGACGGAGGCGTTGTTGACGATGACGCCGCCGCCCGGCTGCTCCCGCATGGTGCGCAGACCCGCGCGGGTACAGCGGAATGTGCCGTTCAGCGTCACATCGAGCACGCGGCTCCACTGCTCGTCGGTCATCTCGGTGAGTTCGGCGGTGCCGCCGAGCCCCGCGTTGTTGACGAGTACGTCGATGCGGCCGTGCCGCGCCGTACAGGCGGCCAGCAGCGCCCTCACGTCCGCCTCGGCGGTCACGTCGCACCGCACCGTGCCCACCCGTTCGTCCCCGAACTCGCGCGCGAGAGCTTCCCCGGTCTCGGCGAGCCGCCGCTCGTGGACGTCCCCGAGGACCACTCCCGCTGCCCCTTCCTCCAGCGCCCGCCGGGCCGTCGCTCCGCCGATCCCGCTGCCCGCGGCGGCCGTCACCACGACGGACCGCCCGGCCAGCAGCTCGTGCGGAGGCGGACACGGGGGCGGCTGTGGCCGTGACCGTGGCTGTGAACAGGGCTGTGGCTGTGGCTGTGCACTGCTCATGGCGACACCTCCGCGGGAACTGGAGCCAGGACCGGATCCGGACCTGGACCTGGACCTGGACCTGGAACTGGAACTGGACCTGGACCTGGAACTGGAACTGGACCTGGAACTGGAACTGGAATCGAGGCCGGAGCCGGGGCGTCGGGGCGGAGCGGGGGCGGGCCGGTCATGGTCCGGGATGGCCCGGGGCGGTCCCGGACGGCCCCGGGGTGGCCCCGAGGTGTGGCCCCGAGGTGTGGCCCCGAGGTGGCGCACGCCCTCGGCGTCGCCCTCTCGACGCGCCGCTGGAGCCAAGTTAATCTACCAAACACTTGTTAGGGAAGAGGGGGGTTGAGGAAGCGGTGGACCTGGAATTCAGCATGGCCGAGAACGCGTTCCGAGCCGAGGCCCGCGCCTGGCTGGCGGCCCACGTGCCCGCCGAACGGCTGCCCTCCCTGGAGACCCCCGAGGGCTTCGCCGCACATCGGGGATGGGAGCGCGAACTGCACGACGGCGGCTGGTCGGTGGTCTCCTGGCCGTCGGAGTACGGGGGACGCGGCGCCACCCTCACCGAGTGGCTGATCTTCGAGGAGGAGTACTACGCCGCCTGCGCCCCGGGACGCGTCAGCCAGAACGGCATCAACCTCCTGGCCCCCACCCTTTTCGCCCACGGCAGCGAGGAGCAACGGGCCCGCATCCTGCCGCCCATGGCATCCGGCGAGACGATCTGGGCCCAGGCGTGGTCCGAGCCCGAGGCCGGCTCGGACCTGGCGTCGCTGCGCTCGTACGGCGAACGCACCGCGCGCGAGGGCGGCGGCTGGCTGGTGAGTGGCCAGAAGACCTGGTCGTCGCGCGCCGCCTTCGCCGACCGCGCGTTCGGACTCTTCCGTACGGATCCGGCGTCGGAACGCCATCGAGGGCTGAGCTGTCTGATGTTCCCGCTCGACGCCGAGGGCGTCACGGTGCGCCCCATCGGACGGCTGGACGGAAAGCCCGCCTTTGCCGAGATCTTCCTCGACCGCGTCTTCGTGCCGGATGCCGACGTGATCGGAGAGGCGGGGCAGGGCTGGCGCGCGGCGATGTCCACGGCGGGCAACGAGCGGGGGCTGACGCTGCGTTCGCCCGGCCGCTTCATGGCCTCCGCCGACCGGCTGACCCGGCTGTGGCGGCAGTGCGGCGCCCCCGGTGATACGGCCACCGGGGCACGGGTGGCCGACGCGTGGATACGGGCCCGCGCCTACCAACTCGCGGGCTACGCGGCGGTTTCCGCGGACACGGGGGCCGGGGCGGAATCCGGAGCCGGAACTGGAATCGGAACCGGAGCCGAGGCGGGAGCCGCGACCGGGGCTGGGACCGGGGCTGCGGCCGGGATGGGGGTTGGGGCGTCGCCGTTCGCCTCGTCCATGAACAAGATCTTCTGGTCCGAGCTGGACATCGACCTGCACGAGACGGCGCTCGACCTGCTCGGCCCCGGCGCCGACGAGATCACGGACGAGGCCGGGGGCGCGGTCGCCGTCGCGGGCGAGGCTTCCATGCCGGGTTCCGGTTCCGGTTCCGGTTCCGCGTCCGCCTGGCTGGACGGCTGGATCTTCGCCCAGGCGGGCCCCATCTACGCGGGTACCAACGAGATCCAGCGCGACATCGTCGCCGAGCGCGTGCTCGGCCTGCCGAGAGGACGCTGAGGCCACCATGCGCTTTGTGCCCGACGACGAACACCGCACATACGCCGCGACCGTCCGCAGACTGCTCGTCGTCGCCGAGCCGTTGAAGGCCGCACGCGCCTGGGCGGCCGGTGAGCACGCGCCGGGACGCGAACTGTGGCGCGCGCTCGCGGACACGGGACTCACCGCGCTGGCCGTGGACGAGCGGCACGGCGGCATGGGCTGGTACCCGCCCGAACTCGCCTCCGCCTTCATCGAGATCGGCCGTACCGGCGCACCGGGCCCACTCGTGGAGAGCGTGGCCCTGGCAGCGGCGCTGTCGGCCGGATCAGCCGAGGCGGTGCGGGGCGAGGGGCAACCGATCGAGCGGAAAGAGCAAGCCCCCAAGGAAGAACGGGTCGGGGAGGAGCGGGCCGGGGAGGAGCGGGCCGAGGGAACGCGGGCCGCGGAAAGGCGTGCCGAGGGGGAGCAGGCGGGGGAGGGGCGGGGGCTGTTGGAGCGGCTGCTGTCCGGCGGGGCGCTGGCCACCGTTGCCGCCGCCCGCCCCCCGGGCCCTCCCGCCGCACCGGGTCCTTTCGCACTCGATGCGCACCTGGCCGACGCGGTGTTCGTCCTCGACGGGGATGAGCTCCTCCCCGCCCGCGCCGGGAAGGTCTTCACCTCCCTGGACCCCGCTCGTCACCTCGTCCGATGCGAGGCGGCACCCGCGCGAAACCGTCGGCCGGTCCCCGCTGGCACCGCCCGGCTGCGTGCTCTCACGACGCTCCTCACGGCCGCCCAAGTCCTGGGCGCGGGGCGTGCGTTACTGGAAGGGAGCGTGCGCTACGCCGGACAACGCACCCAGTTCGGCCGCCCCGTCGGCTCTTTCCAGGCGGTGAAGCACCAGTTGGCGGATGTCGCTGTCGCGCTGGAGTTCGCCGCCCCGCTGCTGTACGGCGCCGCCTTGACGGTACGCGGTGACGCCGCGGCCGACCCCCGTGATCTGCCCGCCGCCAAACTCGCCTGCACCCGCGCCGCCCTGCTCGCCAGCCGCGTGGCCCTCCAGGTCCACGGCGCACTCGGCTACACCGACGAGTACGACCTCACCCTCCTGATCCGCAAAGCCCGGGCCCTGCGGTCGGCTTGGGGGACAGCAGCGGAGTGCGAGGCCGTGCTGCTCGACGCCGCGCACTGACCCGAGCCCCTTCGCGCTCACTCATACTCTCGCTCTGGTCGTTGCCGTTGCCGTTGCCGTGCCCTCGCCCTCGCCCTCTCCGCTCGTCTCAGGCGGTGGCGCAGCGGCGGCAGGTTCGGGCGGTCGTACCCAGCATGGCGTGGCAGACGGCGGTGAGGGCACCGGCCGGCAGCAGCAGTGGCCAGCTGGCCGCCACGTGGCCGGTGGCGGCCAGTGGCAGGGCGGCCAGGGACAGGGTGGTCAGGGCCAGCACCGCACTCGTCGCTGTACCGGCCCATGCCACGACCGAGGGCAGACCCCTCGGAACCGGCATCCACCGGGCCAGGAGACCCGTCGTGACCAGCGTTGCCCCGGCCAGTACCGCGCTGAGGAGAGCCAGCACGGCCAGCGGTGCGGCCAGGACGCCCACCGAGCGCGTCAGATAGCAGCAGGCCAGCAGGAGCGGGACACTCAGCGCGGCGGCCCGTGCGGTGTGACGGGTCTGCGCGAGAGTCAGTTCACCCTGACAGGCGCGCGCCACCTCCTCCACCGGCCCGAAGTCCCGTACAGCGCTCCGGCCCGCCTCCTCCGGTGCCGACCCGGCCTCGGCATAAGCCTCCGCGGTGTCCACCAGCCCGCCATGGATCTCTTCGACCAGCCGGGCCCGGTCCTTGGCCGGGCCATGCAGCGCCGCCGTCAGCCGTGCGGCGTACGCCTGAACGGGGTCAGTGGCGTATGTCGGCCCGGGGCCGGCCTCGGCGGGGCCCGTCCGGACGCGATCGGGCCCAACGGGCCCCGCCCAGGTGCCGCGTTGCTCCGCGCCTGGGCCTGTGCCTGCGCCTGCGCCTGCGCTCGCGCCTGCGCCGAGACTGGTGCCGGAGCCGGAGCCGGAGCCGGAGCCGGAGCCGGAGCCGGAGCCGGAGCCGGAGCTTGCGCCGGTGCGGCGTGCGGGGCTCATGTGGCGGGCCGGGGGTCGGAGGCCGGGGCGGACGCGGGTGCGGAGGCAGGGTTCAGAACGGCCCCGATCGCCGTGGTGAACTCCTGCCAGGCCGTGCGCTCTCCGGCGAGCGTGCGGCGTCCCGCCTCGGTGAGTTCGTAGCAGCGCCGCCGCCGCTCGCCCTGGGCCTGCCAACTGCTGTCGAGCAGACCCAGCCGCTCCAGCCGGTTGAGCGCAGGATAGATCGTGCCTGTGCGCAGTTCCAGCGCGCCGCCGCTGCGCTCCTGGACCGCGGTGATGATCGCGTAGCCGTGCAGCGGCCCCGGCTCCAGCACAGCCAGGAGCAGCCCATCGAGGTGCCCTCGCACCGCATCCGTCTTCATGGGTAGGCAGCCTATGCATAACTACCCTTGGCGTGCTACCTATTGCCAACCAATATATTCACTCTGACTCTCCGATGAGGCCCGTGGTGACCAAGTTCCTGCTGTCCATACATGTCCTCGCGGCGATCCTTGCCATCGGACCGATCGCGATCGCCGCGTCGATGTTCCCGCGCTTCGGGCGCCAACTGGCCGCCCGCACACACCCGCGAGAAACCGCCCACGTGCCTCCGGGAGCGGAGCCTCCAGGAGCGGAGGAGGGGACCGCGGCACTGCTGCATCGGATCTGCCGCGTGTATGCCGTCGTCGGCATCGTTGTTCCCGTCTTCGGGATAGCCACCGGCAAGCAACTGGGTGTCCTCACCGACGCATGGCTGATCACCTCGATCATCCTGACGGTCCTCGCCGCCGCCCTTCTCGGCTTCGTCATCCTGCCCGCGCAGGAACGGCTCCTGGATACCGGCGCGGACAGCAGTCCGGAGAAGGCCCGCTTGGTGGCTGCCCGGTTGGGCATGGTGACGGGGGTCTTCAACCTGCTGTGGGCCGTGGTCGTGGTCTTGATGATCGTCCGGCCGGGCTCGACCACCGGGGTGTGAGCCGGACGAGCCCTGGGTGATGCTCATGCTCATCGGCGGGTGACGGCGGGCGATATGTCGAGTAGACCCTCGGAGCGCGGATGAGGCTGACCTCGCCTTCGGGTTCCGCGGTGAAACCGTCGAGCGCGGGGTGCAAGCGCGGGGAGCAGGTGAGGAGCGGGTGGGTTTCGGGAAACCTCGCTGAAACAGCGGCTTCTTAGGATGGGCGGCGTCATCAGCAGCCATTGCCGTACATCCGGTCGCGGGCACGGTCCGCCGTCGCCGGCTCGTGCTGCCGCCCACAGCCGTGAGGTCGCTCCATGTCCTCTACCGAATCGACGGTGCGTCCCGCCGAACCCGCCGACCTCGAAGCCGTTGCCGAGATCTACGCCCACTATGTGGCCGAGACGGTGGTCACCTTCGATGAGGTGCCGCTGACGGTCGCGCAGTGGCAGCGGCGCCTTGACGACTTCGCCGCACGTGGCCTGCCGTTCCTGGTCGCGGAGAGCGAGGGAGAGATCGACGGCTACGCGTACGCGGCCCCGTGGCGTCCCAAGCCCGCCTATCGGCACACCGTCGAGGACACCATCTATCTCGCGCCCGGCAGCACGGGGCGCGGGCTCGGTGGCCGACTGCTCAGCGACCTGATTCTTCGGAGCGAGAAGGCGGGGGTGCGGCAGATGATCGCTGTCATCTCCGACACCGGCACCGATGCCTCTCTCGCTCTCCACCGCCGCCACGGCTTCACCGAAACCGGGACCCTGAACGCCGTCGGCCACAAACATGGCCGCTGGGTGGACACGGTGCTCATGCAACGCTCGCTGGCGGGCTGACCGGGCCGCGCCCGATGCGCGGTATCCCGGCCGGGTCGGCGGCTCGTGATCTGCTCGCGCCGCCGACCCGGGGTGGCCGACATCATTCCGGCCAGGGGAGCCAGGCGAAGAGGCGGAACTCGCTACTGCGCTCATCGGTGTTCTCACCTCCCTTGTCGTTGGGTGCGGGGCCGTCGTCGTGCTGCGGGAGGACCCAGCCGTGTTCGAGGTGGCCGCCTGCGAGAGTTGTTCGTTCGGCCAATCCGATGAGGCCCTGACCGGCCCCGGGGATGGGGCTGTCGTGCTCGCGCTCGGCCGGGTTGAGGACCGTGACCGTCAGTCCCGCCCCGGGCGCGCCGCGTACCCGCACTGTCACCGGGGCACCGGAACTCCGGCCGTGCTTGCGGGCGTTGGTCAGTCCTTCCTGGACCACGCGGTACGCCGTGCGCCCCACCGTCGAGGCCACTGCCTCCGGGCCGCCCTCGACGGAGAGTTGGAGGGTGACCTGCGCCCCGGCCTGCCGGGCCTCGGCTGCCAGCCACTCCACGTCGGCAAGCACGGGTTGGGGGCCTTCGGTGACTTCCGGCGCACGCAGGACACCGATGATCTCCCGCAGATCTTCCAGCGCCTCGTGCGCGCTCTGTCTGACGACCCCGGCGGCACGTGCCACCTGCGCGGGCTCGCCGCCCGGATTGAACTCCAGCGCCCCGGCGTGCACGCTCAGCAGCGACAGTCGGTGGGCCAGTACGTCGTGCATCTCCCGCGCGATGTTCTCTCGCGCCTCTCTTCGCGCGTCATCGGCCGCTCGCTCGGCCCGCTCGTGCAGCGAGGCGACCAGTTGTCGTCGCGAGCGGGTGTAGGAGCCCCAGCCGAGGGCGCCGGCGATCAGTGCGAAGTAGGTGATGCTCGAAGCCGTCGCCGGATCGTCGGCCGCCGGTCTCCCGGCGAGGAAGAGCGGCACCGGCGCGAAGGCCAGCGCTGTCACCCAGCCGGTCACCTTCGGCGTCCGGCTTGCCGCGACGGTGAACAGCGCGACGAGGATGGCACCGGTGGCGAAGTGCGAGAACTTCCCCGCCACGAGCAGCACGATCGTGAGCTGCACCGGCCATCTGCGCCGCAGGAACAGCGCGGCGCACGCCACCCCGCCCGCCGTCTGGTCGAGGAGGAGGGCGGTCTCGGACGTGCCGGGATCGATGACCACCGCGTCGGAGGTGAGCACGGAGAACGCGGCGGCGAACAGGAACGCCGCGATGTCCACGGCCCGGTCCTTCGTCTCGCGTCGCACGCGACGGCTGCTGTTGATTCGATCCATGCCGCGAATCTACGGGCCCTGTCGCCACCCCGATCGCGGTCGTCCACAGGCGCCAACTTTCGTATGACAAGTGGGCCGCGCATGGGCGACTTCTGTCGGCGCCGGGCAGCCGCATGCCTGATCCGTGACCTTGGTGGCGCCCGCCAGCCTGAAGCCATGAAGAATTTTCTCGGCTTCGTGGCCTTCATCCTTTTCGCCCAGGGGATCGGCGGCATCTTGTACGAGATCACCGACGGCTGGTTCCGCTGGTCCGCCGTTGTCCACCGCATCCCCTTCCTGGACGGTTACGAGATCTACGTGTGCGTCCTTCTCCTGGCGCTCGGCCTCGCGGTAGGGGCGGCGAGCGACTCGGTGAAGCGGAAGGAGTGAGGTGGGGGACGGGGCGGGGTCCGTGGCTCACGACACTGCGGACGGGGTCGCGCACCTTCGCGGAGCGCGCCCGTCCCCCTTTGCGGAGGGTGCCCGTCCACCTTCGCGGAACGGGCTCGTGCACCCCGCATACCCTGGGACGGAGCGTCCCTAGCGGGCGCGTACCCACGTAACCCCAGGAGCGGAACCGTGTACTTCACCGACCGTGGCATCGAAGAGCTGGAGAAGCGGCGCGGCGAGGAAGAGGTCACTCTCGCGTGGCTGTCCGAGCAGCTGCGGACATTCGTGGACCTCAATCCGGACTTCGAGGTGCCGGTGGAGCGGCTGGCCACCTGGCTGGCCAGGCTGGATGACGAGGACGACGACGAGGACGAGTGAGCCTTTTCTGGTGATATCCGGCACCTTCCCGGTACGCGGCCTCCGGCGCCACCCTGCGCCCGGGGCCGTGCCGGTGCCGGGGGCCGGATGCTCCTGGACGGCTTCCGGTGAACCGGATGGCCCGGTCGGCGGCCGTGACGGACAACGGGCTGACGCCTTGCGGATATCGCGATACGCGACATATCGTGTCTCTCGGAGACGCGATATGTCGTTGTTCGGTGTCGTGTCGCGTCCCGTACAGGTCCACAGTCCGCGTCCGCCGTGGCGTGGCTGTACGCCGAAGCGCTCAGCGAACAGCGATCAGCGCTCAGCGCTCAAGTCTGGGGAGTCAGCCGTGCCCGTATCCGAGGACCGCTCGTGGAAGATCTCCGAACCTCGGCAGATCGACTTCGATGAGCCCGTGGAAGAGCTGCACATTCGGGTCGTCAACGGAACCGTCAACGTCGTCGGCAGTGACGAGCCGAACACCCGCGTCGAGATCAGCCGCCTTGAAGGCCCGCCACTGCACGTGCGGTGTGAGGACGGCAAGCTCGTCGTCGCATATGAAGACCTGCCGTGGAAGGGCTTCCTCAAGTGGCTGGACCGCAAGGGGTGGCGCCGCGATGTGGAGGTCTCGGTCTCCGTCCCCGCACGGGCCCGGCTGTCGGTGGGAGTGGTCGGGGCCCGCGCCGTCGTCTCCGGAGTACGCGGCCGTACGGACTTGCGCGGAGTATCCGGTGACGCGACGCTCGTCGGCCTGTCGGGGCCCGTCGTCAGCGAAACTGTCTCGGGCAGCGTGGAGGCCCAGCGCCTCTCCGGGGGGCTGGTTTTCCACTCGGTATCCGGTGACCTGACCGTCATCGACGGCGCCGGGGGCGCGGTCAAGGCGGACTCGGTCAGCGGATCGATGATCCTCGACCTGCGCGGCGGCGTGGGGGAAACCGGTGAGATCCGGCTCTCAAGCGTCTCCGGTGAACTGGCGATCCGGCTGCCGGAGGACGCGGACACCGAGGTGGACGCCAAGACCACCAGTGGCGCGCTCTCCAGCGCCTTCGACGAGCTGAAGGTCTCGGGCACCTGGGGCGACCAGCGCGTGACCGGAGTCCTTGGCGACGGCAGCGGCACGCTGAAGGCCGTCACGCTCTCGGGCGGACTCGCCCTCCTGCGCCGTCCGGTCGAGGGCCCCGAGGACGGCTTCGACGAGGAGCCCGGGGGAGCGGACGATCCAGGGCGGCCACCCGCCCCGCACGCGTCTGACGCCCACGGCAGCACTACCGCTCCCACCACTCCTGGCCCTTCTGCCACTCCGGCAACTCCCGCGAAGGATCTGTGACATGGCCCCCGTCTTCGCGCACGGCCGTCTGCGCCTCTACTTGCTGATGCTGCTCGACGAGGCGCCCCGGCACGGCTACGAGGTGATCCGGCTCTTGGAGGAGCGCTTCCAGGGGCTGTACGCGCCCTCGGCCGGCACCGTCTACCCCCGGCTGGCGAAGCTGGAGGCCGAAGGGCTGGTCAGTCACACCACCGAGGGTGGCCGCAAGGTGTACGCGATCACCAAGGCAGGCCGTGCCGAACTGGCCGACAGGCAGGCCGAGCTGGCCGAGCTGGAGGTCGAGATCCGGGACTCGCTCGCGGCGCTCGCCGCCGACATCCGCGAGGACGTCAGCGGTTCGGCGAACGACCTGCGCCGCGAGATGCGCGAGCAGGCCCGCACCGTGCGCGGCACGGACCGGAGTCGTAGATCCTCCTCCTCCGGCAGATCCTCCTCCTCCGGCAACTGGGACCGCGACTGGGGCAAGGAGGCGGACTGGGGCGAGTGGGAGACCTGGCGGCAGGCCAGGGAGGAGATGCGGCGGGCCAAGGACGAATGGAAGGAACAGGCCCGCAAGGCCAAGGAGGAGGCACAGCAGGCAAGGCGCCAGGCCAAGAAGGAACGCGAGGCCCACACGGCCGCGGTGGAGGAGGTCCAGAAGATCGCCCGCCAGGTCCAGGACCAGGTCCAGACCCGCATGCGGTCGGGCGACTGGTCCGGCGCTGTCCGAGACGGCATGTCCGAACTCGCGCGGGAGATGGGCAACCTGGGTCGCATCACCGGTCAGGCCACGGCATGGCCCCCCTACGCCCGCCCCCACCGGAGCGACGATGACGGGCCCTCGGACGTCGCACCGGATGCTACGGAAAAACCCGGTGCGCAGACCCGGGCAGAGCACGGTCCGGATGCTTCGTGGAAGTCGGATCCGGACGCCGCGCCGGCCGGTGGACGGACGGCCGCACAGGCCGACGCGGACGTGCGGGACGATGCGGACACGCGGGCGTCGGCCGAGGCGCATCTGGGGGAGGCCGTGCCGGAGTCAGGAGACCCGGCACGCGATCTGGAACGTCTCCTCGACCGCTTCCGCGACGACATCCGCGACGCGGCCCGCGACCGGGGGGTGACCGGTGGACAACTCCGCGACGTACGGCGCCATTTGTCCACAGCCGCCGCCCACATCGGCGTCGTACTCCGCTCCCGGGAAGGTGGCGGACACGGCGACGGCCACCGGGACTGACCCCGACCCGCCCCTCCCGGCTCGATCCGCTCCCCGTCCCCACCGCGCCCCGCCCGGCTCCGGCCCGGCGGGGCTCGGTTCACCCGTACGGGTGGGGAACAGCGACCTCACTCGTGCGGCCGGATCGCCCCGGCACCCCGCGTACCACCCCGCATCTCGGCCTCAGTACGGGCACGTGAACGTATCGCGTGCACGTGTTCGCCGATACAGGCGTGGTCGCGCGACAGGGCGTCGCGGGGTTCAATGTGGGCTCGGGGCAGGGCAGTCGGGGCCCTGGGCGGGTCGCGGATCAGGGGGAGTCGTGGAGCAGGAGATCAGGGAGATCACGCTGCCGGGCGGGGAGACCGTACTGGCACGGGTGCACGTTCTGGACGAGGGCGAGGTGCCCGAGGAGTCGGAGGAATTCCAGTTCGACGATGTCGGCACGCGCGACCAGCTCATCGCACGGGCCCGGCAGCTCAACGAGGTGATCAGCGGCGTCGGTTCGGCCGTGCTCGCCGCCGCACAAGAAGCGGCGCCCGACGAGGTCAGCGCTACCTTCGGCGTCGAACTGGCCGTCAAGTCGGGCAAGGCGCTCGCGGCGGTTCTCGCGGAGGGCGAGGCCAAAGCCGCGGTCTCCGTCACCCTCACCTGGCGCAAGGCCACAGTCACGGGCCCGGCGCCCGTCCCGGAGCCGCGCCCGCAGTCGGAGGGAGCGACGCCCCCGCGCGGCACCGCGCCCACCAACGTCCCGCCCCCGCTCGGCGCCACGGGTCCGCAAGGTGGCACGGCGCCGCAAGGCGGATGAGTACGGCCAGGCTGGAGGCGCTGGTGAGCCGGGCCACCGTATGGCTCGGCCCCCGCGCCGTGCCCGAGGCGGCGGCCGGAGCGCGGCGTCGGGCCCAGGAGACCATGTGGGGCAGCGGCTTTTTCGTCGCACCCGGCTGGGTGCTCACCTGCGCGCACGTGGTGACCGGCCTGCCCGGTGATGACGGCACGGGAACGTTCGCGGTGCACGGCGCGCACGGCAGTGTCCCGGCGCGTGTGGGATATCTGCTCTCGGATGCCGCTTCGAAGGCACCCGAACAGGACCTGGCGCTCGTACAGGTGCTGGAGGATGTGGCACACCCGTGTGTGTGGCTGACCGACCGCTGCGACCGGCCCTTCCAGGTCGAGGCACACGGCTGGCGGGTCGCGGAGCCCGGGGCCGCACCACAGAGGTGGAGCGGCAGGTGCGCGGTCAGCGGAGGCGACGGCGCACACGGGGCGCTGCTCGGACCCGAGGCGGAGATCCCCTCCGGCGCCTCGGGCGGCCCCGTGCTCGATCTCGACAGAGGAGCGGTCGCCGGGATCGTCAAGGCCCAGCGACGGGGCAAGGACGGCGGGCTCGCCGTCGTCACCACCGCCCTGCGCGGCTTCACGGGCGCCGCCACCACGAGCGGCGGGGGCGGTCTCGGGTATGACCCGTACCGCGCGCTCATCCTCGCGCACGACCGGTGGCACGACCCGCGCGTGCCCGCTTCGTCCACCGCCCGTCGAGAGGCGCCCGCCCCCGCTGCGCACCGCCCCGGTGGAGGGCCGGCCGGAGGGCCTGGCGGACGGCTCGGCCCCCGGCTGGGAACGCGGGCCGGAGGGGCACCGGGCCGCTTCCACGAGCAGCCCAACTCCCGGGCGCCGGGCGTCTCCTGGGCCGCCGCGCAGGAGACGCTTCACCGCAGCCGGACCGGCGAGGGCGGCAGGGACGGCGGGGACGGCTGGAGTCCGCGCGACCATCTGACCGCCCTCGCGCTGCTGGCCGAGCTGCCTCCGCCGGGCCATCCCTCCGCAGTCGCCTTCCACGTCGAAAGGGTGCTGGGCGAGGAGTCGCTCTGGATGGACCCGGCAGCCCAGCACGACTGGCGCGATGGTCACGGCTGGCTCTATGAGAGCCCGGAGGGCGAGGAGATGGCTTTCCTGCACTATCTGTCCTCGGTCGCGGCCGAGTGCGCGGCCGAAGCGCCCCAGAAGTCCGCGGTCCTGCTCGATTGGGTGGATGAGCGGGCGCAGCGGCTGCCCCCGGCGCGGCGCGCGGCACTGCGCCGGGCCGCCTGGGCAGCGGAACTGGAATCGGACGCATACGCGGAGCCGGGCGCCTGTGCGGACCCGGGCGCCTCTGCGGAAGGGGACGCCGACGCCTACGCCGGACCGGATACCAATCCGGTGCCCGGCGCCTGCGCGGGCTCGGGCGCGTATACCGGGCCGGGTGCCAGGGCGGGCTCGGCGGCATCCACACACTCGGCTGCCCATGCGGAAACCAGCCCCTCCATGGCATGCGACCCTGCCACGGCATGCGACACCTCCGCCATGCCGAACGGCGGCACCGCGGTACCGGATGCTCGTGCGCAGTCGCGAGTGCCCTGCGGCGACAGGGCGGCGCCAGGCGGGCCGGACGAGCCACCCGGCGCGCCGTGCCCCGCACCGCGTGAAGCCGACACACGGGACGGCGGGCCCGTGGTGGCGGTCGAGCTGGAGCGCGCGATCTACCCGCGCGGCGAGGGTCCGGCGCGGGACGCCGCGCGCTTCTACTGGCGCATATGGACCTGGAGCGAGGGCCCGGAGAGCGTACGCGCCGGTGCACGGCGGGAGACGGGCCAGGGCGCCACCCGCCAGGAGCTGCCGCTCCAGCTCGCGCAGCCCCTGCGGGAGGCATTCGCCCGGGTGGACACCGACCGGCGGCGCGCCCGGCTCGAACTGGCCGCTCCCGTGGAGCACTTCGACATCGGGGCCCATCTGTGGCGCCCCGACCTGGTCCCGCGCGGGCTGCGGCCCCGCCCGGAGGACAGGCTCTTCGGGGTGCACCGGCAGGTCGTACTGCGCGACGCGGCCCGGGTGGGGGAGCCGTACGAGGAGGAGCCGGACGCTGGGAGGGCCGGGTACGGCACACCTGACGGGTCGCGTTGTCCGGCCGGAGAGGCCCGACTCGCCCCCGGGGGCTCACACCTCGCACCGGGCGCCGCGTGGGAGAAGCGCTGGCACGCCGCGCTCGAAGGCGCCCTCGAAGCGCTCATGCTGCACCCGCCCCAGGACACGGAACCGCTCGTGGACGCGTCCGAACGGCTTGCGGACGCCTCCGGCCCGCTCGCGAGTGCCCACGGTCCGCACGCGGGCACGTCCGAACCACTCGCGGGCGCGCCCGACCGTGCCGTACCGGTGCTGTGCCGTACGAGAAACGGCGGTCCGGATGCCCTGCGGGACATTCTCCGTGCCGGTTACGGACTCGCGCTCTGGAGCGGTCACGAGAATCACCCGGGCGGGTGCGAGGAGGAGGTTTGCGGCTCGCTGCTCGGTAAAGCGGCACAGCTGGTCCGTGACGCCCGGCACGCGGCGGCACTCCCGGAGCGGCTGCGCGCACTGCGTGAGCGCATCAGCCTGGGGGACGAGTCGGCGTACTGGGCCGAGCACATGGCGCTTCTCTACGACGATCCGCGCCGCCCCGTCCCGCGCCTCACCGACCCACTGGACTCCCCATGAACCTGTCGCACCAGCAGCGCGCGCCCCGGCCCGGCCGTCACACGCCCCCGTGTCCCGTACGCCCCTCACGTGCTCGTCCCGCGTGCGTGCCGTCCAGGGCGCCTTCGGTTCGTCGACCCGCACGCCCGCCGACAGGGCCAACCCGCCAACAGGACCACCGAATGACGAGGAGCAACCCGTGAGCGTCCCCGACTGGTTCGTCTTCCGGGGTACCGCAGAGCCCCACGACGGGATCGACCGACTGCCGCCGCCGCCCCCGTGGCGAGCGTTCGACGGCGGCCCGGTCCACACGCGGGTGCCGCCCCTCGGTACGGAGTCCACTCGCCGACTCGGCGTCAACGCGCACTCAGGGGCCGGCCCCGCATGGCGGACGGAGGAGCTGGAGCTGGTCAACGCGGCACTGTATCTGCGCCGTCCGCTGCTGGTCACCGGCGACCCGGGCGCGGGCAAGTCCACACTGGCGCACGCGCTCGCCCACGAGCTGGGGCTGGGCAGGGTGCTGCGCTGGCCCGTCGTCAGCCGGACGACGCTGCGGGACGGGCTGTACGCCTACGACGCCATCGCCCGTCTCCAGGACAGCCAGCTCGGCCGAACGCATGTACCCGCACCTGACCCGCCACCCGCACCCGAACCAGCGACTGACCCCGCGTCTGCATCCCACCCCGGCTCCGCACCCGATTCAGGCCGCGATTCCGGGTCCGCCCCCGACCCCGCGGTCGATCCCGATTCCGAGCGGGGGCCCGGCCGCCGCGAAGAGGTGAGCCGAATCCCGAGCGGCGGCCAGTCCATCGGCCGCTACCTGCGCCTCGGCCCCCTCGGCACCGCGCTGCTCCCCTACGAACGCCCGCGCGTGCTGCTCATCGACGAGCTGGACAAGAGCGATATCGACCTGCCCAACGACCTGCTCAACGTCCTGGAGGAGGGCGAGTTCACGCTTCCCGAGCTGGAGCGGATCGCCGATCGCGAGCCCGAGACGCAGGTGCTCACCGACGACGGCGAACGTGCCGTGGTAGCCGGTGGCAGGGTGCAGTGCCGCGCGTTCCCCCTCGTGGTGATGACCAGCAACGGGGAACGCGACTTCCCGGCGCCGCTGCTGCGCCGGTGTCTCCACCTCGACCTGCCCTCGCCCGGTAACGTCCGAGCGGGCGCCGACCGCCTCGCCGCCATGGTGCACGCGCACTTCGGGGACGAGGGCGTGGCGGAACGCGAGGAGCTGATCCGCTCCTTCCTCACCAGCAGTCCCGGCTCACTGCGCGCCGCCGACCAGCTCCTGAACGCCATCTACTTGACCCAGCAGGCCGCCACAGGCCAGGACACCGACCGCGAAAGGCTCGCCGACCTGCTCATGCGCCCCCTCGACGCCGGCGAGCGCGGGCCCCGCTGATGACCCAGCCGCCGCCCCCGCCACACTCGCCGTCGCCACCACCCACCCCGCAGCCGCGCCCTGTCGCGCGGCAACGGGCCGACTCCCGTCAACGGATCGACGGCTCGGGCCTGTTCGCCGAGCTGGCGGCACGACTGCGCCGTGCGGCGGAGTACACGGGGGCGGGGGCGGGCACGGGGGCAGACGCGGTCGGTGGCGCGGCAGCAAGCCCTGGCGCGGGCAGCGCATACGACTGCGTCGGCCCACGGGAGCTGGCGGACGCCCTGTGGCTGGCCCGGTACGTCACCCCTGCCGAGGCCACGGTCACGCCCCCGGCGGGCCGGGCCGCCGGGGGCGTGACCGACCCGGGCCAACCGGACCCCGCACCCGGCCACGCACCGACCGGGCCACCGGATACCGCCGGGGTGTCCGCCGGAGACCACGCTGCCTCCGGGGAGGAAACCGGCGCACCGGATACCGCCACTCTTCATACCGGGCGGCCCGCCACCGGCACGTCCAGCGGCAGGAACGTGCGCGGGGTGCACGGAGCCGGGCAGCCCGTGCCCGTACGCGTACCCGCCGCCACCGCACTGCCCCGTACGCTGCCGCTCCAGCGGGCACTGCGCCCCCTGAAGGGCTACCAGCCGCCCAGCAGGGTTCCCGCGCGGCGACTGGATGAGCAGGCTACCGCTGAGCGTGCGGCGGAGAGCGGGCTGATGCTGCCGGTGCTGCGCCCCTCCGAACGGCGGGCCGCACGGCTCCAGTTGGTGATGGACCTCTCCAGCTCCACCGTGCTGTGGCAGGAGGCGCTCAGCGAGCTGGCCCAGCTCTGCGCCGTCACAGGGGCCTTCACGGAGGTGCGCGTCCACTATGTGCGCGAAGGCCCGGACGGCGCCCTGTTCGCGAGCCCTGACCAGGCGGGGTACGAACGAGCCAGGCCGGCGGCCCCGCTGGGCGATCCCACGGGGCGGCAGCTCACCCTCGTCCTCAGCGATTGCGCGGGACCACTGTGGCGGCAGGGCCGGATGCAACGGCTGCTGCACCACTGGTCCCTGACGGCGCCCGTCGCGCTTGTCCAGCCGCTGCCCCAGCGCATGTGGCGGCGCACGCATCTGCCCGCACGCCCTGGCATTCTCCGGCGGCCCGAAGGCCCGGCGGCACGGCTCGCGTTCACCGCTTCGGATGCCGCGCCCGCCCCGCCCGCGGGAGCGCTGCCCGTCCCGGTGCTCGCCCTCAACCAGGACGCGTTCGGAACCTGGGCCCGGCTGCTGTCCGGCAGCACCGGAGTGAGCCGGCCGGGAGCCGCCGGATGGGTGCGCTCCGAGCATCCCTCGGCGGGGCCCCGGCCGCGCGCCGCCGTCCGCGAGCCCGCCGAGATTCTGCGCGCCTTCCGCATGTCCGCCTCCCGCGAGGCCGTCCAACTCGCCGTCTGCCTGGCGGCGGTGCCGCTCGCGCTGCCCGTGATGCGGCTCGTCCAGCGCACGATGCTGGCCGGAACCGGCCCCGAGGTCATGGCCGAGGTCGTCCTGAGCGGGCTGCTGCGACGCTCCCAGGGCGCTGGGGCGGGGGCGGAGATGAGCGAGGGCCCGAATGCCGGCGCGGCGGAAGCGGACCGGCCCCCCGCCGAGGGAGACCGGAACGAGGCGGGAGTGAGCCCGCACGGGGCCGGGGCGGGCCGGTACGAAGCGGACACCGGCTGGTACGAGTTCGTGCCCGGCGTGCGCGAGACGCTGCTGCGCTCCCTTCCCAAGGGCGAGGCGGTGCTGATTCTCAAGCATCTGTCGGAATACGTCGAGCGGCACTTCGGCCGCCGCGCGCGCAACTTCCCCGCCTACGCCCTAGCCCGCCTCACCCGCCCGGAATCGCGCACCATCCGGCAGGCCGAAACCGTACAGGGCGCCGAAACCGGCCGACTGCTCGCCGACCCGGCGGGGTCCGGCACTCTGCCGCCCGCCTTCGCGGAGGTTCCGGCAGCTGTCATCCGCCGCTTCGAGCGCGGGGTCAGCAAGAACGCCCCGGCGGAACCCCGGGCACCCGCCACGCAGGCGGACGTGTCGCCCTCCCCGAGGCAGGTCGTGCCAGGCTCCACCCGGCAGCCCGAGCCGGCACCGCGCCCGCATGAGGATCCGGTGCGTGACGGGGTAGGGAACGCGGTGCGTGACGCCGTGGTCCGCGTCGAGCCGCCGGATGGTGAAGGTTCCTGGACGAACGGGTTCTTCATCGCCCCTGAATGGGTGCTCTCCCTCCCCTCGCCCGACAACTCCGGAGAGCCCGTCACCGTGGTGACGTCCCAGAGGGAGCGGCTGCGCGCCGAGTCGGCCGGGGCACTGGAGGACGGCTCTTTCGGGCTCTTCCACGTGCCGGGTGCCGACGCCCCGGAGTGTCTGTGGCTTGCGGACTTCACACAGCATCCGGCCGAGGCCGCCCACGCGTTGACGGCGTTCGGATGGACGCAGGGGCCGTCGGGCGCCGGTCTCGTCTTCCGGAGCACTTCCGGGAGGGCGCGGCAGGACCACAAGCCGCACCCCGGAGCCCCGCTGATCGACACCCTGACGGGGGAGGTCGTGGGAATGCTGGGCCCCTCGCCTGATCCGCTGGACTGGACTCCGGTCCCGATGCGCCTGCTGGAGGTGTCCGCTGTCGCCGCGGCCCAGGCGGTCTCGGCCTCCTCCGCCTCCGCCTGGGCCACCGCGCTGCGGGCACACGACCTGTACCACGCGGCCCGCCTGTCCACCGGCGACGGCGGCTGGCCGGGCCGGACGGCGGCCGGGACGGCCCGGCCGACGCTCCTCACGCCGAGTGCGCGTGCCGAGCTGTACGGCATCTTCGCCCGGCTGGAACCACCGGCCGACGGGGCCGTCGTCCACACCGCTGTGCGGCGGGCATCGCCGCTCGCCTACCTGCCGGATATTTCCGGCCGACGGCCTGGAACGGTCAACTGGCGGGACGGCGCGGCCCTGTTGCGCTTCCTGGACGCCGACCGGATGCCCGGCACGCTCACCCGGTACGCGGCCCACGTGTGGGCAGCGTGCGCAGGGCAAGTCCGCCAGGGGCCGCGTGACGAACTGCACGCCTGGGTGGAGGCGGTGGGCGCCGCGGCCCCCGGTGCGGACAGCGACGCGCGCGGCCTCCTGCGGTCCATGGCGTCGCATCCCGCCACCGGTCGCGGCTATCACGGAGTCCTCGTCGAGATCGATGCCCTCACCACCGCAGAGAGCGCCACGCCCCGCCACCCCTGGCAGGTCAAACTGCTGCACGGCGAGCGCAGCACCCTCACGGCGCGCGCCGGAGACCACGCGCCGGCGCGCGACGCGCTGCGCGAAGAGCTGGCGGAGCCCCTCTCCGCCGTACTCGGGCTCGCCGACATCGGGGAGCCCGGGCCGGCGGTGCACTTCTCGCTGCCCACACGGCTGCTGGAACTCCCCGTCGATCAGTGGCGGGTGCCGCCGGACGGCTCGCCCCTCGGGGTGCGGTGCCCGGTCACCGTAGCCCCACGGGCCCGCCACGGCGCGTTCGACCGCATCGTCCGCTGGGACGGGGTCCAGCGCGGGCTCGGCCCCGAACTGGTGCCCGTTCCCCTGCGAGAGCCCGACGAGGACATTCGCGCGGTCCACGGCCGCCTCCTCGCCGCGCCGCCCAACGCCGTCCCGGTCCACTGCGGTTCGCTGGACGACGGCACGGACGAGGGGGCGGACGCGCTCCAGCTCGCGCTCTCGGTCGGCTACGGGCTCGTCCTGTGGCGCCGCGTCGGCGCGATGCACCAGGAGCGCGAGGAGTTCGAGGCCGGGGCGTACGACCTGGTGCGCCGCGCCGCCGATGCCGACGACCTGCTCGACCTCGTGCACTCCATGCGCAGGCACCTGCATCTCGAACGCCATCCGGTCACGCTGTGGGGGCGGGATCTCGTCGTTCTGTACGATCCGCCCGAACAACGTGGCGAGGACTCGTGGCCGCTGTCCGCCCCACGGCTGCGCAGCGGCAACTCACGTCCCAGGCGTCCCCGTTGAGGGGCTGCCCCTCCCGTCTGTCGTACCCGGCGACTAGCCTGCTACCACAGACGTTTCACAGAGTGAAGCCACGGAGGGACAGGGCGTACAGGGGGATGGTTGTGACCGGAGTGCGAGCCGCGAGATGCGGGACACCACGATCCGGCGTGCTGCGGTGCGCGCCCTGTGCCGCGTGAACGCCCCCACGGGCTTCGAGGGCGCCGTCCGCGCGTCCGTCGTGCGCATCGGGGCACCCGGCGAGGGGTATGACGGATCCAGCGACAGCAGCCCGCGAAAGTTCTGGGGGAGCGGATTTCTCGTCGCGCCAGGGTGGGTCCTCACATGCGCCCATGTCGTGGGCAAGGGCGCCGCGGCCGTGTGGAGGGGGGAGCGGGCCATCGGCATCACGATCGGGGACGAAGAAGTCCACAGCGGCGAGCTGGCGTTCGGGCTGCCCCTGCCCGAAGATCCACGGACACCGCCGTCGCCGTGGCCCTTTCCTGACCTCGCGCTGGTGCGCGTGCCGGGAGCCGAGGACGCCGACTGCCTGTGGCTGAGCGACCGTTCGGCGCTCACGCCCGCCGAGATCGGTCTGTACGGCTGGATGCCGGGCCCCGTCAAGGACGAGCCGATGTACTTCTCCGGCGGCGGCACGGCCACCGGCGGCAGTGCCGGCCCCGTCATGCTCAGCGGCGGCCAGCTCACCGAGGGGTGCTCGGGCGGCCCGGTCGTCGATGTGCGGCGCGGCGCGGTCATCGGGGTGAGCAAGGGCAAGGGACGTCAGCAGGGCTCCGGGCTGGCCACGCCGGTGACGGCCCTGCGACAGCTGTGCGACACCGGCCCCCGGGGCGCCCGGGTGCTGCACGAGGTGCTGACGGCACACGACCGCCACCATCTGAGGCGCTACTACGGCCTGGGCGACAGCTGGCCCCGGCTGCACGCCAGGCTCGGCCCCGCCTCGGGAGAGCCGGCGCACGGCTTCACCGCCGACCGCAGGGCGCAGCTCTACGCGCTGTTCGCCGACCTGGAGCCGCCCACGGGCGCCGGCCAGGTGCTCCAACTGGCCAACGAGGCACGGAATCACGTCCTCCAGTCGCCCTACACGCTGCGCGAGCACGATCCGCGCAGCTGGCGCGAGGGCGCCGGGCTGCTCTATGACCCGCGCGACGGACGGGCCCCGGACGACGAGCCCTCGCGCGACCTGGCGCTGGAGGCCGTGGTCCTGTATGCAGCCAAGGTGTACGCGGCCCTCACCCTCACGGGCACGCCCCGCGCCCCGAAGGCGGCGCGTGCCCTGGCCGATCTGCACTCCTGGGTGGAGGCCACCACCCTGACGCTGCGCAACGACGTCGTCCGGGCCCTCGTGCCCAAGCTGCTGAACGTCCACCGTCCGGCCGTGGCCGCCCGCGCCGACGTCCTCGTGGAGATCGACCCCGACATCTACGGCACAGGACGGCACGCCTGGCGGGTGGCGCTCCTGGAGACCGAAGCGGCCGACGAGGACGAGACCGGCGGGAATCCCGAAGCATCCGGAGAGCCGTCATCGGCGCCGGGATACGACGTGGCATCCGAGAGCGAGCCGCCGCGCTCGATGACCACCGTCGCGCAGAGCCGTGAGGACGTGCCCCGCACCGCACTCGAGGAGGCCGTTCGCGGCGCGCTCTCCCTCGCGCTCTCCCAGTGCGATGTGGACCAGCACCTGGCGGCGGTCGAATTCATGCTGCCCCGCGCCCTGTTCGACGAGCCCGTGGACCAGTGGCGCGCCCGCCCCTACGACCCGGCCGACCCGTTCAATCCGCATACCTTGCCGCTGGGCCAGCGCAGGCTCGTCGTCCTGCGCGACCGGCTGCGCAAGGACCACGGCGTCACCCCCGAGTGGCGGGCCCGCGCCGAAGCCGTGGCCGCCGGCCCGCTGGAGGCGGTCCCCCTGCGGCGCGACGTACCGGGCACCGGCCACGACGAGCCGCCCACGGAGGGCGGACAGGCCGCGTACGGAAGGCTGTTGACGGCGGCGCCCGGCGCCGTGCCCGTCTACTGCGCCCGAGCGGGCAGCGGACCGGGGGCGCGTGCCATGGCTGCCGCGCTGGCGGCGGGGCACGCCGTCGCGCTGTGGCGGCACACCGACGCCGGCCACACCGACTGTGCGGAGTTCCACGCGCACGCGGCCGAGCTGTTGCGCGAGGCACGCACCGCACGCCAGCTCCCGGTGCGCATCAGAACACTGCGCAACGGGAACGCGGACGACGACGCACCCGATCCCACATCGGCCTGGGCACGGCACGTCGTCCTGCTCTACGATCCGCCCCACAGGGCCCCGGGGGACGGACCGCTGCGCGAACCACCGCTCATGCACAGACCGCCGACTGCCGTGAGGAGCACACCGTGAGCGATTGGCGCATCTACCGGGGTGCGGGAGTGCCGCACGAAGGCGTGCGCGGGCTGCCCGAGCCACCGCCATGGCGCGACTTCACCCGCGCGCGGTCGGACGCGAACGGCGACGACGGCGACGAGGGGGCCGGGGACGAAGGGGCCGAGGCGACCGGCGGCGTCGGCGGGGACACGGCGCGGCGGCTGGGCGCGCGGCGGCGGCTGGTGGAGAGCCTGCATCCGCGTCCCGAGGAGGTCGAGGCGGTCAACGCGGCCCTGTATCTGCGCCGCCCGCTGCTGGTCACCGGAAACCCCGGCACCGGCAAGTCCACCCTCGCGCACGCGGTGGCACACGAGCTGGGCCTGGGCAAGGTGCTGCGCTGGCCCATCGTCAGCCGCACGACGCTCAAGGACGGCCTCTACCACTACGACGCGATCGGCAGACTCCAGGACGTCCAGCTGGACCGCGCCGTCGCCGGCCGGAAGGCGCCCGCGGAGCGCCCGCCCATCGGCTCCTACCTGCGCCTGGGCCCGCTGGGCACGGCGCTGCTGCCCGCGGCGCCCACCGCCTCCGGCGAGGAGCCGCCGCCGCGGGTGCTGCTCGTGGACGAGCTGGACAAGAGCGACATAGACCTGCCCAGTGACCTGCTCAACGTCCTGGAAGAGGGCGAGTTCACCATCCCCGAGCTGGAGCGGATCGCCGAGCGCGAACCGGTCACCGAAGTGCTCACCGAGGACGGGGCAAAAGTGCCCGTCCACGGCGGCAAGGTGCGCTGCACGGTCTTCCCGTTCATCGTGCTCACCTCCAACGGCGAGCGGGACTTCCCGGCCGCGCTGCTGCGCCGCTGCATCCAGCTCGAACTCAAACCGCCGGGCGACAAGCAGCTCGCGGCCATGGTCTCCGCGCACCTGGGGGAAGAGTCGCTGGAGGAGGGCGCCGAGCTGGTCCGGCGCTTCCTGCGGCGCGAGCCGGGACAGGTCATCGCCACCGACCAGCTGCTCAACGCACTGTTCTTGACCCAGCGTGCCTCGGGCGTCGAGCGCGTCACCCGCGAACGGCTCGCCGAGATGCTGCTGCGCCCCCTCGACCGGCCGAGGTAGCGAGCTCATGAGCCGGTCTTCCCCCGCCCCGCCTCCGCCGCGCCGCCCCCGCCGCGAGCGGTCCTCCGCGAGCCCTCGGCGCACCAAGCCGGACGAGGACCTGACGGAGCTGGTCGCACGCCTGCGCGCAGGGGGGTGGGAACTCTCCTCCGAGGAGATCGCCGAGGCCGTGTGGCTGGCCCGCTGGGCGAGCCCGGGCCGGCCCGCTCAGGAGGAACGCGAACAGGACTCCACCGGCCCGCGGTATCCCGGGATCCGGACGCCTCACGCGGAGCCCGCCATGCCCCCACCCGCCGACCCCCAAGGCCCAGCGGAGACGCCGTCGGTGGGCCCCGAGCGGACCACGCCCGTATCGCTGTACGCACCGCGCCGGCACGGCGGGGCCACCCGGGGCGGCTTCCCGGTGCGCGCGCCCGCCGCCGGCGCCCTGTCCGGCCTGCTCCAGCTCCAGCACGCGCTGCGCCCCCTGCACCGCTACCACCCGCCGCTGCCGCCCTCCGCCGGGGCGCTGGACGAGGCCGCCACGGCGGACCTCAGCGCCCGCAGCGCCACCGTCCGCCCGGTCTTCGGTACCGAGGCCCGCCGCTACAGCGAGATCCAGCTCCTCATGGACGCCTCGGCGACCGCCTCCGTATGGCAGCCGATCCTGGAGCGGCTGCGCCAGACCTTCGAACAGCTCGGCGCCTTCCGCGATGTGCAGGTGCGCTACCTGCACCGCGCCAAGGACGGCTCCCCGCTCATCGGCACGGGTCCGGCCGACGGCACCACCCGGCTGCGCCCCGCCGACGAGTACCGCGACACCACGGGCCGCCGCCTCACCCTGGTCGTCAGCGACTGCGTGGGCCCGCTGTGGCAGGACGGCCGCGCCCAGCGCCTGCTGCACCACTGGTCGGGCAGCAGCCCGCTGGCCGTCATCCAGCCGCTGCCGCCCCGGCTGTGGCCCCGTACGGCGCTGCCCGCAGAGGCCGGAACGCTCGTGCGGGAGCGCGGCGCCGGCGGCCGGATCGGTTTCCAGACGGACGAGTACGGGCCGCGCCCGGCGGCGGAAGCCGTGCCGGTCCCGGTCCTGTTGCCCAGCCCCGAGGCGCTGGGCAACTGGGCACGGCTGCTGGGCGGCGGTGAGCGGGCCGTCCCCGGGGCCGCCGCTTGGGTGCTGCCCCGCCATCCCGCGATGCCGCCGCCGCGCACCGTGCCGGGTACGGTGCCGCCGCGCGCGCTGCTGCGGGAGTTCCGCAACACCGCCTCGCCGGGCGCCCTGGAGCTGGCCGTGCATCTGGCGGTCGTGCCGCTGCTGCTGCCGGTCATCCACCTCGTCCAGGAGGCGATGCTCCCCGACACCGGCCCCATGGAGCTGGCGGAGGTGCTGCTGTCCGGGCTGCTGGAGCGGCTGCCCGACCGGGACGATCCACCCGGCGCCGGGCCGCGCTACGCCTTCGCGCCGGGCGTGCGCGAGCTGCTGCTCCAGTCCCTGGACCAGGGCGCCGCCGTTCTCATCCTCAAACACCTTTCCGGGTATGTGACACAGCGCTTCGGCAAGGGCACCCGCAACTTCGCGGCGGTGGCCGTCGCCCAGCTGACCGGCCGCGCCGAGCGGACGCCGGGCGTCCGCGAGCCGGGCTCCGGGGACGGCGGCCGGGGCGGTGGCGAGGAATACGAGGAGGGCGACGAGGGCGGCGACGAGCTGTTCGCCGAGATCCCCGCCGAGGTCGTCCGCTTCTATCTGCCCGAACAGAGCGCGGCCGATCAGGTGGGCGAGGCCGAGCGGCTGCTGCGGCAGTGGCATGCCCAGGGCGACGCCCAACTGCTCCACCAGGCCCGCTCGGTGGCCGAGGCCGCCCGCGCGTCCGAGGGCGACAGCGAGCGCGCCAGGTTCGCGCTGGCCCAGGTGCTGCACGCCCTCGCGGGCACGGCGGCGGTGCGGCGTACCCCCAAGGGCGCCGAGTCGCTGCTGCGGGACGCGGCGGTCCTGCTGACCGGTGAGGCGCCCGCCACCGTGCTGGAGCGCGCCGCCGTCGAGCACGACCTGTGGCAGGTACAGGGCGGAACGGACCGCCTGCTGCGCGCCGAACGCCTGCTGCGCTCCCTCGAAGGCCGCCTGGACGTCGGGAGCGGGCACGCGGAGGGGGACGGCAACGGGGACGAGAGCGAAGGCGGGGGCCCTCGCGAGCGCGAAGGCGCGGGCGGAACGGGTGACGCGGACAGCCGGGACGCCGGGGGCCACGCAGACGGAGGGGACGGCGGGGCCGACAGGGGCTACGGAGGCAGCGGGGACGCCGGATACCCCGGGGACACGGGTGGGGTCACGCTCCCCGAGGACGCCGAAACCACCCGTAAACTCCGGCTTGGCCGGGTGCTGCTCGCGCTCGCCCACGCCGCACCCGAACACCGCCCCAGGGCGGCCCCCGAGGCCGTCAGCGAACTCCGCGAGGCGAGCGACATGCTGGCAGACCGCGCGTCCAGAGGCCACACCTCCTCCGGCGCAACCACGACCATGACCAACCGGCGGACCGTCGGCCACCCGGCCGGCGCCGCCGCACAGCGCTGCACCGCCCTCCTCGACCTGGCCGCCGCGCTGCGGCTGACCGGGGCGACGGCCCAAGAGCGGCTGGACGTTCTCCAGGAGGCGGCCGAGGCGGCGGGCGAGCGGCCCGCGCTGCGGCTGCGCTGCTCCCGCGAGCGGGCCAGAACGCTGCGGGAGAGCGGCGAGCGGGAAGGCGCCGCCGAGGCGTACGCCGACGCCGTACGGCTCACCGCTCCCGACGGCGCACAGCGCGGCGAACTGCTCACCGAATGGGGCGAGATGCTGCTCACCGACGTCGCCGACCTACCGCGTGCCGAGAGCATCCTGCGCGAAGCCCTCACCCGTGCCCCTTCCGGTCCGGTGGTGGCCAAAGCCGCCGCGCTGCTGGGCCGCCTCCTGCTGCTGCGCTACGAACGCGAACGCTTCCGGCCCGACCTGTACGAGGGCTGTCATCTGCTGGAACAGGCGGCCCGGCAGGACGAGGACCCCGGGCGCCGCGCGCAGGCGTGGCTCAGCCTCGGCCGCGCCCGCGCGCTCTTCCCCCCGGACACTCCGCAGTCCCAGCAGGCGGGTGCCGAGCTGACCAGGGCGCTGGAGATGGAGGAGCAGCGGCGCGAGGAGCGCGAGGGCGGCTCGGTCACGGCAGCGCGCGCCCTGCACGCGCGCGGTGACTTCCACCGTTCCCAGGGGCGTACCGCCGAGGCGCTGGCCGACTACCGTGCCGCCGCGGCCGAATGGCAGGTGCTGGCCAACTACCTGGCCGATGTGCCCTGGGCCGAGGTCCGCGAGACCCGCGCCCGGGTGGCCGAACTGGCGGGGTGACAGGGGGGAGAGAAGGCATAACGAGGGGGCGGCGGGCGTGGGGTGAGGTGCGGCTGTCCGTGACGGGCGGAGAGGCGGCCGAATGCGACAGCCCCGAACTCCGAACGTGTTTCCGGTTACAGCCCCCGGGAAAGAGAAGACATCCGTGGTTACCGCCCCCGGGCGGGGTTCGAGGGAGGAGAAGAGCGTGCCGAAGCGGACCGATGGCACGTCCCACAGCCCGGGTCAGGAGACCGCCGCACCGCCCCTGCCCGATCTGCGGGGCGTGTCCCTGCGCATGCTCAGGACCTGCGACGACGCGGCTGTCGCCGCTGCGGTGGAGAGCACCCTGCACACACCCGAGGCGCTGTCGCGCGTATGGCGCTCGACCGGTGGCCAGGGCGGGATCGCGAACCGGCAGCCCGGTGGCGCGCAGGCGAACGGCGGCGAGCGCTCCGGCGGACGGCACGAAGCCCCCGAAAGGCAGGGCGTGTTCCGGTCAACCTGCGGCCCGAGAGGCGACGGCACGGGCCACGATGCAGCCCTTTGAGCTGACCGGCCCGGCACTGTGCGCCATGGGGGAGACCCGCCCGCTGCCCGGGGAGCCGGCGCTCCTGCGCGCCGGACTGCACAGCAGACGCCTCGTCCTCCTCAAGACCTTGCTGACGAGGGCCGGGCGCGCACCCCTGAGCGACGAGGCCGCCCGCGCCCTGCGGCGCGACTGGCGGCTGCTGGAGGAGGCCGAGTCACAGGCCCCGGCCGCCGCGCAGGAGGCACTGGGCTACCCGGCCGTCGGCAACTGGCTGGTCCACGCGCTCGCCGCCGGGGAGGGTGCCGGGTTCGAGCGGGCGCTGGAGGGGCTCGGGGCCGTCGCCGCCGTGGTGGCCGTGCGGGCCGCACGTACGTTCCAGCTCACCTTGCCGGTGCGCGAAGGGCTGTTGACGCTGCCGGGCCTGGGATCGTACGCGACCGCCGCCTCCCGGCTGCACCTGGCGGCCACGCCCTACGCTCTCACCCTGACGCCCGAGGGCGGCGGGCCCGTCACGCTCCCGCTCCCGCACCACCGCATCCCCCGCCACCGCCCGGGGGCCGGGGCGGAAGGCTGGCTGCCGGTCCGCTCGCTGCCCGGGGCGCGTGCCCTGCTCGACGACCAGGACCCCCACCTGGGGCGGGGCGCCGGGGGCATCGCGGGCCTGCGCCCCGCCACCTTGAGGGCGGACGGCGAAGCACACGCCTGGCGTGAGCTGTGGACCCGCGCGCTCCGCCTTCTCGGTACCGCCGATCCCGAGCGGGCGGCCGAAGTCACCGGCCGGGTCCGCGCCATCGTCCCGGTGTGGTGGAAGCCCTCGGGCCGGGCCAGCGCCACCCGGCTGGCCGCGCCCTGGGCGGTGCTGGCCACCTTGCCGGAGACGGCGGAGGAGATGGCCGAGGTGCTCGTCCACGAGGTGCAGCACAGCAAACTGGCCGTCCTCGGCGATGTCGTGCGGCTGCACCACGAGGGTGACGAGGCCGTCTTCCGCGTCGGCTGGCGCGCTGATCCCCGTCCACTGGGCGCTGTCCTCCAGGGGACGTACGCGCACCTGGCCCTGGCCGACCTGTGGGACCGCCTCGCGCGGCGCGCCGGAGCGGGCGCCGGGGAGCGTATGGCGGCGCGAGCGCGCCGTGAGAAGTACCGTGCACAGGTCGAGGACGCACTTTCCCTGCTGCTGGGCTCTGGCCAACTGACCGTCGAGGGCACAGAGTTCGTAAAGGGGATGCGCCGTCACCACGTGCGGCTGTGCGCGCCCGCCCGGCGAGGCACCACACCCTCGCCGGCCACCTAACAGTCAGTCACTTTGGGTAATCTTGCCGCAGAAAGCCATCCTCGGGTGGCGCGGCTGCTGGACGAGGGAGAACGAACGCATGGTCGCTCAGCGGGAACAGACTCAGGGCGGCGGCGCCGGGCACGAGTCCGAGCACTTCGTGGTGGTCTTTCCCGGCTACCACCGGGCATGGGGCACCTGGATCGCCCACCGGCTGGAGAGCCACGGCCACCGCACCACCCTCCAGCGCTGGGACCCCGACCGCGACCAGCCCCTCGCGGAGGCGCTCGGCGACCTCCAGCTCGCCAGCGGGCGGGTCCTGCTCGTCATCAGCGACGTGTTCCTCCAACTCGGTCCGCGCACCGAGGCCGACTGGAACGCGGTGCTGCGCGGCTACGTCGCGGACAACGCCGGCCGGTTCGCCGCCGTCAACCTCACCAACCGTGAACTGCTGCCCGCGACCGCCGTGCTGGAGCCGGTCAACCTGTGGGGCGTCGGCGAGGAGGAGGCCGAACGCCGGCTGCTCAACCGGCTGGGGCTGCGCGCCCGCCGCTCCCGGACCCCGCTGCCCGCCTACGCCAGCCGCTACCCCAACGACCCGCCCGGTGTCTGGGGCGACATCCCCCGCCGCAACGCCCGCTTCACCGGCCGCGATGTGATCCTCGGCGACCTCCAGCAGCAGCTCATGGACGCCGAGCACGGCGCCGCCGTGTGCACTCTCGTCGGTACCGCCGGCATCGGCAAGACCCAGATCGCCGCCGAGTACGCGCACCGCTTCGCACCGGACTACGACGTCGTGTGGTGGGTCAACTGCGACCAGCGCAACACCCAGCGCGACACCTTCAGCTCCCTCGCCTCGGAACTGGGGCTCGGCGGGGTGGCCGAGGTCGGCGAACGGGTGCGTGCCGTGCGCGACGCGCTGCGCAGAAACGAACCCTCCGGACGCTGGCTGCTCATCTTCGACGGCTGGGAGGAGCCGGAGGAAGCCGCCACCTACCTCCCCCAGGGCGGCACGGGGCACGTACTGATCACCTCCCGCAACCAGAACTGGCGTGCCAGCACCGACATCAGGGCCATCTCGGGCTTCCGCCGCGCCGAGTCCACCGGCTACCTCATGCGCCGGGCCCCGCACATCACCGTCGAGGAGGCCGACCAGGTCGCCGGCGAGTTCCAGGACCTGCCCCTCCAGCTCGCCCAGGCCGCCGCCTGGCTCGGCGAGGAGGGCATGGAGGTGTCCGAATACCTGCGCATGGTGCGCGGCGTGGGGCTCACCCGGCTCGACAACCGCTCCATGCCGGACGACTACCCCTACTCCTCCCTCACCTCCTGGTCGCTGCTGCTCAACAAGCTGCGCAAGTCGGAGCCGCGCGCCGTCGAACTCCTCTCCCTGTGCGCGGTCTTCTCACCCGGACGCATCCCGCTGGGCCTCGCGCGCGGCATCCCCTCCGCCGAACTCCCCGAACACCTGCGGTGGATCAGCACCGACCGGGCCGGCTGGGCCCGCGCCCTGGACTCCCTGGTCAACTACTCGGTGCTCACCCGCGAATCCCGTGGCCCCTCCGTCGGCGACGACGACCAGGAGGACTCAGTGCACATGCACCAGGTCGTCCACAGCGTCATCAGCGAACTGACCCAGGGCCGGGAGAACGACGCCTACCGCGACTCCGTCCACCGCCTGCTGGTCGAGGCCGACCCCGGCGCGCCCAACGACAGCCGCCAGTGGGGCCGCTACGCCGAACTCCTCCCGCACCTGCTGGCCGCGGCGGCGCCCGCCAGCAAGGAGCGGCGCGTCCAGGAAATGCTGCTCAACTGCCTGCGGTACTGCTACGCCAGCGGCGAATACACGCTGGGCATCGAGCTGGCCGAGAGCATCCGGGAGGAATGGGAGGGCTTCCTCGGCGCGGGCGACCTGCCGCTGCACACCCTCACCACCCTCCAGGGCAACCTGCTGCGCATGGCCGGGGGCTTCCGCGAGGCGCAGAGCCTCGACAGCGCCCGCCTGGAGCGGCTGCGGGAGACCCCGGGCGCCGACGAGGAAGCCGTCATGGAAGCCACCAGCTGCCTGGCCTCCGACCTGCGTCTGCTGGGGCAGTACGACGAGGCGCTCACCCTCCAGGAGGAGGTGGTCGAAGTCTCCCGAGGTCTGTACGGGCCGGCAGAGTGGACGAGTCTGCTGGCCCAGCACAACCTCGCCGTCGGGCTGCGCCTGCTGGGCCGCTACGAGGACGCGTACGAGACCGACCTGGACACCCTCCGCAAGCGCGAACAGGTGCTGCGCGCCCGTCACCTCAACACCCTCTCCTCCGGCAACGCCTGCGCCCGTGACCTGCGCATGATGGGCCGCTACCAGGAGGCCGTCGCCCGCCAGGACCTGGGCATGCGGCTGCACCTCCAAGTGCTGGGCCCACAGCACCCGCAGACCCTACTGGCCCGGCACAACCTGCTGCTGTGCCAGCGGCGGGCCGGCACCTCGCGCCAGGACATGGCCACCGCCATGGCGGCCCTGCTCGAACAGCAGGAGCAGGTGCACGGCCGCGGCCACTACTCCACGCTGGCGCTGCTCACCGACTACGGCAACTTCCTGCGCGAGCACGGCGATCTGGAGCTGTCGCGCGAACTGCTCACCGAGGCCGAGGACGGCTTCCGCGCGCTGCTGGGTCCCGCCCACCCGGTCTCCACCGCGATGCAGTCCAACGTGGGCCTCATCCTCCAGGCCGAGGGCGACCGGGACGGCGCGCTCACCATGTTCGAACAGGCCCTCGCCGGGCTCACCTCGCTGCTGGGACCCGACCACCCCGCCACCTTGGGCTGCGCGCTGAACACCAGCGGCGGGCGCAACATGAGCGAATCTCTGGATACCGCCCACGAGTTGAGCCAGGACGCCTTCCACCGGGCCCGCGCCACACTGGGCGAGGACCACCCGCTCACCCTCTCCTGCATGATCGCGACGGCCTGCGACCTGCGCTCCCTGCGCCGCCGCGAGGAGGCATACGAGGTGGAGGCCGAGGCTCTGGACCGGCTCACCCGCTCGCTGGGCGCCCAGCACCACCACACCCTGGCGGCCCGCCAACGCGCCCGCCCCTACTGGGACTACGAGCCGTACCTGGGCTAGTCCGGACGCCGCTTGTGCGCCCCAGGCCCTCCGGTGCGGACATGGGTCTGGGGGCCGGTGGGCCTGGGGCCCGGGTCACGCCGCCTGTCCCGGGAGTACGCTGCTGACTTCGGCCGGTGCGGCCGGAAGGGACCACGCGGCAGGGGGAGCGGACAGCGGTGAGAAGGACCACGGCCGCGCCACCCGTACGCGGCCTGCCCGCCCGGCGCAGCCCGTTCACCCTGCTCGCCCTGCTCGCTCTGCTCGTCGGCGGGCTGGTGGCCGGCTGCGGCACCGAGGAGTCCTCCGGCGGGTCGGCCTCCGATTCTGCCTCCGCATCTGCTTCCGCTTCAGGTTCCGCTTCGTCGTCCTCGCCGAAGAAGGGGCCGCGTTGGGCCTATGAGGACGTCGCCGGTGGCGGCCAGGGCAAGTTCACCGATGTGGTGGCTCCGGCGGCGGACGACATCTGGGCGACGGCCGGTTATGAGGAGAACGGCACCTCCACGGCCGCGCAGCAGCACCTGTTCCACTACGACGGCCACCACTGGCAGCGCCGCGAGATGCCCCCGGAGCTGGACGGCGGCGTCTTCAACGCCCGGCTCGGCACCTCCGGCACCGACGGCCCCGGCACCTCCGGAAGCTCCGAGAACGTGTGGCTCGTCGGCTCGCCCGACAGCGACCGCGGCGCCGCGCACATCGTCCGCTGGGACGGCACCCGCTGGCAGCGGATCCCCTCGGGGCCCGAGGGGATCGTCGCAGACCTTGAGGTCCTCGGCCCCGACGATGTGTGGGTACTGGCCGGGGGGAAGGCCGAACACTGGGACGGCAAGCGGTGGCGGACCGTCCCCATGCCCGCGCAGGCCGAGGACCTCGACGGCACCTCGGGCGACGACCTGTGGGCGGTCGGCCGGCGCGACAGCGGCTCCGGCGTGGACCGGGACCAGCTCTCCCAGCCCGCCGCCATGCACTGGGACGGCCGCGGCTGGAAGCTCGCCGGCCTTCCGGCCTTCCGCTTCCCGGACCCGCAGCCCGCGGAGGCCGAGGCAGGTCTGAAGCGGGTCGTGGCCATCTCCAGGGACAAGGTGTTCGCGTACGGACAGCTGTCCTTCAACCATGGCGAGACCGAGGACGAGCCGGACGACAAGTCCCTCGCCCTGCGCTGGAACGGCAGCCGCTGGAGCGAGGAGAAGGGCCCCTCGGCGGGCTGCACCGGAGGCCAGGACCCCGTACAGGACGGGCACGGCGGACTGATCTACCTCAACCGCCTGCACTTCACCGCCGACGGCGAGTGCCGCAGGACCACCTGGAGCAAGCTGCCCAGCACCGGCGGCATCACCGAACACGCCCGCCAGTCGCTCTGGTTCGAGCGGATCGCCCCGATCCCCGGCACCCGGAAGGTCATCGGGGCCGGGCTCATGCAGGTCAACCAGAGCGGTAACCCGATGAACAAGCCCCTGCTCGCGACGCTGAAGCTCTAGGGGTGTGACCCGGATACGCGTCAAAGAGGCAATTAGTTGATCTCGAAGCTCTGAGCGCCCGGCCCGTCACCCGATCGGCTCGGCGTCGTCGGTGGCGACGTTGACCCTCGCCTCGGGACCGGGGGCGGGTTGCGACCTCGATCGAAAGGACCGCGTAGCCGCGGTTCAAGCGGCTGATCACCACGCGTGAGCCGCATCTGTTCTTTTCACCGGCTCGTGACGAGCTGGGGTGGGCGGCCGGGGCGACGGACAGGGATGAGCATCTGCTGGCCTGGGAGGTGGTGCGGGAGAAGCCGACCGACTACCTGGTGGAGGTCGGGCTGTGCGAGCCGGGCGAGACCGCCGAGTTCGACGCGCGGTTCTTCCGCCGACAGCTGGAGAACAAGCTCCGCGCCGCCGCCGCCGCGGCGGACGCCGGATACCCGGACCACGAGAGCCCGGTCATCGACCCGGAGACGGGCCTCCTTGCGCTGAAGCCGCACCGCGCGGAAGGGCTGACCCCCGCTGCGCGAGCAGGACCTGACCGTCGCCGGCTTCGGCCAGGCCCGCCTGATCTCAGTTGGGCGCTGTCTCGGCGAGCGCGGGCTCTGCGGCAGGCCCCCCGAAGTCGCGGGGTGTCTGGGTGCGGTAGGAGTGGCCGAGTTCCGAGCCGAGTCCGAAGTAGTGGCGGAAGTTGTAAATGAGGGGGCTCCACGCGGCGGGGTCGATGTGGTCGGTGCCCGGAACGACGATGCGGGAGTCGGCGTGCACCTTGCACACGACGGCCTCGACGATGACGAAATCCCCGGAGACATCCGGCTGCACCCGCTTGGCGCGGGCCTCCAGCTGTATCGGGCATCCGGCGACGCGAGGCGGCCGGACCAGATGGGACGGTTCGCTGGTCATGCCGGCTGCGGCGAACTTGTCCGGCTCGAAGCGGCAGCCCTTGGGCTTGGTCGCGGGTACTGGATTCCGGCCGGTCAGTGGCGCCAGCCGCTCCACCGCCGACCACTGGGCGGGGGCCGGCAGGCTGATGACCAGATCGGGGCGGCTGCCGAGGTTGTACGCGGTCTGCCCCTCACGGCCCAGTCCGATCACGACCGTCCGCCCGAGGGCCCATGCGGAGGATATCGGGGCGAGGTTGAACGAGCTGTCCTGATTCTCCGTTGACAGGAGCACCACTGGCGTCCCGAAGTACAGGATGCTCGGCTCGATCTCCAGGTGGGTGGCGACTGTCTGTGCGGGCAGGGTGCTGGGAGGTGCCGTCTTCATGGCGAGCAGCCTAGGGGCCGGTTGTTTCGGCCGGGGCCGAAGTGAAACCGGGGACAATGGACCGCATGGACATGCAGCGCGCACATGTAGCCGGTCCCGACCTGGCTACCGTGGCGAAGCTTCTGGCCGACGGCACGCGGGCAGGCTTCTGTCTGGCCCTCCTCGACGGCCGGGCTTGGACAGCGACGGAATTGGCACGTCATGCAGGGGTGGCGCCCTCAACCGCGACTGAGCACTTGCACGCGCTCGTCCGCGGAAACCTGCTGGCCGAGGAACGGCAGGGCCGCCACCGCTACGTGCGTCTGGCCGGTCCGCATGTCGCCGAGCTGGTCGAGAGCCTCGCCGCGATGGCGCCCGAGCGTTCCCCGACGCCCCGTTCCCTGTCGGCGGCCGGCCGCCGACAGGCCCTCGCCCACGCGCGCACCTGCTACGACCACCTTGCCGGGACCGTCGGGGTCGCCATCACCGATGCGATGATCGAACGAAGGCTGCTGGACCTGGAGCACGGACTCGGGCTCACCAGCGCCGGAGCGACCTGGCTCGAAGACCTCGGCATCACCGTCCCGACCGGCACGCGCCGACCGTCGGTACGGTCATGCCTGGACTGGACCGAACGCCGCCCCCACCTGGCCGGCGCCGTGGGTGCCGCCCTGTGCAGTCACGCGTTCGACACAGGCTGGATCACTCCCGTCGGTTCCAGGCGCGCAGTCGCAGTCACCCCCCTCGGCCGACAGGAATTCCGCCGCCATCTCGGCTTGTCGGAACTACTCCTTTCGCGGAAATGAGGAGTTCCGACAAGCCGCGGCCCCGCCGAATCGTGTCCGATGTGCCCGTGAACCGCGTTCTCGCGGCCTCTCGCAGAACAGCCTTCCCGTAAAGCGTCGCACGGTAGGTTCTGCGACATGCCCACAGCTCGCCCACCCGGGCGCCGCCGTCGAGCAGCTCGACTGCCCCACCTGTGAAGCACCCGCCGGAAGCACCTGCCGCACCGCGGCGGCAAGGCCGCCCCGAAGTACCACACTCCGCGCTTCAGGCCCGTCCCCCAGCTCCGCGCCGAGCCGGAGGTGAAGACCCCGCCGACCGCGGGCCCGGCCGCGCGTGGGAGGGCCCGGCTGCTCCCGGCCCTCCGTACCCCCGCTCCCGGGCAGCCGGATGCCCCCGCCGCGCGTGCGACGGGGGCATCCGGTTCATTCGGTTGTCCCGGGGTGCCGGACGGCCGGTCGGCACCCCGCGGCCTCAGATGTCGAAGACCTGCCGGACCAGTTCGGCCTGCTCCTCCGCGTGCCGCTTGCCCGAGCCCACGGCGGGCGAGGACGAGGACGGACGCGAGACCCGGCGCAGCCGGTCCGCGTTCGGCACCGGCTCGGAGCCGATGATCAGGTCGAGGTGGTCGACCAGGTTGAGCGCGATGAACGGCCACGCGCCCTGGTTGGCCGGCTCCTCCTGGGCCCAGACGAACTTCTCCGCGCCGCTGAAGCGGGCCATCTCGGACTGGATCTCCTTGCCGGGCAGCGGGTAGAGCCGCTCCAGCCGGATGATGGCCGTGTCCGTGACACCGCGCTTCTGCCGCTCGGCGTCCAGGTCGTAGTAGACCTTGCCGGAGCAGAAGACGACCTTGCGGACGTCGGCCGGGTCCATCTGGCCGCTGTCCACGAGCGCGTCACCGATGACCGGGCGGAAGCCGCCGGCCGTGAACTCCTCCGCCTTCGAGGACGCCGCCTTGGACCGCAGCATCGACTTCGGGGTGAAGACGACCAGCGGCTTGTGGTGCGGGTTGTGGACCTGCCAGCGCAGCAGGTGGAAGTAGTTCGACGGCAGGGACGGCATCGCGACCGTCATGCTGTTCTGCGCGCACAGCTGGAGGAAGCGCTCGATCCGGGCCGAGGAGTGGTCCGGGCCCTGGCCCTCGTAGCCGTGGGGCAGCAGCAGGGTGACACCAGAGGTCTGGTTCCACTTCTGCTCGGCGGACGAGATGAACTCGTCGATCACCGTCTGCGCGCCGTTCATGAAGTCGCCGAACTGCGCCTCCCACATGACCAGCGCGTCCGGCCGGGCCAGCGAGTATCCGTACTCGAAGCCCATCGCCGCGTACTCGCTCAGCAGCGAGTCGTAGACGTTGTAGCGCGCCTGGTCGTCCGAGAGGTACAGCAGCGGGGTGTAGTCGTCCCCGGACTGCTGGTCGAGGAGCACCGCGTGCCGCTGGCCGAAGGTGCCGCGCCGGGAGTCCTGGCCCGACAGACGGACCGGGGTGCCCTCCATCAGCAGGGAACCGATGGCCAGTGTCTCGCCCATCGCCCAGTCGATCGTGCCGTCCTCGACCATCTGCGCCCGCCGCTGGAGCTGCGGCAGCAGCCGGGGGTGGACGGTGACCCGGTCGGGGAGGTTGACCTGGGACTCGGCGATCCGCTTGACGACCTCCTGGGAGATCGCGGTGTCCAGGCTCACGGGGAACTCGGCCTGCGGAACCGGAACCTCCGCCTGGAGCGGGGTCGCGGCTGCGTCCCGGACCTCGGTGAAGACCTTCTCCAACTGGCCCTGGAAGTCCTGGAGCGCCTGCTCCGCCTCCTCCAGGGTGATGTCGCCCCGGCCGATCAGCGACTCGGTGTACAGCTTGCGCACCGAGCGCTTCTTGTCGATCAGGTGGTACATCAGCGGCTGGGTGAAGGACGGGTTGTCGGTCTCGTTGTGGCCGCGCCTGCGGTAGCAGATCAGGTCGATGACCACGTCCTTGTTGAACGCCTGGCGGTACTCGAAGGCCAGCCGGCCCGCCCGCACGACGGCCTCGGGGTCGTCGCCGTTCACATGGAGGATCGGGGCCTCGATCATCCGGGCCACGTCGGTGGAGTACATCGACGAGCGCGCCGACTCGGGCGCCGCGGTGTAGCCCACCTGGTTGTTGATGACGATGTGGACCGTGCCGCCGGTGCGGTAGCCGCGCAGCTGCGACATGTTCAGCGTCTCGGCCACCACGCCCTGGCCCGCGAAGGCCGCGTCACCGTGCAGCTGGACGGGCAGGACGGTGAAGTCCGTGCCGCCCTTGCCGATGATGTCCTGCTTCGCCCGCGCGACACCCTCGACGACCGGGTCCACGGCCTCCAGGTGGGAGGGGTTGGCGGTGAGCGAGACCTTGATCTGCTCGCCGTCCAGGCCGGTGAAGGTGCCCTCGGCGCCCAGGTGGTACTTCACGTCGCCGGAGCCGTGCATCGACTTCGGGTCGAGGTTGCCCTCGAACTCCCGGAAGATCTGCGCGTACGGCTTGCCCACGATGTTCGCGAGCACGTTCAGCCGGCCGCGGTGGGCCATGCCGATCACGCACTCGTCCAGCCGGGACTCGGCCGCCGCGTCGATGACCGCGTCCAGCAGGGGGATGACGGACTCGCCGCCCTCAAGCGAGAAGCGCTTCTGGCCGACGTACTTCGTCTGGAGGAAGGTCTCGAACGCCTCGGCCGCGTTGAGGCGGCGCAGGATGCGCAGCTGCTCGTCGCGCTCCGGCTTGGCGTGGGAGCGCTCGACCCGGTCCTGGATCCACTTGCGCTGCTTGGGGTCCTGGATGTGCATGTACTCGATGCCGGTGGTGCGGCAGTACGAGTCGCGCAGCACGCCCAGGATGTCGCGCAGCTTCATCATCGACTTGCCGGCGAAACCGCCGACCGCGAACTCCCGCTCCAGGTCCCACAGGGTGAGCCCGTGCTCGGTGATGTCCAGGTCGGGGTGCTTGCGCTGCTTGTACTCCAGCGGGTCGGTGTCGGCCATGATGTGGCCGCGCACCCGGTAGGAGTGGATCAGGTCGAAGACCCGGGCCGCCTTGGTGACGTCGTCGTCGTGCGAGGCGTCGATGTCCTGGAGCCAGCGGACCGGCTCATAGGGGATGCGCAGCGCCTTGAAGATCTCGTCATAGAACTCGTTCTGGCCCAGCAGCAGGTTCGCCACCTGGCGCAGGAATTCGCCCGACGCGGCACCCTGGATGACGCGGTGGTCATAGGTGCTGGTCAGCGTCATGACCTTGGAGACGCCCAGGCGGTTGAGGGTGTCCTGGGAGGTGCCCTGGAACTCCGCCGGGTACTCCATCGCGCCGACGCCCATGATCAGGCCCTGGCCCGGCATCAGACGCGGCACCGAGTGCACGGTGCCGATGCCGCCCGGGTTGGTCAGCGAGCAGGTGACGCCGGAGAAGTCCTCCATCGTCAGCTTGTTGTTCCGCGCGCGCCGCACGATGTCCTCGTACGCCTGCCAGAACTCGAAGAACGTGAGCGTCTCGGCCTTCTTGATACCGGCGACGACCAGCTGACGGTCCCCGTTCGGCTTCACCAGGTCGATGGCCAGGCCCAGGTTCACATGGTCCGGCTTGACCAGGGTGGGCTTGCCGTCCTTCTCGGTGAACGAGTGGTTCATCGAGGGCATCGCCTTCAGCGCCTGCACCATCGCGTAGCCGATGAGGTGCGTGAAGGACACCTTGCCGCCGCGGGCGCGCTTGAGGTGGTTGTTGATGACGATGCGGTTGTCGAACAGCAGCTTCACCGGGACGGCGCGCACGGACGTGGCCGTGGGCAGCTCCAGGGAGGCGTTCATGTTCTTCGCGACGGCCGCCGACGGGCCGCGCAGGGCCACGTACTCGGGGCCCTCGGCGGGGGTCTCTCCGGCCTTGTCGCCCGCCCCGGCGGCCTTGGCCGGTGCTGCCTTGGCGCCACCGGACGGAGCCGGCTGCGCCGGCTTGGCCGGGGCCTGGGCGGCGGGCTTGGCAGCCGGTGCGCCGCTCGCGGGCGCCGGCTGGGCCGGAGCGCTCGCGGACGGGGCGGGCGCGCCCTGCCGCTGCGCGGGGGCCTCGGTGGCGCCCTGCCCGGCCGCGGCAGGAGCCGGAGCCGGCTTGGCGGCGGCGCTGGGCGCGGGTGCCGGGGAGGTGTCCCGGGGGGTACCGGCGCCGTCCGGCGCCGCGACCCCGTCGGAGGACTCCGGCTGGTAGTCAGCGAAGAAGTCCCACCAGGCTCGGTCTACCGAGTTGGGGTCCTGGAGGTACTGCTGGTAGATCTCGTCGACGAGCCACTCATTGGGTCCGAACGTGGCGGCAGGATCTGTGCCCTGCGCGTCCTTCCGTTCCGCAGAGGTGCTCGGTGAGCTATTGGGGGACTGTGACGACACGGCGGCAACCGCCCTCTTCCGCTTCCTTAGATGGTGGACAGCGGAAATAAAGGCTACTCGTCTCCGGACGATTGGTGGAGTCCGGGCCGCCTCTTGGTCGCGCAAGTCACATCAAAGGCGCGGTTTCAGCCCTGGATTTGGCGGGAATCACTCACGGTTTTGCACCTGCGGTGCAACCGGAGTGCCCCCGTTCCGCGTCCAGGCGGCTCACCAGCGACTCTACGTCAGTGACCGTACGTCAACCCTGGTGACGGTCCGCGCCCGGAAGGGTGAGCTGGATGCGGCAGCCGCGGGGAGATTCGGCCACCCGGATCGAGCCCCCGTGCAGATCGACCGCCCAGCGCGCGATGGCCAGGCCCAGCCCCGTGCCGCCGCCCGCGCCGCCCAGTGCCTCGGCACTGTGGGCGCCGTTGAACCGCTCGAAGACCCGGTGCCGCTCGGCTTCGGGGATGCCGGGCCCCTCGTCGAGCACCTCGACCTCCAAGCTGCCCTCGCTCCCGGCCCCCTCACTCGGTCGGGCCCGGACGGTGACACGGCCGTGCGGCGGGCTGTGCTTGACCGCGTTGTCGATGAGATTGGCCACCACCTGGTGCAGCCGTTCGGGGTCCGCGTAGGCGGTCAGCTCCGGCGGGGAGACGTCCAGGTGCAGATGGACGTCCTTGCGGGCGTGCCCCGAGCCCTTGCTCATGTTGGCCTCCTTGAGCACGCCCGCAAGGTACGGCCACACCTCGAAGCGGCGCGAGTGGAGCGGCACCACGCCGTTGTCCAGCCGGGAGAGGTCCAGCAGGTGGGCCACCAGCCGGCCCAGCCGCTCCGTCTGCGAGAGGGCCGTGCGCATCGTCTCCGGGTCGGCGTCCGAGACGCCGTCCACGACGTTCTCCAGCACGGCCCGCAGGGCGGCGATCGGGGTGCGCAGCTCGTGCGAGACGTTGGCCACCAGCTCCTTGCGGTGCTGGTCCACGGCCTCCAGGTCGGCCGCCATCCGGTTGAAGTTCTCCGCCAGCTCCCCGAACTCGTCCCGCCGCCCGCCGCGTACCCGGCGCGAGTAGTCACCGTGCGCCATCGCCTTGGCGGCGTCGGTCATCTCATCCAGTGGCGCGGTCAGCGACTGGGCCACGAACTGGGTGACCAGCAGCGAGGCGACGATCGAGATGATCGTGATGACCCGCAGCTCGGTCGCGGACTGCATGGCGAACAGCGCCAGCAGCGTGGTGATCACCACGGAGAGGATCACCAGCGCGCCGAGCGCGGCCTTCACGGAACGGTAGGGATCCAGCGGGCGCAGCCCCTCCCACAGGCGGTTCCACGCGTTGCTGCACAGCCGGGTCGCGGCGCGCTGCCAGCCACCCTGGGAAACGGTCATCACGCGCCGTCCGTCCCCGCCCTTCAGGAACCGTCGGCCGCGGCACCGGTCACCGGCGCGGCGGCGCCGCCGGGAGCCGGGGTCTCCAGCGCGTAGCCCACCCCGTGGACGGTGCGGATGCGCTCGGCGCCGATCTTGCGGCGCAGGGCCTTGATGTGGCTGTCCACCGTGCGGGTGCCCGAGGCGTCGGCCCAGTCCCACACCTCGGCCAGCAGCTGCTCACGGGAGAGGACGGCGCGCGGGGAGTGGGCCAGGCACACCAGCAGGTCGAACTCCGTCGGGGTCAGGTGGACATCCTCGCCGGTCACCCGCACCCGGCGCTGGGCGTGGTCGATCTCCAGCTCCCCGAGCCTGAGTATCCCGCTGCGGGGGGTGTGCGCCGCCAGCGTCGCGCGCTCGACCCTGCGCAGCAGGACGTGCACGCGGGCGGCCACCTCCCGCATGGAGAACGGCTTGGTCATGTAGTCGTCGGCGCCGACCCCGAGGCCGACCAGCATGTCCGTCTCGTCGTCCCGCGCGGTCAGCATCAGCACGGGCACCGGGCGCTGGGCCTGGACCCGGCGGCAGACCTCCAGGCCGTCGAAGCCGGGGAGCATGACGTCGAGCACGAGCAGGTCGGGCTGCCATGCCTCGGCGGTGTCCACGGCGGCGGGCCCGTCACCGGCCGTCTGCACCTGGAAGCCCTCCGCGCGCAGCCGTCGGGCGATGGCGTCCACGATGGTCGGGTCGTCCTCCACGACCAGGATGCGCCGCTGGGCGCCGGGGGTGGTCGCGGCGGCAGCTCCGCCAGGTGTCTGAGTGGTGTTCTTCTGGTCCATGCGACCCCGCCCTATGGCTCTTTCCGGCTTCTTCGGAATGCAGCGTAAGGGCCTGCTACGGGCCTCGGCTACGCCGGTCGTACAGCGAGATGAACCACGTCGGGGACGCCTCGGGCGACCGGGATCTGATCGGTCCGAACACGGCAGAACCCCGCATTCCGCAGGGAACCTTCGAATGCGGACGACGGCCGGGCCGACCAGAGCGCCAGTACGCCCCCCGGAGTGAGGGCCCGCAGACACGCGGCGAGGCCCTCGGGGGAGTAGAGGCCGGCGTTGTCGTCGGTGACCGTCCAGTCCGGGCCGTTGTCGATGTCCAGGCACATGGCGTCGTACTGGCACTCCGTACCGGAAATGTGCCGCAGGTGGGCGACGAGGTCCTCCCGGACCAACGCCGTGCGATCGTCGGCGAGCGCGTCGCGTGAGACGGCGGCCAGCGGGCCCGTGCGGTGCCAGTCGAGAATGGCGGGGTCGCGCTCGACCACGGTGATGCGGCCCCAGTGGGGCTCGGCCGCCGCCTCGGCGAGCGAGAAGCCGACGCCGAGCCCACCGATCAGCACATGCGGGCGCTCCCGCCTGCCCGGGCGCCTTGGGCCGGAGGGCTCGGCCGGGCTGTTCAGCTCGGCCAGCGCGGCGCGGACCAGCAGCCGCTCGGAGCGGCCGTCGGAAGTGTCCATCAGGAAGCACCCATTGGCGATGATCTCGTGCTGCTCGCCCCGCCTGCGCAACACCACCTCGCCGTACGGGCCCTCACGGCGGTCGAGCAGCACGGGCTCGGCCCCGGACGAAGGGCGCGTCGGCCAGGTCCGGTCGGGATGGTGCGCGTGGTCGGGCATGCCGCCATCCTGAGCCCGGGCGGGGCGGCGGGGCAATCGGCTTCGGGTGAGGGGTGCCGGGTGCCGGGGGACCCGCGACGGGTGACGGTGACTCGCGGTGGGGCTCGGCGGAGAGCGGGGGCGCGGGGGCGGAGGGGGCGGGGATCGGAGGTCCGGGGGCGCGCGGAAAACCCGTCGCGCCGTCGGACGGCCCATTGTTACGGTCCTGCCGATCCCTCCCGTACCTCTGTCGTTTCTCCCTCACGGGTGCCCGCACCCTGGAAAGTCGGTGTTGATGTTCCGGCAAGCGCCGAGCGCGCCTCATCAGGTCCCCACCCGGCGTGGTGCCTGAGCCAGAATCCGATCGAGGACCGCTCGGCGCTCCCTTGCTGCCCTGAGAATCCGCTCCCAGCAAGGAGACCTCCGGTGTCCATCAGCGACTCCGGTTCCGCGCGCCCCGCCTCCACGGCGGCGGCGTCCCTGCGGACCAACACCTTCACCTGCGTACGCTGCGGGCTGACCGTCACCCAGTTCGGCCCCGACGGCGAACCGCGTCATCACTGCCCCAGCTGTCTGTACTCCCAGCACGTCACCGACCACGTCGAGGGCGGGCCCTCGGACTGCCGTTCGCGGATGAGTCCGATCGCCATCGCCGTGCTGCGCGGCGGGGACTGGCGGGTCATCCACCGCTGCGTCCGCTGTGACGAGCTGACCTCCAGCCCGGTCTCACCGGATGACAACCACCTCATCCTGATGAGGCTGGCGGTGCGTCCGCTGGCCCAGCCGCCCTTCCCGCTCGAAGTGTTCGGCGAGGTGTGAGATGGCCAGACGCCACACCCGTCCCGCACGTCCCCAGCGGCGCAAGACGCCCGCGCGCGAACTGCCCGGTGAGCAGGGCGGGACGTTCCGGTGCGTGGGCTGCCGCCTGGATGTCCCCATGGCGGCACCCGGCACCGCGCACCGCAACCACTGCCCGCACTGTCTGACGAGCCTGCATGTGGACCGGCGGGTGCCCGGCGACCGGGCGGCCGGGTGCCGGGGGCGGATGACCGCGCTGTGTCTGTCGGCGCGGGACGACGGCGAGTGGATGCTGATCCACCTTTGCCACACCTGCGGCGAGTTGAGCGCCAATCGCATCGCGGGGGACGACAACGCGCTGGCGCTGGTCCGCATGGCCGTCCGGCCGCTCTCGGACTCCCGGGTTCCGGTCCGGGCGCTGCTCTCGCTGTAGCGGTCGCGGCCCGGCCGGTCACCCGCCGCCGGACCGATTCGCCGCTGCCGGCCGCCGCACCGTGGCGGCCGGCAGCGGTTCGCCCGTTCCGCGGGGGCCGGCAGCGGTTCGCCCGTACCGTCGCGGGCTGATCGCTCACGGCGAACACCCCCTGCCGCAGTCCGGGGAACAACCCTGCCCTCAGAAGCATTGAGTGGGTATTACTCAAGTTGCTTGCCGAGGGAGAGATCATGGCTACTGCGTCCCCGGAGTTCACCCCTCTCACCCTGCCCGTGCTGTCGCTGGACGCCGAGGGAGACGGCGTCGTGCTGCCGGGCATGGTGGTGCCGCTGGACCTTTCGGAGAGTGACGTGAGCGCGGCCGTGGAGGCCGCGCGGACCGCCGCACCCCAGGGGGACAAGCCGCGGGTGCTGCTTGTTCCCCGGGTGAACGGGGAGTACGCGGACATCGGCGTCCTCGGCCGCGTGGAGCAGGTCGGGCGGCTCGCCGACGGCGACCCCGGTGCGCTCATCCGCGGCCTGCGCCGCGTCCGCATCGGCGCGGGTACCACCGGTCCCGGAACGGCGCTGTGGGTCGAGGGCACCGAGATCTCCGAGTCCGTGCCCGACCCCCTGCCCGGCGCCGTGACCGAGCTGATGAAGGAGTACAAGGCACTCATCACCGACTGGCTCCGCAAGCGCGGGGCCTGGCAGGTCGTGGACCGGGTGCAGCAGATCGACGATGTCTCCCAGCTCGCGGACAACGCCGGGTACTCCCCGTTCCTGAGCACCGAGCAGAAGCTGACGCTGCTGCGCACCACCGACCCCGTCGAGCGGCTCAAGGCCGCCACCGAGGCACTGCGCGAACACCTGGCCGAGCAGGACGTCGCGGAGTCCATTGCCAAGGACGTCCAAGAGGGCGTGGACAAGCAGCAGCGCGAGTTCCTGCTGCGCCGTCAGATGGAAGCCGTCCGCAAGGAACTGGCCGAGCTGAACGGTGCCCCCGGTGGCGAGGGAGCCGAGGGCGAGGACTACCGCGCCCGCGTCGAGGCCGCCGACCTGCCCGAGGAGGTCCGCAAGGCCGCCCTCAAGGAAGTGGACAAGCTGGAGCGCTCCAGCGACCAGTCCCCCGAGGGCAGCTGGATCCGCACCTGGCTCGACACCGTCCTGGAACTGCCCTGGAACGAGCGCACGGAGGACGCCTACGACATCACCGGCGCCCAGGCCGTACTGGATGAGGACCACGCCGGCCTCCAGGACGTCAAGGAGCGCATCACCGAATACCTCGCCGTCCGCAAGCGGCGCGAGGAGCGGGGTCTCGGCGTCGTCGGAGGGCGGCGCGGCGGAGCGGTGCTCGCGCTGACCGGTCCGCCCGGTGTCGGTAAGACCTCGCTGGGTGAGTCCGTGGCCCGCGCGATGGGCCGCAAGTTCGTGCGCGTCGCGCTCGGCGGCGTCCGCGACGAAGCCGAGATCCGCGGCCACCGGCGCACCTACGTCGGAGCCCTGCCCGGCCGCATCGTGCGCGCCATCAAGGAGGCGGGTTCCATGAACCCGGTCGTCCTGCTGGACGAGGTCGACAAGGTCGGCTCCGACTTCCGCGGCGACCCGGCAGCCGCGCTGCTGGAGGTCCTGGACCCGGCCCAGAACCACACCTTCCGTGACCACTACCTGGAGGTCGAACTCGACCTGTCGGACGTGGTCTTCCTCGCCACGGCCAACGTCCTGGAATCCATCCCGCAGCCGCTGCTCGACCGTATGGAGGTCGTCCAGCTCGACGGATACACCGAGCCCGAGAAGATCACCATCGCCCGCGACCACCTGCTGCCCCGCCAGCTGGAACGCGCGGGGCTGGAGAGCGGCGAGGTGACCTTCGACGAGGAGGCCCTGCGCAAGCTGGCCGCCGAATACACCCGCGAGGCGGGTGTACGGAGCCTGGAGCGCGCCGTCCAGCGGGTGCTGCGCAAGGTGGCGGCAAAGCAGCAGCTCGGTGAGCTGGAGCTGCCCTACCTCGTCGGCACCGAAGAGCTGCGCGCCCTCATCGGCCGCCCGCACCACACCCCCGAGTCCGCGCAGGACCCGGCCGAGCGCCGCACCGCGGTGCCGGGCGTGGCCACCGGCCTGGCCGTCACGGGCGCGGGCGGCGACGTGCTCTTCGTCGAGGCGTCCCTGGCCGACCCCGAGACGGGCGCCTCCGGCCTGACCCTGACCGGACAGCTCGGCGACGTGATGAAGGAGTCCGCGCACATCGCGCTCTCCTACCTGCGCTCGCGCGGCGCCGAACTGGAACTGCCGGTCGGCGACCTGAAGGAACGCGGCATCCACCTGCACGTTCCGGCGGGAGCCGTGCCCAAGGACGGACCCAGCGCCGGTGTCACCATGACCACGGCCCTGGCCTCGCTGCTCAGCGGACGCCAGGTGCGGCCCGAGGTGGCGATGACCGGCGAGGTCTCACTGACGGGGCGGGTGCTGCCCATCGGCGGCGTCAAGCAGAAGCTCCTGGCGGCTCACCGCGCCGGGGTGACCACCGTGATCATCCCCAAGCGGAACGAGCCCGACCTGGACGACGTCCCCGCGGAGGTGCTGGACGGCCTCGACGTCCACCCCGTCTCCGACGTCCGCCAGGTCCTGGAACTGGCCCTGACCCCCGCGCAGACCCCCGCCCGGGAGACACCGGTCGCGGCGTGACGGACGCGCCCGGTGAGTGAGAGTGGCCCCCGCCTTCCTGGCGGGGGCCACTCGTGACCTGGGCGGCTGGGCTCAGCCGTTGGCCAGGGCCTGCAGCCGGTCCATTGCCCCGTTGAAGTAGTTGTGGTCGCCCACGGTCGGGCCGGTGGAGGTGTACTGCCAGAAGGTGTAGAAGCCCCAGCCGGCCGGGAGCGTGCCGGGCGTGGACGCGTAGCGGGCGATCCACAGGGGGTTGGTGTTGCCGAAGGCGCCGCTGTTGCCGGTGCACTGCGTCCACCAGCTCGTGGTGGTGTAGATCACCGCGTCGCGCCCGGTCTTGGCCTTGTAGGTGTTGGTGAAGTCCTTGATCCAGTTGACCATCGCGCTCTGGCTCAGGCCGTAGCAGGTCGCGCCGTAGGGGTTGTACTCGATGTCGAGCACCCCCGGCAGCGTCTTGCCGTCCTTGCTCCAGCCGCCGCCGTTGCCGGCGAAGTAGTTCGCCTGCGTGGCGCCGCTGGAGGAGTTGGGGGTGGCGAAGTGGTAAGCGCCCCTGATCATGCCCTGGTTGTACGAGCCGTTGTACTGCTGGGCGAAGTACGGGTTCTTGTAGCTGGTGCCTTCGGTGGCCTTGACGTAGGCGAAGCGGACGCCGCTGTTCCACAGGGTTGACCAGGCCACGTTGCCCTGGTGGCTGCTGACATCCACCCCGTGGACCGTCGCGGTCAGGCCCGCGCGCTCCTCGTCGGGCGGGGTGCCGTCGCTCCTGTCGCCCTCGTGCATCTGAATGCCCGCGCCCATCCAGGCTTCACCGTGCTTGAGCTGGGCCTTGGAACTGTCCCCTGGGGCCGCGGAGGCGGCGCCCGGCAGGGCCAGGACGAGGGCGAGCAGGGAGACGATCATCCCGAGGACAGCCGCGATTCCGCGTCTGCGACGGGCCGTACCGGATCTGAAGCTGGGCATTGCTGCCTCCGGAGCCTCTGGTGGTGGGGGTCTGGTACGTGCGTACGTGCGAAGTATGCCGTTATGTGGGGGGTTACATGCCGCGACGCGCGGGAGGGGTCATGCCCACTGGTGTGGTCATGTCAGGCTGAAGGTACGCGCGTAGACCGGGCGTGCGGAAGGTGGTCTGCCGTCTGCCGTTGGTCTAATCCTGCGAAATACTGGAAGAGCTGCGACGATCGCGGACGCTGACAGAAAGTTTCTTCACCGAAAACGCCGGAGAGGGCGCTGACGTGCACAAGGCCGACACAGATCCCGCCGGGCTCTTCGGACCCGAATGCCTGGACGTGGAGCGCGAATTGGCGGTCTTCCTCCGCCGGGCCCGCGCCTCCTCCGGCGAGATGGCGCGGCAGGTCCACCCTGACCTGGAGCCCGCCGCATACGGCCTCCTCGTACGCCTGGAGGACGCGGGCCCGCAGCGGGCGACGGATCTGGCGGCGTATTTCGGGGTGGGCAAGGCGACGATGAGCAGGCAACTGCACGCGCTCGTGGCCCTCGGCCTCGTGGACCGCGTACCGGACCCGGGCGACCGGCGCGCCTCCCTGGTGCGGCTCACCGAGGAAGGGCGCGACCGCTTCACCCACGTACGGGACGCCCGCCGCCTCTCCTACGCCCGCAAACTCGCCGCCTGGGACCGCGGAGAGATCGCCGAACTCGCCCGCCTCCTGCATCGCCTCAACGTCACGGCGGAGCAGGAGGAATAGGCCGAGCCAGGAGGGGGAGCGGAGCCGGGAAGAGTGAATGGGGCGGGGCGGACAGAGGGTAAGGACGGGGCGGGGCGGGCGTGGGCGACGGCGCCTCAGCCGAGTTGCGACAGGTACGCGTCGGCTTTCTCCGGGTCGAAGAACCACTCCTCGAAGTCCGAGGGGTCGTTGAAGCCGTTGGCGAACCGGTCGGCGACAGTTTGAATCTCCCCGGCGGCCCCGATGACCCGCAGCACATGTTCGGGCGGCGGCGCCAGCATCGCGTTGGTCCACTTCGTGATGTGCCGGGCCATCTCCCAGTACCGGTCGAACGCGTCGCGCATCCACTCCGCGTCGAAGTCGCCCTCTCCCCGCTCCAGGATGGAGCCGAGGTAGGAGGCGGCGCAGCGGGAAGCGGCGTTCGAGCCCTGGGCGGTGATCGGATCGTTGGCGACGACCACGTCGGCGACCCCGAGCACCAGGCCGCCACCGGGCAGCCGCCCGACCGGCTTGCGCACGGTCGGCGCGTAGCGGCCCGCCAGCGTGCCGCCCGCGTCCGTCAGTTCGGCGTTCTTGGCGCGCGCGTACTCCCAGGGCAGATACTCCGCCATCAGCTCCAGCATCCTGGCCAGGTGCTCCTGGGGGTCCTTGAGGTCCTGGAACGCGTCCAGCGGCCCACCGGGTACGCCCTCCCAGAAGAGGATGTCGGCCCGGCCCGTCGTCGTGAGTGCCGGAATCACGAACAACTCGCCGACGCCGGGGACCATGCCGCAGAACGCGGCCTCGGCCTCCGGGCTCTCGGGGTGCGGCTCCACACCGTTGACGTACGAGACTGCCAGCGCGCGCTGCGGCGAGGTGTACGCAGAGCGCTCCGGATCCCGGTCGAACAGTGACACCAACTCGCCCTTGCCCGCCGCGACGAGCACCAGGTCGTAGTTGCGGGCGAAGAAGTCGAGGTCGGAGGCGGCGGCGCCGTGGATCACCAACTGGCCGCCGCGCTGCGCGAAGGTCTCCATCCAGCCGGCCATCTTCACCCGCTGGTCCACCGATTGCGCGTACCCGTCCAGCCGGCCGAGGAAGCCGATGGCCTTGGAGTGGTCGGGCGCGGCGACGGAGACGCCGAGTTTCCCGATCTTCGGGGCCTGGCTCTCCCAGAAGTTGATCTCCAGGTCCCGCTCGTGCTGGAGCGCGATGTCGAACATGCACTGGGTCGACATGACCCGCCCGTGCCGAATCTCGTCCGCCGTGCGGTTGGACATCACGGTCACGTTGTAGCCGTGCCGCTGGAGTCCGAGGGCGAGCTGGAGGCCGGCCTGCCCGGCCCCCACTATGAGTATCTTCCGCATGGCGGCGCTCTCTTCGTCGGTTCGTACGTGTACGCGGGTGGGGGTCCGACCCGCTCAGGCAGGGGCGGCGTCCAGCGCGTGCGCGACGAGGGAGAGGAGCGACTCGGTGACCTTCTCCCGCTTCCGCGCGTCGATGTTCACGATGGGTGCGTAGCCGGGCACCGAGAGGGCCTCTCGTACGTCCTGCGGGTCGTAGGCCGGCGTTCCCTCGAAGTTGTTGACCGCGACGACATAGGGCAGACCGCAGCTCTCGAAGTAGTCCAGCGCGGGGAAACAGTCCTCAAGGCGGCGGGTGTCGGCCATCACGACCGCGCCGATCGCCCCGCGCACCAGGTCGTCCCACATGAACCAGAACCGCTGCTGGCCCGGGGTGCCGAAGAGATAGAGCACCAGGTCGGCGTCGAGGGTGATCCTGCCGAAGTCCATCGCGACCGTGGTGGTGGTCTTTTCCGGCGTCGAGGTGAGGTCGTCCGTTTCCTCGCTCGCCTGCGTCATCAGCGCCTCGGTCTTGAGCGGCTCGATCTCCGAGACGGCACCGACGAACGTCGTCTTGCCGACTCCGAAGCCGCCGGCCACCACGATCTTCGTGGATATGGGGGCGCGGCTCAGATCCGTTTGCCACGCTGGGGCCTGGCCCCGGTCGGGTTCAGAGCCTGCGAAGTCCACCAAGCACCCTTTCCAGCAGCGCGCGATCGGGGCTGTCGGTGCCGTGACCGGTGCCGTAGACCCGAATTCTTCCCTGTTCGGCGAGGTCGCTGAGCAGCACGCGCACCACGCCGAGCGGCATCCTCAACAGCGCCGATATCTCCGCGACGGAGCGCATCTTGCGGCACAGCTCCACAATGGCCCGCATCTCGGGCAGCACCCGGTCGCGCAGCCCGCCCGAGGTCAGCTCGGGCAGCTCTTCGGGGGCCTCGATGGCGGCGACGAACGTCTCCACCAGCAGCACGGGGCCGTAGTCGGTGCGCCCGCCCGTCAGCGCGTACGGGCGGACGCGTTTCGCCCTGCCGGGGGCTTTGCGTATCGGCAAGGGGGGATGCGATGTCACTGCTTCACTGCTCCAGCTCCATGGACTCGCGCAGCTCACTGCGGAGTTCGGGGGTGAGGACATGTCCGGCGCGGCCGACGAAGAGTGCCATGTGATAGCCGATGACGCTCATGTCACAGTCCGGAGTGGCGTGGACCCCGAGCAGCGAGCCGTCCCCGATGGTCATGACGAAGAGCGAGCCCTCCTCCATGGAGACCACCGTCTGGCGCACTTCCCCGGCGTCGATCAGCTTCGCGGCGCCCAGCGTCAGGGAGCCCAGGCCGGAGACGATGGTGGCCAGGTCGGCGCTGGAGCCCTTCGGCCCGCCGTCCGCCTCGGCCTGCCCGTCGCCCGCCGGTCTCGTCGGTGCCTTCTCCTTGGACGCCGCCTCATCCGGTCCGGGGGGCGTTACCGGGGAGGGTGCGGACGCAGCGGACGCAGCGGACGCGGGAGCGGGGTCGGATCCGGACGCGGGCGCGGACGCCTTGGCGGCCGACCGAGCCGGACTCTGCCCCATACCGACGTCGCCGTACTCCGTACCGAGCGTCGGGTCGGAAGCCAACAGCAGCAGGCCGTCGGATGAGACGACCGCCACGGAGCGGACCCCGGGCACCTCTTCGACCAGACTGTCCAGCAGCCAGCGCAGGTTCCGCGCCTCAGAACTGCTGGCCGTACGCGTGGCGGGCGCGTTCACTTGCGTGCCTCCTCGGCAGTACCACCGTCAACCTGCGTCCTTGCTCGACCTTCCGTACCGGGCCCGGCCGCGTCCGTCTCAGCGTCCGCTTCGAGCGCCGCGTGGCTGTCCGCCTGGGCGCCTGCTTCCGGGCCCGTTCCGGCGGCGACCTGCGCCGCCGCCTCCCGCAGCCCCTCTCGCGCGCCCTGCTGGAAGCCGCCGAGCCTGCGCCGCAGTTCCTCTGCGTTGGGCCCGGCCTTGCGCTGGCGCGGGGCCGCCGCTTCCGGTGCGGTGACGCGGGGCGTGCGCTTGGGCAGGCCCTTGTCGGTCACGACCGGCGGCACGCCGTCCCGCTCGTCGCTCGCCCCTGCTGTCGGCGCGGGTGCGTGAACGGAGTCCTGGACGGAGCGCTGGCCGGCGTCCTGCACCGGAGCCCGGTCCTCGGCCCGGGCATGCTCGTCCGCTGCCTTGACCTGCTCGCCCTCGGCCCTGGAGCGCTCGCCGACGGGCTTGTCTCCGGCGTCGGCGCCGGGGCTCCCGACCTCGCCCCTGGGCTCGTTTCCGGTCCCTGCTCCGCTCTCGCTTCCGGCCCCGGCCCCGGTCCCGGCCTCGGGTGCGTGCTCGGTCTCGATCTCGGTCTCGGCCTTGGGCGCGTGCCCGGCTCCGACCGGGCCGAAAGCACCCGCCCCGGTGGCTGAGCTGAGTCCTTCGCGTTCCTCGCGTCCCTCACGGGCCCCGTGTCCACCGTCTCCCTCACGGGCCCCGTGCCCGTCGCGCCCTTCGTGGAACTCGCGTCCCTCGTGCGGCTGCGGAGCCGGGTCGCTCTCCCGAGTCCGGGCACCCTCCCGCCTCTGGTCGCCTTCGGCATCGACCGGCGGCGCCGCGTGGCGCCTTCGGGCGCCCGGGAGCGCGTTCGAGTTGGCCTCTGCCATCGAGCCCGGCAGCCGAGTCGTGCCGGCCCGCTTCGTACCTTCCGCCGGAGCCGCGGCCGGCACCGGACGGTCCGGGAGGATCGTGCGCGGGACGATGACGACGGCGGCGAGCCCACCCTGCTTCTGCTTGCGCAACTGCACGCGCAGCCGGTGCCGGGCCGTCAGCTTGGCGACCACATAGAGCCCCAGGCCCAGCCCGTTGGGCTCATCCGCCTCCGTCGCGCTTCCGTCCGGGGCGAACGGGGACCGCTGCGCCTCGGGTTCGCTCAAGCGTGCGTTCAGCCCGGCGAGCCGCTCGTCGCTCATCCCGATGCCGTCGTCCTGCACGGACAGCATGACCTCCCCGTTCTCCAGCCGCCAGCCGGACAGCCGCACCTCCGAGCCGGGCGCGGAGAACGCCGCGGCGTTGTCGAGGAGTTCGGCGATCAGGTGGCTCAGGTCGTCCGCGGCGAAGCTGCTGATCTGGGTGTGCGGAGGCAGCGAACCCAGTTCGACACGCTCGTAGCGCTCTATCTCGCTGATCGCGGCGCGTACGACGTCCAACAGCGCCACCGGGCCCTGCTGGTGGCTGCCGGAGTGCTCGGCGCCCGCGAGGAGCAGCAGGTTCTCGCTGTGCCGGCGCATCCGGGTCGCCAGGTGGTCGAGCTTGAAGAGAGCGGCGAGCCGGTCGGGGTCGGTCTCCTTCTCCTCCAGCTCCTCGATGACACCGAGTTGCCGCTCCACCAGACCCTGGGCGCGCATGGCCAGGTTGATGAAGGTGCCCTGCGGGGCGTCCAGCGCGGCGATCAGCTCCTCACGCGCCTCCTCCAACTCGGCCAGGAGCGCGGCGTAGTCGTCGCCCAGCAGCTGGTGGCGCTCGGTCAGCTCGGCCTTCTCCACGGCCAGCTGATCCTGCTCGCTCTCCGCACCGGCGACCCGGCGGCGCAGGCCGACAGCCGTAGTGCGCAGCGAGTTCAGCGCGTTGACGACATCCGCGAACTCGTCGTTCCTGCCCTTGTAGGCGATCGGCTCCTCACCGGCCGGGTCGCCCGCCAGCCGCCGCGATCCCCGCCTGAGCACGGACAGCGGGCGGGTGAGCGAACGCGCTGTCGAGACGCTGACGCCGAGCGCGAGCAGCACGCAGACACCCAACAGCGCCCCCCGCAGCTGCAACGCCGTCACATCGTCGTCCCGCAGCCCCTCCAGCCGCTTGATCTCCTCGGCGGCGAACGACGACTGGACCCCGCGCATGTGCGCGATACGCGCCGAGAGCGAGGTGTCGAACCTGTCCTGATCCATCGCGCGTACCGAAGGCGTGAGATAGGGCCGTGCGGTGACGCGCTCGAGGTAGCGCTCCGCCACGTTGACATCCGTGCCGTTGACGGTCGTGCTGTAGCTGTCGCGCGCCTTGGCGCCGGCTGTCTCGTCGAAGTCGGCGAGCGCCGCCTCCTCGCGTACGCGCGCCTGCTGTGCCTGCGCCGTCAGCTCGCGCTGCGTTCCCTGACCGGCGAACGCGCCGCGCAGCAGCCCCCGGGTGGCGGATGCCTGGTCGATGGCGCGCGCGAGACCGGGCAGCGCGGCGGCCGTGGGGTCCTGTGCACGGGCGGGCAGATCGTTGGCCACCTGCTGGGTGACACCGCGCAGGGCCTTGATCACGTCGGTGTAGGACTCGTACACATCGAACGCGCCACCGTGCCCCGTCATGGCCTGCTGCCGAGCCCCCGGCAGCTTCTTGAGGGTCTTGCGGACGTAGGAGGGGGACGACGCGGCGCGGATCTCCCGCGCCTGGCGATCCACCCGGGCCCGCTGGGTCTCGCTCACCCCTGCGCCGCCCTTGCTGGTGCGGCCCGCCGCGACGTACTCCACCATCCCGTCGCGCTCATCGGCCAGCGAGTGGGAGAGCGCGATGGCCTGCTGGTTGAGACGTGCGAGGGAGACCAGTTCCTGTGCGTCGGTGGCGTCACGCGAGGCAGCGACGACAGCCGGTGTCCCCGCCGCGATGACGGCGACAGCACACAGCAAAACGGACCCGAGCAGCCTGTTGCGCACCCGCGACCGCTTACGTCCGGCCGCGACCGGCGAGCCTTCCGAGGCCGGAGTACCGGACGGGTCGTCCGGCGACTCCGGAACGCCGCCACCGGCCGGGGGCGGCGCACCCCCACCCCCATCCCCGCCTGCCCCCGCACTCGCGGCGGGCGGCGGCGCGATATCACCCGGGGACGTGGCCCCGGCCGACGGCGCGTTCCCGGAAGCGGACGCCGCCTGCGAAGCGGGCGCGGACTCGGACTCGGACGAAGCTGCGGCGGAGGCCGGGTGCGCGGGATCGCTCAGCGGCGTGGCGCCGGTCGGGGAGGTGAGATCCGGAGTGTTCGGGTCCGGAGAAGGTGTGGCGGAGGTGGTGCCGGTGACTCCGGTGGTGCGCGTGGTGACCGCCGCCTCGTCGGCCCCCGCTGCGCCCTGGGCTTCCTGGACGCTTGCCGCGTCAGCCGTGGTCGCCGTGGCCTGGAGAACGTCCGGTTTCCGAAGTTGCTTCTTCCGCACCCGTGCTCGCAATCTCGTCCCGCCTGTCCCGGAGGGCCCGGGGGGCACAGTCCAACGTGTGTGACAAGAGATCGGCCCCCGCCTGCTCCGGCACTGCTCGGCCTTCCGCCGGACTCGACGACAGACCATCGCAGCGCGCTCACGAGGCGGGTGTTGATCCCCTGCGGGGCCACCCGAAGGAGTGAACATCACTCATCAGTTGAGGAACAACTCAGCCTGAGACGGGGGCTGTCCGCCTCCCGGGCATGGGTTGGAAATCCTTCCGGCGTCCTGGCAGGATGCCCGCCGCACATTTTCGGAGGGCCTGATTCCGGTCGTTGTCGAGCGACCCTGACCGCCTGGCGATACACCTTCCACCGAACGGCGATGACGAGGCGGGCGGGAACCGGCGGCCCCCGGTGCGGCGCCATTCGCTCCGGATGTCCGGTCCGCCGAATGCCACGCGGGGGAAGCCGTTCTCCGCCTCTCCGGCAGACTGCTGCCATGCGCGTAGAGATGATCTCCGAGCCCGGCGATCCCCAACGTCCCAACGAGGACTATGCATCGGCCGCACTGCCGGCCTCCGGCACCGGGGGAGTGCTCGTGGTACTCGACGGGGTCACTCCGCCCGCGGGTGACGACGGCTGCGTACACGGAGTCCCCTGGTTCGTGGCCCGGCTCGGCGGGTCTTTGATCGAACTGTCCGGTGCACGCCGGGACATGACGTTGGCCGAATGCCTCGCCGCCGCCATCGGACGGGTGGCCGATATTCACCGAGAGACCTGTGATCTTTCTCACCCGCGCACTCCCCAGGCAACCGTGGTCGTCGCGCGCTGGGACGACCACCACGTCGAACATCTCGTCCTCTCCGACTCCGCGCTCCTCATCGAGACCGACGACGGGACCGTGCTGCCCGTCCTCGACCGACGACTCGCCGAACTCCCTCCGTTCGTACAGGACCTGCGTGACCGGGTACGCGCGAGCGGCGACCCCGCCGACCGCACCGCCTACGTCCGCGCTGTCGAGAGCCTGCGCAACGCCCCCGACGGCAGTGGTTTCTACACGGCGGCGGCCGACCCCTCCGTTGCCGCACACGCCGTGACGGGCAGTCACCCACGGTCTGCGGTACGGACCCTGCTCGCCCTCACGGACGGTGCCACTCGCTGGACCGAGACCTTCCACCTCGGCGACTGGCCCGCCCTCTTCGGCCTCGTCCGCAAGGAGGGCCCCCGCGCTCTGGTGGCCCGGGTCCGCACGGCGGAGGCGGCGGTCCAGCGGCCCCGGGGCAAGCCTCACGACGACGCCACCGTCCTCCTGGCCGAACCGGGTTGAGAGCGGGAGCAGGGTGTGCGGCGAGCACCGGGCCGCCGGCGGCGTGACGACGGGGAGGCTCATGCCCGGGCGCCATCGGGACGGACCGCGCCGATCGGCGGATTGTCCGCCAGCGGCGAGATCTTGACGACGCCTCCCGGCCTCGGCGCCTGCACCACACGCCCGGCTCCCGCGTACATCCCCACATGGGTCGCGCCCGCGAAGTAGATCACCAGGTCACCCGGTCGCAGCTTGTTCAGCGGCACCCGGGGGAGCCGCCGCCACTGCTCCTGGCTGGTACGGGGAATGGCCCGGTGCGCGTGCTGCCACGCCTTCGAGGTGAGACCCGAACAGTCGAACGAGCCGGGCCCCTCCGCGCCCCAGACATACGGCTTCCCAAGCTGTTCCAGCGCGTACTCCAGGGCCCGCTGCCCCAGTGCCGAGGGCTCCCTGGCCCCGCTTTGCGGGCCCCCCAGGGTGCCGGAGGCCAGCAGCTTCCGCTGCGCCGCGTCCGTGCGGTCCCGCTCCATCCTCCGCAGCTGGGTCAGCTGGTCCCCGGACAGGGAGGAGAGCAGCTGCTCGACCTCGCTCAGCCGCTCCCGCACCTGGTCGCGCTGCCCCTTCTTGCGTGCCGTCAGCTCCCGCCGCCGGTCCAGCGCCTGCCGCGCGCGCCGCACTGCTGCCGCGTGCCGACGCTCCCCGCCGGCCAACTGCCGTACCGTTACCGCCTGATCCTGGGCCGCTCGGTTGAGCAGGTGGCTCCGTTCGATCAGACGGTAGGGGTCGGGTGCGAGCAGCACCTGGAGCGTGGGCGGCAGCCCTGCCCCGTCGCCCCGGTACTGCTGACGGGCCAGCTCACCCGCCCGCGAGCGCCCCGTCGCCAGCGCGCCCCGGGCCCGCTTGAGTGCGGATTGCCTCCGGCGCACCTCTGCGCGCTGGGCTTTGAGCTTCTCCTCCGTCCCGTTGTACGCCTCCGAGGCGGCCTCCGTGCGCTGGTAGAGCGAGCGCAGCTCACCCAACAGCGCACTGACCGACCTGCCGCCCGGGGTCGCCGGCCCAGGCTCCGGAGGGTCCGCCCCCCGCGAGGGGCCGGGCTCAGGCGACGGAGTGCCCGGCGCCGCCGACCCAGGCGGCGCCATCACCCCCAGCACCGCGCACACCGCGACCAGAAGCGCCAGTCCCTCGGCCCCCGCGCGCGCCATACCCCCGGGACGGTCCGGACGCCGCGCGCGCCCTCCACGTCCCGCGCGACGTGCCGTCCCCGCTCCCCGTACCGCTTCCGTCCTCGACACCACACACCTCGTTTCCGAGCGGCTGCTCCCGTAGCCGGGCTCCCCGTACTCGGCCGCTCTGTGGCGATCGTGGCACGGGCAAGCACACCTGCTCAGGGCGAGCGAAGCGGGTGGGTGCACGGCTCTCACCCGATAGTTGGACCGCCTGAGGCGCGCACGGAGACGGCTCGTGCGCAGACGGCGGCAGCGACGTGGCGAAGGCCGGGCGCAAGCCTCGCGGGGCGCCCCGCGAGCTGCTCCGGAGTCGGCGGCGGCTCATCAGCGCCCCGGAAAGCGGGTTCATACGTCTGCCGCCGGACCCGAGGTACCAAGGTTCGGCCGCCGCGTCCCAACCCGCGTCACCCGAACGTGTGAAGGCGCCCGCCGACCCAACCCCCACCTCCGCACCCGCCCACTTTCCGCCCCCTCCCCCTCCTCCGCAGCCCGCCCCTCCTCCGCGCCCCGCCCGCTCTCCGAGTCACCCCGCCAGCCCGGCACCGCCCGGCCCTCACCACCCGAAGAGCCGCCGTCCCGCCAGTGACCGGGCCTCGTCCGCGCGGCTGCCGATCTCATGGAGGTAGGAGTCCGGAAGCCACTCGGTCGCCGGGCGGTTCGCCGCTGCGGACAGGTCGAGGGCGCGGGCGAGAGCCTCGGGGCTCGGCCGCGCCTCCGGGGTCTTGTGGAGGCAGGAGAGCAGCGGGGTGTGCAGGGCATCCGGCACGTCCGTCAGGTCGGGAGTCTCGCGCGCGGCGGGCAGCGGGCTCCCCGCGAAAGGCTGCCGGGCACTGGCCGCCAGCACCAGCAGCGCGCCCAGCTCGAACACATCGTCGGCCGCACGTGCGAGACCGCCGAAGCCCCCGGCGAGCGCTCCCCCTGGCGGCGGCCCGGCCGCCGGGCGTCCCAGTCCGGTGCCGTAGTCGACGAGACGCGGTCCCTCCGCTGTCAGCAGCACGTTCGCGGCCCGCAGATCCCGGTGGGCGACTCCCGCCGTGTGCAGCGCGGTCAGCGCGCGGGCGAGGGCGCCGCCGAGGGCGCGTACGGACATCTCGGGCAGCGGTCCGAAGTGGGCCACGAGCGTCGCCAGCGAGTGTCCCGGCGCGAATGTGCTCGCGATCCAGGGCTGTTCGCTGTCCAGCTCACAGCCGAGCGCGCCGGCGACAAAGGGGCTGCTCACCGCGTCGGCGACCCGCGTGCTCTCCTGTCGCACCCGCGCCCGCAACTGCCGGTCGCGCAGCAGTTCGGGGCGGACGGCGCGCACGGCGGCCGGCTGCTTGCGCGCTCCCCGCCGGGGGGCGCCCCTGCCCAGGTAGACGGTGCCCGCGCTGCCGCTGCCGAGGACGCCGTACAGGCGGTACGGACCCAGATGGGAGGGGTCGGTCCGGCTCAGGCGGGCGATGGGATCGATCACGCCCAGCAGATAAACGCGTCACACGCCGCCTTGTCCAGGTCATGGCATGGCAGGAGAGAGGGGCGCCGCCCGTATTGATGTGACGAGCCCGGGGAGGCGACCGGGGCGGCGCCACCCGCTCAGCGAGCAAACCGGACTAGACCACTGTTGTCAATGGTATGGACTAATGGGGCGGGCCGGGGCCCGGCCCGCCGTTCAGGAGCGCCGCTCCCGCGCCCGGAACCGCGGCATCCGCCAGGGCAGCCGCGACAGCGGCCCCCCGTCGGGACGCCCGTCCGGTTCGTAGACGTACCTCCAACCACGCGGCAGGCCCAGCCGGTTCACCCTTGCGGGCTCCAGCCGGTACACGTACACCGTCGGGGCCCCGCCTTCGGCGCCCGGGACGGGAACCTCATAGCTTCGCGGAGGTCTGCCGGTCGGGCCGAGGGGTACGGGCAGGGTCCGCCCGTCCAGCGGCCCGCCACTGAAAGCGGTGTTCTCGCTGCGCATCCGCTCAGACCGCCTGTTCGTCGCGGGCGTCCCCGGCGAGACAGGCGGGCCCGCCATCCGTCCGCGCGATGCCGGGCCCGCAGGGCTGTGCGAGCGCGCGGGCACCGGGGCCTTCCCGGCCGAGACGGTCCTGGTGGTTGACCAGGGCGCAGGTCGTCAGCGACAGGCAGCCGCACCCGATGCAGTCCGTGAGGTGGTCGCGCAGCTGTTCCATGAGCGCGATGCGCTGGTCGAGGTCCTCGCGCCAGCACTCGGAGACGGCGGCCCAGTCGTCCCGCGTGGGGGTACGGCCCTCCGGCAGCAGTGTGAGCGCGTCCCGGATCGCGGCGAGGGGTATGCCCAGCCGCTGGGACGCCCGGATGAAGGCGACGCGGCGCAAGGTGTCACGGCTGTAGCGGCGCTGATTGCCCGAGGTCCGACGGCTCTTGATCAGCCCCTCGCGCTCGTAGAAACGCAGCGCGGAGGTGGCCACGCCCGCACGCTCCGCCAGCTCTCCGACGGTGGCTTCCTTGGCCTTCCAGGACAGTTGAGTCGCCATGGGCCCCAGCCTAGCCCTGCCTTCAAGCGCCCTTTAAGTCCTGCCCTAGTGCCGCCCGCCCTGGCCCGTCCCGGCATGCACGGCCACAGAGCTCTCGGATTCTCCGGCCACACGCCCGCACACGACGACGCGGCCCAAGGCCCAGCAGCGCGGCTCCGGTGGTCCGCCCGTACCGCGAACCGCCGTCACAGCAGGTGAGTGGCGTCCCCGACGACCGGCAGCACTCTGCGCACCAGACTCCCCACGGGGCCTTCCGGCGGTTCCATCGCCAGCGCGGCCCGCGTCACCGCCGCGGCGTCCGCGTCCCCGGCCGCCGTCGCGGTCAGTACGGCCACGAAGTGGTCCACCAGCCAGTCCCGCAGCTCGGGCAGCGGCGGCTGCTTCCCCTCGTCCAGCCAGATCAAGGACGCGGCCTCCACCGCGGCTATCCAGGTGCGCACGGTCAGCCGCAGGCGGGAGCGGGGGCGTCCGCTCGCGCCCAGGTGGGTCAGGATCTGCTCCGCCGCGTCCCGGCGCACCTCGTCCACGATCGCGTCCGTACGCGAGGTCTCCACCACGCTGCCGCCCTGGAGGAGCGCCATGAAGCCCGCATCATGCTCGTCCACGAAAGCGAGATAGCGGTCCAGCGCGCGGGCGAGGCGCGTGGTGAGGGGGCCGGTGTGCGGCTCGGCGAAGCAGCGCTCCAAATGGTCGGCGGCGCTGCGCAGTGCCGCCTCGTACAGCTGCTGCTTGCCGCCGGGGAAGTAGCGGTACACCAGCGGGCGGGAGACCCCGGCCGAGGTGGCCACATCGTCCAGCGACACGTCCTCGGGCGGGCGGCGGGCGAACAGGTCGAGCGCGTGCAGGAGCAGTTGGCTGCGCCGTTCGTCCACGCTCAGTCTGCGGTAGGCCGGGGCGGTGCCGCTGCTGCTCATGGAAAGCAGCGTATCCGCCGTTGAGGTGCACAGGTGTTCCCGTGCGCTCCAGGGCTCCCTCACGTGTGCTTCACCGGATGCTCCCTGAAAACTCCCGTCGCACCGGATGCTCCCCGAAAACCACCCGCACCGGATGCTGCCGGGAATCGGTCACCGCACGCGGCCACCGGAACGGAAGCGCTTCATCCGTCCCCTGCCGCGCTCTCCCATGGACCCGCCTCACTTCCCTTGACCGGCCTCACTTCGGCAGCAGTCCGGAGCTGACCCACAGCTTGCGGCCCACTCCCCGCAGGACACCTATCTCGTCCAGGAAGTCGGTCAGACGCCTGGCGCCGGACTGCATGACCTCGCGGCGGTGGCCGCTGGCCTTCACCTGGGCCATGGCATCCCGCTTGTCCAGGCCGATGTCCTCGTACACCTGCGGATTGACGAAGGAGATGGAGAAGACCCGGGCCGCCTCACCGGAGCTGATCCGGGTCAGCTCGGCCTCCCAGCGGGGGCACTTGACCATCTGACGGCGCAACTCCTCGCGCGCGTAGCGCACATGCCGGGCCTCCTCGATGACATGGATCCGCGTCACCCCCCGCACCAGCGGCTGCACCCGCTCGTCGGGGAAGGTCAGCCGCTGCATCCAGTCGAGTATCTCCTCGCCCAGCAGCGTCGCGGTGAACGAACCCGGCGTCGTGGAGACGGTCTTGAGGACGCGCGCGAGATTGTGGTGCAGCCGTGAGACGGGATAGGCGGGCGCGCCGCCGGTCTTGATCATGCGGGCGAACATCATCGAGTGCCGGCACTCGTCCGCGATCTCGGTGAGTGCGTAGCGCACATGATTGCTGGTCAGCGGCTTGTCGTAGATGTGCCGCACCAGCAGCTGCATCAAGATCACCTCGAACCAGATGCCCAGCGACGCGAGCGAGGCCGCCTCATGGCGGGCGAGGTCGAAGCGCTGCTCCTGGGACATCCGCTTCCACAGCGGTGTGTCGTAGAGCGAGACCAGCTCCGGGGGCCAGAACCACTTGCCGTCCTCGAACGGCGCGTCCCAGTCCAGCTCGGTGTCCGGGTCGAAGGAGTGCTTCCTTGAGGATTCGAGGAGCCGCTCGGCGACCTGCTCACGGTCCTTGAGCAGGCCGAGGGCGTCCCTGAGCACCTCGCGTTCCTCGGGGGCGATGTCAGGCGCTGTCGTCATGCTGGGGCACCTCTTTGTCGGTGTTACCGGCGGTCACGTCTCCTGCTCACTCTTATGAGACTGCTTGTCAGCAAGGACGTCAATCCCTCGCGCGCCGCTTGTTGACCGTGCGGTAACACGCGTGTGAGCCTGCCAACTACTCACCCGTGACGGGCAGTCCGTGAGTCGAAGGAGATGTCCGTGTCCCCACGTGACCTCTATACGCAACAGCCGGACAGCCCCTCTGGCAGGTGCCTGCCTCCGGAAGCGCGCGTTTCAGCTGGAAAGCCCTCTGGCCGGGACAGCGGAACGGTCCCGGCCGAGACCATCTCCTCGCCCTCTACCAGAAGGGCAAGGACAAGCAGTGGGACGGCCGGCGCCGCATCGACTGGGACCTGGAGGTCGATCCGTACGACCCCCTGGGCACCCCCGACGAGGCCATGACCCTCTACGGCACCTCGTACTGGGACAAGATGAACGAGGCCGAGCGCGGTGACCTTCGCCGGCACTACGCCTCCTGGCAGTTCAGCCAGTTCCTGCACGGCGAACAGGGCGCGATGGTGTGCGCCGCGCGCATCGTGGAGTCCGTCCCGGACCTGGACACGAAGTTCTACTCGGCCACCCGGACGATGGACGAGGCCCGGCACGCCGAGATCTACGGCCGCTTTCTCCGCGAGAAGGTCGGCATGCTCTATCCGATCAACGACAACCTCCAGGCGCTGCTGGGGGATACCCTGCGCGACTCCCGCTGGGACATGCCGTACCTGGGCATGCAGGTACTCATCGAGGGGCTGGCCCTGGCCGCCTTCGGCATGATCCGCGACACGACGGTCAAGCCGCTGCCCAAGCAGATCCTCGCCTACGTCATGCAGGACGAGGCCCGTCACGTCGCCTTCGGCCGGATGGCACTGCGCGACTACTACAAGCAGCTGTCCGAGGCGGAACTGCGCGAGCGCGAGGAGTTCGTCATCGAGGGCTGCTACCTGATGCGCGACCGTCTCAAGGGCTCGGAGGTGCTGGAGAGCTTCGGCATCCCCGAGGCCGAGGCCGAGACCTTCAGCGAACAGTCCGAGTATCTCCAGCTGTTCCGCCGCCTCCTCTTCAGCCGCATCGTGCCCTGCGTCCGCGACATCGGCCTGTGGGGCGAACGGCTCCAGCGCGCCTATGTCGATATGGGCGTCTTCGAGATGGGCGACCAGAACCTCGACCTGCTCATGGCCCAGGATGAGGAGGTGGCGGAGAAGCTGGACGCCGAGCGCTTCGCCGCCGAAGAAGCGGAACGCACCGCCGAGGTCGACGAGGCCATCGAGGAGGGCAGGAGCCAGGCATAACGGCACAGTCGCCCGGTCACGGAGGACTCCGGACGTGCGAGTGCCGAGAGGTTTCCCTGAGGGGACCGGCCCTCCGCGACGACAGCCTCACCGGAGCCCGGAACCAGAACCGGAGCCAGGAATGCGGAATCCGGAGCAAGGAAGCCGGATTCCGGATCCGGAGCGACGGGCCCGAGCCCGGTCCGGAGCCTGCGGCGGAGCCGGTTCGGCACCCGGCACCGGCGCCTGTTCAGCCGGCCAGACTGCGGACGGGCAGCAGGCAGTGAGCGGCGGACGCCATCATCTCCTCGCTCACGAACTCCCGGAGCGCGTCCTCAACGACGTTGGCGCCGGGCGCGCCCTCGGGCCAGGGGTCGGTCGCGAACATGAAGTAGACCTGCCCGCGCTGCCGCGCGGCGGTGATCCACTCGGGGGGCGCCGGATACTGCACGGTGAGCTTCGGCATCGTCAACACCGCCTGCCCGCCCTCGACCAGCAGGGTCACCGGAAGCCCCCGCCGGGCCGAACCGTCCACCACCTCCCCGCCCAAGGGGAGTCCCGCCTCGGTGATGACCTGCTTGGTCGCCGCCCTGGTGCCCTGGGGGCCCGCGGGCCCGTCACCGAGCGAGTAGGCCAGCAGGAATGCCATGTCCCTTCCGTCCTCGTACGCGCCGGCCCAGCCGATCACGGTGAGAGTGCCGAACTGCTGCTGCCGGAGGCCGCCCTGGGCGGTCTGGGGGATGGTCATGGACCGGCACCCTAGCGGCGATCAACGGTGACAGCCGCACCCGAATCACCCGCAATGACCACACTCGCGACGCGAGCACGCCACCGGGGGCACAGTCGCTCATCCGTACGTCTCCACCAGGCTGACGTTCTCTCCCCGGATGTGTCCCCGCGCTGCCCCGATGGCCCGGCGCGCTGGAACCCCACAGAGGGCTCGACTACGGTATGGAGTTAAACGGCTACACGTAGTGTTGCCGCGTTCTCCTTACTCGTACACGGTGGTGACACATGTCGAACTCCCGCCCCGCATCTCAGAAAACCCCCTCCCCGCGCGCACTTGTGCGCGCGGGACTGCTCGTCACGCTCGTCGGGGCCGCCTTCGCCTCCAGTGGCCCGGCGGCCATGGCGGCTGAGCAGGGCGGCGGCAAACCCGACGCCGCGGCGGGATTCAAGGCCGCCGCCGAGGGCCTCACGGCGCCGGTCTCCGGCACGGTGTACGGCCTCGGGCGCGGGCTGGGCGAGTCCCTGGTCGTGGCCAAGGAGATGCCCCTCAACCCGATGGCGGGCACCGGTACCGATCCGCTCAACAACGCCGTCGCCACCAAGGTCGCCGACTTCCGCGAGGTGAGCACCGCGGCCCTTACCGGACCCCTCGCCCGGGGTGCGTCGCTCACCGAACTGCCCCTGGCGGGTCCGGTGGCAGGCTCGTTGATCGACGCGTTGCCCCACTGAGTCCCGGCCGTGCTCGCGCGCGGGCGGCGCGAGCGCACACGAAGAAGCCACCGGCGCGAGCCGGTGGCTTCTCTATGCGGGCTGGAGAGCCCTGGGTGCTCAGCGGTTACCCACGCCGTTCCCGGCCAGGACCGGGATGTCGTTGAGGATGTGGGACAGCGGCTCGTCACCCTTGCCCTGCGAGGAGTTGTCGGCGCACTGCTGGTTCTGCGGGCTGGACAGAACGTTGATGTCCTGGACCGCGATCGGCACGAGGCCGACGAGCGAACCGACGTTGGCCTTGACCGGCAGGCCGAGGCAGAGCTTGTTGAGCGAGCCCTGGATGGCCTGGAACTGCGGGCTGCCGTTGCCGCGCGTGACGGCATTGCCGAAGCTCTGGCTGGCTCCGTTGCCGTTCACCGAGGTGGTGCCGGTGTCGTTGCCGACGGCCAGCGCCTGCGGGGCAGCCATCGCGGAGACGCCGACGAGCGAAACTGCCACCGTGGCGGTGGACAGCGTCTTCTTCATCATGGGTTCTACCGTTCTTCCTTGAAGGGTGCGGAAGCCTGGAACGTCGGGTTCAACTATCTTCCGCTTGCGGGGTTTTCCTTTTTCACCTGATTGGTGAATGTGTGCAGTGACCGCAGGAAATCAGTGCCGGACGGGACGTCTCACAACTTGACCGGAAGACCGCCCAGCAGGGGCAGCTGCGGGGGCTTTTCGGCGCCCAACAGGCTCTTTCCGGATTTGAGTTCGCCGCTCTTGGCGACGCCCTTCACGGTGTCCACCGCAGCGTCGAACTGCGGCCCGTCCACCGGTGCCACATCCAGAGTGTCGCTCCGAAGTGCCTGGTCGAGACCACCGTTGAGGCTGAAACCCTGTGCCGGGGCCGGCTCGTTCGCGAAGGCGGGGGCCGCGCCGCCCAGAGCCACTACGGACCCGACGACAACGGCGGCGGTCTTCTGGTGTTTCATGTTGGTGCTTCTCCCCGGAGGAGTTGTCGAGTGGCCAGCAATACGACGGAACGGCCCGGGAATTCGCAGGGCCCGGCATCTCCGGCGTCGCCCTTGCTAACGATCCCGCAGCGTGCCGGCAACTATGCGCCCACGCTTTTTCTCGGCCGAACCTCCCCACGCGGGGGAGGGCTCGAATACGGGCAGCGCCAGAACTCCGCAAATCCGACGAGCGGTCGGGGAGCCGACTCGGACGAGCCGGTCGCGGCGGAAAGCCGGAGGCGCGGGGACATGGGGATACGGGAAACGGTCCCCGGGCCCGGCCGCGATCGCGGCCGGGCCCGGGGAGGGGGTCAGCTTCGGCGGGTAGCGGAGCGGCGGTAGAGCACCACCCCGCCCAGCAGCGCACCGACGCCGAGGGCCGCCGCAATGCCGGTGCCCGACGAGCCCGTCTCGGCGAGGACGTCGGCGGTGTGCGCCTCTTCCGCCTGCTCGGCGGAGCGGGGCGCGGCTTCCCGGACCGGGGCGTCGGCGCGCTCCTGTGCGGGCTGGGCGGCCGGGGCACGCTCGGTGTCAGGACGTTCGGGGGACTGCGCCGCGGGCTTTTCCGCCGGCTGCTCCCGCACGCGCTCCGGTGCCTGCTCCGGCGCTTCCGCCGGCTTTTCGGCGGGCCGCGGGGCCGTCTTCTCCTCGGGCTTCTCCGTGCCCTTGTGGTGCCCGCCCTTGTGGTGCTCGGGAGTGCGCTGTGCGGAGTGGTTGGCGCAGCCGTTGCCGAATGTCGGGTTCAGCAGCCCGATCACGCTCACGGAATTCCCGCAGGCGTTTGCCGGGAGATGCACGGGTGCTTGGACGGAATTACCCGACAGTACCCCTGGGGAGCCCACAGCGCCGGAGTCGGCCTGGGAGTCGGCCTGTGCGTACCCGGCGACCCCGGCGAGAACACCGGTGGTGGCCGCTGCGGTCAAAAGGCTCCTGCTCAAGACCTTTCGCATGGTCTCTTCCTGCTCTCAGTGTGTTGCGGAAGGCGCGGAATCCTCAGATATCCCGTATCCGCGTCTCAGGAAACCGGACGGCTCCGGTGCGTGGGCTCCACGCCCCACGCACCGGAGCCGGTCCGAGCTGGTCCCGCGCACGAGGGGCGGGGGAGCGTCAGTCGTTGACGCAGGTGTTGCCGAACGCCGGGTTGAGCAGGCCGATCACGTTGATGGTGTTGCCACAGACGTTGACCGGGACGTGCACCGGAACCTGGATGACGTTGCCCGAGATGACGCCCGGCGAGTTCGCGGCGCCACCCTGCGCGCCGGAGTCGGCGAGCGCCGGCGCAGCGGCGGTACCCAGAGCCATCAGCGTACCTGCGGCGACGGTCGCGACCTTCGTGTACTTCACGTGGGGAGTCCTTTCTTGAGCGGGTTTCGTAGGACCACGGATTTCGCAGGTCCACGAGTGCTGGCTGATCGCCCGCAACTCCGCTGTCGCCATTCGTAACGAGGCCAGGATCCGTACGACACGAATAATGCGGAATTCCCTCAGGTCTCGCTCAGGTGGCGTAATGATATTTCTGCCGGGCCTTACTCAGGGTGAGGCGGAGCGCCCGGCGGATGACCGCGAATTGGGATAGTGATATTGCCGGGCGATGTGGGTGGAATATTCGCGCGGGAACAGCGGAAGGCCCGGAGTGCCTGACGCACTCCGGGCCTCGCCCGCGTTTCGATCCGGCCTGTGCCGGGGTGGGCTCAGCGGTTGCCGGCGCCGTTGCCCGAGAGGATCGGGATGTCGTCCAGAATGTGCGAGAGCGGCTCGTCACCCTTGGCCTGGGTGGAGTTCTCGGTGCACTGCTGGTTCTGCGGGCTGGACAGGACATTGATGTCCTGGACTGCGATCGGCACCAGGCCCACGAGGGAACCGGCGTTGACCTTGGCCGGCAGGCCGATGCAGGGCTTGTTGAGCGAGCCCTGGATCAGCGCGAACTGCGGGCTCATGTTGCCGTGCGTGGCGGAGTTGCCGTATGCCTGGGCCGCGCCATTGCCGTTGACCGTCGTGGTGCCGTGGTCATTGCCCACGGCCATGGCCTGGGGTGCGGCCACGCCGACAATGGCGGTCGCCGCCGCTGCGGTGGCCAGCGCGTTCTTGATCATTACTTAGTCCTCCTGATGTGGAGCTCAGACGCGGAGCGCACTGGACAACTCGGCCGGACGCCGTTGGTTGCGCAGGTTCACCCGGACGACATGAGGTGATCCGATGCATCCGCTCATCACCCCGGCCTTCGCTATCGCCCCCCCGCCGACGGGCTGTTGGCGTGGCGGAGCTGTTTTCCCGCGGCATCCGGTTGCGCCTCGCGATGCGCGGCATCCGGCATCCGGCGCCCGGAATCCGGTTCGGCTCTCCGGCCTTTGGCATCCGGCGCCGCGTGCCCGCTTTCCGTCGTGCGGCTGGGCCGATCGGCGGAAGGCGGACGGGCGGCCGTGCCCGTATTCCAGGCGCCGCGTTCAGCAGTCCGCGGCGCCAGGTCGGGGCCGCGATTGATTTTGGAGGAGCACTCCGTGAAGACCACGAAGAAGGCCGCTTTGGTCATGGCAACCGCGGGCATGGCGGTGGGAGCCGGTGCGGGTGCCGCGTCCGCCGACGCGGGGGCTGCCGCGGGGGCCAAGAACTCCGCCGGCGCGGTCTCCGGCAACGCCATCGAGGCACCCATCAACATCCCGCTCCAGGTCGTCGGCAACACCATCGACATCGTCGGGCTGCTGAACCCCGCCTTCGGGAACACCGGGGTCAACAACTGACCAGTGATCCCCGTCCCCCGCCGGGGGGACGGCCCGTGCTTCCCGCCGAGGGAACAGACGGACCCGAAGGGCCCCGCACCTGGTGACTCACCAGATGCGGGGCCCTTCGGGCATTCGGACACGGGTCCCGCCGCACCGCTTCCCGGCCGCGAGGGAAGCCGCCCGCCCCGTTCGGCGCATCCGTACCTGCTGGGTGAGCCAGGGGCTGTAAGCCTGGAGAGGCCGGAGAGAGCGCACGTACGGCGGGAGCGGGCACGGGCACGGGAGGAGGACGGTCATGAGCGCGTCGGTCGTTGTGGGCGTGGACGGTTCCTCTTCGAGCCTGGAGGCGGTGGACGCGGCGGCCCGTGAGGCAAGGCTTCGCGGAACCTCGCTGCGCGTCGTGCACGCGTTCGTATGGCCTACGCTGAAAGTGCCGCTGGGGCCCTCTGTGATGGGCTCGCCCGAAGGCGGGATGCGCACCCTCGCCGACAAGACCGCACAGGACGCCGCCGCGCGTGCCAGGAAGGCCCAGCCCGAGATCGAGGTCTCCTACTCCGTTGTCCCGGGGGCGCCGGTCTCCGTGCTCACCGAGGAGTCGCGGGACGCCTGCCTGGTCGTCGTCGGCACCCGGGGGCTGGGCGGCTTCACCGGATTGCTCGTCGGATCCGTGGCGGTGCACCTCGCCGCGCACGCCACCTGCCCCGTGCTGGTGACCCGGGGACGGAAGGGGCCCGGGGGGCCGGTGCTGCTGGGGGTGGACGGGTCCGAGGTCGGGGACGCCGCGGTGGGCTGGGCGTTCGCCGAAGCCGCGCGGCGCAAGGCCGGACTTGTCGCGCTGCACAGCTGGGACAACTGGACCGGCCTACCTGTGGCGCTCGGCCCCGGCGTGCAGGTGCCTTCCGTCTACGACCCCGTCAAGCTCAGGGAGGAGCAGGAGCGGGTCCTGTCGCTGGCGTTGTCCGGGTGGCGCGAGAAATACCCGGAGGTGACCGTCACGCCCCGCCTCGTGCAGGACTACAGCAGGCAGGCACTGATCGAGGCCAGCGAGGAGTCCCAGCTCGTCGTTGTCGGCGCACGCGGCAGGGGAGGGTTCACGGGGCTGCTGCTCGGCTCGGTCAGCCAGGCGGTCCTGCACCACGCGCACTGCCCCGTGGTGGTCGTACGCGCACACCGGGAGCACGGGCGCGGGGAGGGGCACGGTCATGGCCTGTGGCGCCATGGGGGAGGCGGGGAGGGCTGAGGGGCGGGTGCGCGGGGGCGGGCAGGCGTTGATCACGAGTAGGTCACTTCTCGTTGATCCCGTGAACAGGCGGCACGCGTGGGGCATTCTGCCGGGACGCGGACCGTGGGGTTCCGGGAACCGGAGCCCCACGGTCAGGCCCGTCCCACTTCCCTACCCCGGCCCGCTCGTTCCAGGTCCCGACTCCGGCCCCACGTCTCACGGTCCGGACACAGGAGTTACGCCATGCCGCGCCGATGCCTGCCCGCGCCCGCCATGGCCCTCGCGGTTGCGCTCGTTCTGGGGACGGCCGCCTGTGACCGTGGTACCGAGGGCCGGGCGGAGGGGAGCGTGTCCGGCCAGGGCGCCCGTGAGCGAGGAACGCCGCACGCGGGTGGCCGCCCCCAGGCGCGCGGGGCGGTGACCGTCGCCCGGGCCGAGCGGCTCCTCGACCGCTACGAGCGGCTCGTCAACAAGGCCAACAAGGCCCGGAACATCGCCCTCCTCGCTCAGGCCGAGGCGGGCAACGCGCTGGAACGGTCGCGGGCCGGATACGAGCAGTACCAGGCCCTTTCGCGGCGTGAACGGGCGGCTGCGACACGGCCGTTCAGCTATCGGAACCGGATCTTCCATATACCCGCCGGTGCCGACTGGTTCCTGGTCACCGCCACGCGGACGCCTCGGGAGCCCCCCGGTGCGCCCGAGGCGTCCACCGCCTCCCGGCGCCCCGCCGGCGTGCTCCTGTTCGCCAACAGAAACGGCCACTGGCGGCTGCGCGCGGCGCTCGAACTCCAGGCCGGGCGGCTGCCCCGGCTGGCCGAGGACGCGGAGGGCCTGGCACGCACCGTTTCCACCGCCGCCACGAGCGGCGAGCTGAGCGCGGAGGACATACCCGCGGCATACGAAGACCTCTGGCAGACCGGCGGCAAGGACGAGGCGGCGACGCTGGCGCCGAACCCCGTGACACGGGAGGCGCGTTCGACCTACCGGGACCGCGATGACGCACTCGGTGCGCAGGGGGCGCACAAGCGCTTCATCCCGCGCGCGCCCCGCTACGGCGACAGCTACGCGCTGCGCACCGCCGACGGAGGGGTGCTCGCGCTCGTGCCCCTCGCACACGAACAGCGGCTGCGCGTCACCCGTCCGGGGCTGCAACTCACCCCCTCCGCCGAAGAGGCTGTCTACGACGCCGCGCCCCGCACCGTCATCGTCACCACCTTCCACGGCCAGGCCCTCGTCCGGCTGCCCCCGCGCGGTGCCCCGGTGATGCTGGCCGCGAAGTACGCGCTGGTGGGCTCGCGGTGAGCCGTCCGGCGGCTGCCCGGCCGTCCTGTGCGCGCTGTTGACGGTTGCCGCCGATCACCGTGCGTACACCCTCAAGCCCGTGCTCGACTGCGCCGGACGCTCGGCGGTCGCACGTCAGCCGGACGGCTCGTACCGTTGCTACGACCGCTGTGCCGGGCGGTCGCAGACGGGCAACAGATGCGGGCGGACGGATGCTGAGCGGAGCCCGAAGACCTAGGCTCCGGGGGGCGAAGGTCATGACGGGGGAGATTCATATGTCGTTGCAAAAGGGCGCCAACGCGCCGATACCGCATGCCAGGGTCCGGGTCGAGCTGGGCTGGCAGGCAGCGCCCGGGACGCCTGATGTGGACGCGTCCGCACTGCTGCTCACGGCGGCCGGGAAGGTGCGGTCGGACGACGACTTCGTGTTCTACAACCAACCGGTGCACCGTGGCGGCGCCGTACGCCACGAAGGCAAGCGGCAGCGTCAGGACGGCGCGGGCGCGGGCATGATCGAGACGCTGGGAGTGGAACTTTCCGCGGTGGAGCGGGAGATCGGGACGGTGGTGCTCGCGGCTTCCACCGACGGCACTTTCGGCCAGGTGTCCGGCCTGTTCGTACGCGTGCTGGACGCGGACAGTGGTGCGGAGGCGGCGCGCTTCGATGCCTCGGGTGCCACGTCGGAGACGGCGTTCGTGCTCGGGGAGCTGTACCGGCGAAACGATGCGTGGAAGTTCCGCGCGGTGGGCCAGGGGTACGCCTCCGGCCTGGCGGGGCTCGCCACCGACTTCGGCATCTCCGTCGACGAGCCCGCCTCGCCCGCGCCACCCGTCCCGCCCACCCCGTCCGTCGCGCCCTCCGCACCCGTCACCCCCTCCGCGCCCGCATCCTCCGCACCCGCGCGGCAGGCGCCGCCCGCACCGGCCCTCCCCGGCACGCTTGCGCCGCCTTCGCCGCCGCCCTTCGCGCAGGCCCCGGCACCGACGCAGGCCCCGGCTCCGACTCAGGCGCGACCGGTGCGGCTGTCGAAGATCACGTTGACGAAGGAAGCGCCCGCGGTGTCGCTGACCAAGCAGGGCGCCACGTCAGGGGCCATGCGCGTCAACCTCACCTGGAGCGCCCGTAAGCCGCCCCGTGGCTGGCTCAAAAAGGGGAAGGGCGCCGTCCGGCTGGAGGACGTCGATCTGGACCTCTCCTGCCTGTGGGAGTTGCAGAACGGCGCGACGGGCATCGTCCACCCCATCGAGAACAAGTTCGGCTCATACGACCAGCCGCCCTACATCCGCCTGGACCAGGACGACCGCACCGGCTCAAGTGCGACCGGCGAGAACCTCGTCATCAACCTCGACCACGCGGCCGAGATCAAGCGCATCCTCGTGTTCGTGGTCATCTACGCGGGCGCGTCGGACTTCGCCGGCCTGGACGGGGTCGCCACGCTGTACCCGCCGGCCGGCCCGCCGATCGAGATGCACCTGGACGAGTGCACCGTCCCCTCGCAGGTCGCCGCGATCGCCCTGATCGAGAACGTGGGCGGCGAACTGGGCGTCCGTCGAGAGGCGAAGTACCTCGTGCGCCCGCCCGGCATCCTCAAGCAGCAGTCAGCGGATCTGGCGTACGGCTGGGGGATGACCTGGCACGCGGCCGGCAAGAGCTGATCGCCCTCCTCATCCCCGCCGCACGACACGCCTGTTGGGCCCCGGCCCGACCGCATGCTGTCCCGGGGCGCGACGCCCCGGGACAGCATGCTGACGCTCACGCCCGTCGGCCGCCGTCCACCGACAGCGCGATCCCGGTGACGTAGGAGGCGGCGTCCGAGCAGAGCCAGGCTGCTGCCGCTGCGGCCTCCTCCGGTGCGGCCATCCGGCCGAGCGGAGTGATCGACTCCTGCATCGCGATCAGATCGGTGCCGGCCGCCACCCTCTCGAACCCGGGTGTACGGGTCGGGCCGGGGCAGACGGCGTTGACGCGGACGCCCCGTGGTGCGTAATCGACCGCGGCGACCTTGGTGAGCCCGACGATGCCGTGCTTGGCGGCGACATAGGCGGGGGCGGTCGGGATCGCGTACAAGCCCCCGTTGGAGGCGACGTTGACGATCGCGCCGCCGCCTTCGAGCAGGGGCAGCTCGTACTTCATGCACAGAAAGGTTCCGGCCAGGTTGACCTGGACCACCCGCTCGAATTCCGCCAGTGTCATCTGATCGAGCTGCCGGTGGTGCGAGTCCAGGCCCGCGTTGTTCACGGCGAAGTGCAGCCCGCCGAACGCCGCGACCGTGCGCTCGACGGCCTCCCGCACCGCGCGTTCGTCGGCGATGTCAGCGGTGACGGCCAGCGCCTCCCCGCCGTCCGCCCTGATCAGTTCTGCCGTCTCGGCCGCCGAGTTCCCGTCGATGTCGAGTACCGCGACCGCGGCGCCGCTGCGGGCGAACTCCAGCGCCGCCGCGCGGCCGATGCCGCTGCCGGCGCCGGTGACCAGCCCCGCCTTACGGGTGACGTCGCTCACGCCAGCACCTCGTGGTTCGCCCAGGCGACCTTGTACGGGTGCCGCGCCTGCCAGCCTTGGATGACCTCGTGCAGGCCGGGCGCGGTGAACGCCTTCGCCAGGGTGTCGGTGTCGGCCACGGTGAACCGCACGATCGCGGACGCGACCAGCGCCGGAATAGCCTCCTCGCCGGGGACGGGGAGGTGCCGACTGGCTACGGCAGACTCCACGAGACCGCTGTCGAGCATGACCCGTTTGATATCTGCGAGGTATTGGTCGAGTGCGGTATCAGGTAGCGGCTGATCGAAGGAAACAATCATTGTGTGGTGAATCATGTGGCAATCTTCGGCGAATTGAACGGCCCGCGTCCAAGACCGATTCGGCACCCGGCGATAACCTGTAGGCATGGCCGAACTGGAGACCCGAGAGCTTGAGTACTTCATCGCCGTCGCCGACGAGCTGCACTTCGGCCGGGCCGCCGCCCGGCTCTCGATCGCCCAGCCGGCGCTGTCGAAGGCGATCCGGCGGATCGAGACCCGCCTCGGCGTCGCGCTGTTCATCCGCTCCAGCCGGCACGTCGAGCTGACTCCGGCCGGGGAGGCGCTGCTGGAACACGGGCGGCACGCGCTCAACGCGGTCGGCGCCGCCGTCCGCAAGGCCCGGCGCGCTGGTGATGCCGAAGCCCCCTTGCGGCTCGTGCTCAAACCCGGCGGCGACGCCGGCCTGCTCTCCGGACTCCTGGCCGAGTACGCCCACCAGCCCGACGCCCGCCGGGTGGACATCCTCTTCAGCGGCCCCGCCGACCGCACCGACTTCCTGCGGGACGGCCGGGCCGATGTCGGCCTGCTCTACGCGCCGTTCGACGACCTCGACGGCCTGGACCACGAGACGCTGCACATCGAGGACCGCGTGGTCATCCTCCCCTCCGGACACCGGCTGGCCGGGCGCGCCACGGTGCGGATGTCCGATCTGGCAGGAGAGACGCTGCCCCGCTGGAAAGGCGTGCCCGGAGGCGACGGTTCCGGTCCCGAGGTCGCCGACGCGGTCCAGCTGCTCCACATGATCAGGATGAACCGGATGATCGGGGTGCTGCCCCGCTCCCTGGCCGACCCGGCCCCCGCCGGACTGGTCCGCGTCCCCGTGACCGACGCGCCGCCCAGCCGCCTCGTGCTCGCCTGGAACGAGCAGGACCGTCGTCCGCTGGTCGCGTCGTTCGTGGCCGCCGCGCTCGGGCAGCGCCCGCAGGTGAGTCGTCCGGACGTGAGCCGTTCGGACGCGAGCCGTTCGGACGCGAGCCGTTCGGACGTGAGCCGTTCGCACGTGAGCCGTCCGGACGTGAACCCTTCGCACGTGAGTCGCCCGGACGGCGCGGAACCGGAGGTGTCGGCCGGCCCGGCGAATCACGGGGCCGTCGCGGAAGGGGCCCGGTGAGCCGGCCCCTGGACACCCGGGATGTCGGCCGGGGAGGCCGGCCGGGCGCGCTCCCCTCCGGTCAGATGCCCAGCACGCGGCGGGCGTTGAGGTGGGCGATCTTCTCCCTGGCCTCGGGCGTGAGGTCCGCCTTCTCGATCGCGGCGACCGCTTCGGCGGTCTCCTCGTACGGGTAGTCGATCGCGAACATGACCGCGTCGGCCCCGACGGTCAGCACGGCGGCCTGCACGGCCTCCGGGGCCGGCACGCCGCTCGTGGTGATCAGGATGTTGCTTCCGATGTACTGCGACGGCATCCGTTCGAGCGGTTTCTCCACCCGCAGTGTGCGGTAGCGCGAGTCGAGGCGGGAGCGCTGGAACGGCAGGAACTCGCCCAGGTGCCCGAGGATCAGGGTCGCGGCGGGGTGCCGGTCGAAGACGCCGGAGTAGATCAGCCGCATGGCGTGGCCCCCGGTCTCCGCCTGCCAGCTCCAACTGGCCCCGTACATCTCGGGTCGCCCGCGCATCACGTGCCACTCGTCGTACGGCAGCGACCCGGGGTGGAGATACAGCGGCACACCGAGTTCTTCGAGCGCGCTCCACACCTCGTCATACTCCCGGTCGTCCAGGTAGCGGCCGTGGGTATGGTCGTTGACCAGGGCTCCCCTGAACCCGAGCTGTCTGACGCAGCGTTCGAGTTCGGCCACGGCTGCCGCGGGATCCTGGAGCGGCAGGGCGGCGAACCCGCGGAACCGGGTCGGGTGCCGGGCGACGGTCTCGGCGAGGTGGTCGTTGGCGAAGCGCGCGTGGGCGACGGCGGTGGCGGCGTCGGTGTCGGCTTGGACGCCGGGCACGCTCAGCGACAGGACCTGGATGTCGATGCCGTGCGCGTCCATGTCGGGAAGACGGAGTTCCTCGAAGTCGCCCAGGCGTCGCGCGCAATGTCCGGCGTACTGGTCGGTGGCCCGGATCCGGATCCGCATGGGCGCCGGGGCCTGGCGCACGGCCGGCTCCGGGATGATGAAGGCTTCTTCCAGCGCGATGTAGGTCATGACAAGGCTCCTTCGTCGGCACGAGCCCGGCTCCCGGCCACGGGTGGAAGTGCTGGAGGAGATGTACGGCGCAGGCAGCGGGGTGCTGCGGGCGGCGCTGCCACGGCTGGTCGGTAAAGGACCGGCGATCTTCGCGCCGCAACAGGGGTTCCGGTGATCACCGTCTCCCCGGAGCGCCCGCTGGAGCTGCCCGGGGGCCCGCGTGGTCACCGGGACCCACGTCGCACGGCAGTCCGTCACCCACGGCACCGTCGAGTGGGAGTCCGAATTACTCGCCGCACACCACCAGTTGGCCCGTACCCCCTTCGTCGCCGGGAGGGGAACGGGACAGAAGGGGGGAACGGCTCGCGCGGCAGGACGCGCCCCGCCGGGCGGCCGGGGGCGGACGCGCCGGAGCCGCAGCACCCGCGGCCGTGGTCAGCCGAGCGGCACGACAACTTCGCCACCGTGGGCACCCGTCTCCGCTTCGTCCAGCAGGAGCGTGGCCACGGTGGCGCGGGACATTCTCGGTGGCAGCAGGGGGCGGCGCAGCTCGGCGAGCGGTACGAGCCGGCGCTCGGGGCTGACGGGCCCGTCGGTCAGGTCCGGGGCGTGGAAGACGGTGGCGCCCCCGGCCAGGGCGATCCGGTCCGCCTCGGCCTTCTCCGCCAGTTCCTTGCCGACGGCCATCCGCATCACGGCCTGGTAGATCCGCCCGCCCGCGCCGGTCGAAACCCCCGACCCCAGCGCGCCGAGCCACACCGTGCGGACAGGGGCCGCGGCGAGCAGTCCGGCCCCGGCGGCCAGCGCGCCCGGCCCGTCCCCCTTTCCGATGCCGATGGCCGAGACGGCCGCCTCGACATCGTCCAGTCCGGGAAAGGTCTGCGGGGAGAAGACGTCCGCCTGCCGTACCTCGACCCGCCCCCGCGAGGGCGGCACGGTGACCCGGCCCGGGGTGCGGACGAGGGCCACGACCTCGTGCCCCCGCTCAAGAGCCTGGGTGGTGACCAGGCCGCCGACCCTGCCGGACGCGCCGAGTATCGCGATGCGCATGATGTGCCGTCCTTTAACTGAACAACTGTTGGTGATGTAAGTAAACGACTGTTGGTTACCGGTGTCAAGGCGAGCGAGGGCTGTAGCATGAACGGCCGCTGCTCAACGGTTCACGCTGGTCGGAAGGGGCAACGTGTCATCTGACGAGGGAGCCGCCACCCGTCGCCGCCGCAACCCGCGGGGGCAGGGCCAGGTACTCAAGGCTCAGCTGGTGGATGCCGCAGCGAGACTCCTGGCCACCCTCGACCAGCCGGAGACGCTGACGCTGCGACAGGTAGCGCGCGAGGTCGGGGTCGCCCCGGCCAGCATCTACAGCCACTTCCCGGACCTGGGCGCACTGATCGAGCACGTGCTGCGACTGCGCTACGACGAACTGGCCGGCCTGATGAACCAGGCCGCCCACTCCGCGCCCGATCCGCTGACCGACCTCGTAGCCCGGTGCGCCGCCTACGTGCACTGGGGAGTCGAGCAGCCCGGCCACTACCGCACCCTCTTCGGCGGGCGCATGCCGGCCGACCTCGTCCCCGGATCCGCCCACGGCGCCGGCGCCGAACTACTGGAGTCCGTCGTCGCCTCCCTGGCGGCGGTCACCGACACGGACCGGAGTTCCACGACAGAGCACCAGTGGCAGGCCGGACTCCTGCTCTGGACCGCGATGCACGGCCTGATCAGCCTCTACAACGACCACGGCGACATCCCCTGGCCACCCCTGAACGCCCTGCTCGCCGACCTGCTCAGCCTCCACACGGCCCACCCGGCAGCCGACATCGCCGCCCTCCTGGAGCGGGACCACACATGAGGTGGAGCGGGACGGCACATGAGCGGGCCGCCACCTGATCGTGTGCCTCCCGGATGCCGTGTCCGGTCGCACCACGCAAAAACGCCCCGCACCAGCGAAGAGGCTGGACACGAGGCGTTCCGGTACTTGAAGAAAAGTACCCCCGGCAGGATTCGAACCTGCGCACACGGCTCCGGAGGCCGTTGCTCTATCCCCTGAGCTACGGGGGCGTGGCCGTTTGTGGCGGCGACGGGTAGAACACTACCAGCTCATCGGGGGTGGGCCGGAACGGGTTTGGGGGGTGGGGGAGGGCGGGGTGGAAATGGGCAAAAGCCGGACGCGGGTTGAGGGGCGCGCCTACTCTTTGGGACGTGCCAGGTATGTCCGGCCGGGTGCTTGTCGTCGACGACAGCAAGGTCATCCGGCAGTTGATCAGGGTCAACCTTGAGCTTGAGGGCTTCGAGGTGGTGACCGCCGTCGACGGTGCCGAGTGCCTGGACGTGGTGCATCGGGCCCGGCCCGATGTCGTCACGCTCGATGCCATGATGCCCCGGCTGGACGGGCTGCGGACGGCGGAGCGGCTGCGGGCGGATCCGCGTACGCGGCATCTGCCGTTGGCGCTCGTGAGCGCGTGCACCGAGCTGGACGGCGGGGGAGCGGTCGGCTCGCCGCACGGGGTGGACGCGTTTCTCGCGAAGCCGTTCGAGCCCGCTGAGCTGGTGCGGATGGTTCAGCGGCTGGTGCGTGGCGGTCGGGAGGACGGCGGGGAGAGGGCGGGGGCCTCGGGCCCGCGCGGGGCCGGTGTCTCCCTCGGCGCGGGTGATACGCCGGAGCTGAGAGGTTCCACGGATATCCCGGACCCCGCGGACTCCGCGCGGACCGGGGGCTGCCTGGGCGCCGGCGACGCCCGCGATGCCGTGTCGGAGGTCGTTGAGCCGTAGCGTCCGAGGTCGCCCGGAGGCCGTTCCGGGGTCGTTGAGTCCCGCTGCCACGGGGCGTCGGCCCTTGCGTCTCCGTTCCGGCGTTTCTCTTCGTTCCAGCGTCTCTCTTCTTTCCGGCTCGTTCCGGATCGTTCCGTTCTTCCGTTCGTTCCGGCGTCTCCCTCATTCCGTCGGCTTCCTTCGCTCGGCTTCCCTCCTTGGCTCCCTTCCCTCGGCTCCCCTTCCTCCGGTCCCGCATCGGCCGCTCGAACCCAAGGGAGGTCGCGCTCCGGGGCCCGGAACCTGTGCCTCACACCCGTTGCCGTCCAGTAGTCGAAACCTGTTCGCGTGCACCCACCCCGTCTCCCATACGCTTGCTCTTGTGACCCCCGCACAGCTCTCCCGCACTGTCCAGCACACGCTGGGGTGCGCGCTTTCGGCAGGGAAGGTGTCGGGCCTTCCCGAGAAGGCACGTGTCGTGGTCGAGTCGCCGCCGCGCAGGGGCGGGGGGGACTACGCGACCGGGGTCGCCTTCCAGGTCGCCGCGCACACCGGGTGGCCGTCGCGTGAGGTGGCCGCCGTACTGTGTGAGCGGCTCGTCCGGGAGCTCGGGATCGAGCGTGCCGAGGTCGTGGGGGGCGGGTTCGTGAACGTCACGCTGGATGCGGGTGCCCGCACCGAGCTGCTCCGGTCTCTCGTCGCGGAGCGGGAGTCGGCCGACCGTACAGGGGGCCCGGATGGAGGGGCGGCGCGGTCGCCGGGCGTGCGTTCCGCCGGGCTCGATGCGCCCGGCCGTGACATCCCCCGCTGGGCCGCCCTCACCGGGGAGGACCCGGCCGCTCTCGCCGTACGTACCGAGCGTGCCGGCTCGCTCTTCCGGGTGCAGTACGCGCACGCCCGTACGTGTTCCCTGCTGCGCGGGGCCGTGCGCCTCGGCCTCGCACCCGAGCCTGCGGCGGCCGGTGCCGCCTTCTCCGGGGCGGCGCACCCCGCGCCTCGCCGGCTGCTCTCCCTCCTCGCCGACCGGGCGCGTATCACCGCGCCCGGCCCGCTCGCGCGGCATCTCGACGGCGTCGCGCTCGCCTTCGCCGACTTTCATGACGCGTGTCCGCCGCTGCCCCGGGGCGACGAGAAACCCGGGGCCGCCCACCGCGCCCGACTGGCCCTCGTCGAGGCCACCGGAGCGGTGCTGGCAGGCGGCCTGTCCCAGCTCGGCGTGACCGCACCCGCACACATCTAGGGACACGAAACAGAAATGAGCCGTTCCGCACACCCCGCCGGGCCCCGTCACGGCGACGTACTTCCCGAGGGCCACTACACCGCTCCGCCCGCCGACCTCAACGGGCTCGATCCCCGCGTATGGGCCCGGACCGTCCGGCGGGGCGACGAGGGCGCGGTCACCGTCGGCGGCCTGGATGTCCGGGAGCTGGCCGAGGAGTTCGGCACTCCGGCCTATGTGCTGGACGAGACGGACTTCCGGGCGCGCTGCCGGGCCTGGCGGGAGGCGTTCGGGCCCGGCGCCGACGTCTTCTACGCCGGCAAGGCGTTCCTCTCCCGTGCCGTCGTGCGCTGGCTGCACGAAGAGGGACTGAACCTCGACGTGTGCTCGGGCGGCGAGCTGGCGACCGCGCTGGCCGCCGGTATGCCCGCCGAGCGCATCGCGCTGCACGGCAACAACAAGTCCACCGAGGAGATCACCCGGGCCGTCGAGGCGGGGGTCGGGCGCATCGTGCTCGACTCGTACCAGGAGATCGCCCGTGTCGCGCACATCGCCAAGGGGCTCGGGCGGCGGCAGCCCGTGCAGATCCGGGTCACGGTGGGCGTGGAGGCGCACACGCACGAGTTCATCGCCACGGCGCACGAGGACCAGAAGTTCGGCCTCGCGCTGGCCGGGGGCTCCTCCCATCCGGAGACCGGGGGCGGTCCGGCCGCGGAGGCCGTGCGCCGGGTGCTGATGCTGGACAGCCTGGAGCTGACCGGTATCCACTCGCACATCGGCTCGCAGATCTTCGACATGGCGGGCTTCGAGGTCTCGGCGCGCCGCGTGGTGGGGCTGCTGAGCCAGATCCGGGACGAGCACGGCGTCGAGCTGCCCGAGATCGACCTCGGCGGCGGCCTGGGCATCGCCTACACGCCGGAGGACGACCCGAGCGAGCCGCACGAGATCGCCAAGAGGCTCGGCGACATCGTCGCGCGCGAGTGCGAGGCGGCCGGGCTGGCCGTCCCCCGGCTGTCGGTCGAGCCGGGCCGGGCCATCGTCGGGCCGACGGCCTTCACGCTGTACGAGGTGGGCACCATCAAGGAGCTGGAGGGGCTGCGCACTTACGTGAGCGTGGACGGCGGCATGTCCGACAACATCCGCACGGCGCTGTACGACGCGGAGTACAGCGTGGCGCTGGTCTCCCGCGCCTCCGACGCGCCGCCCATGCTCAGCCGGGTGGTCGGCAAGCACTGCGAGAGCGGCGACATCGTCGTGCGGGACGCGTTCTTGCCCGCGGACCTGGCGCCCGGCGATCTGCTGGCCGTACCGGCTACCGGCGCGTACTGCCGTTCGATGGCCAGCAACTACAACCACGCGCTGCGCCCGCCCGTCGTGGCGGTCGCGGACGGGCAGGCGCGGACGATCGTGCGGCGCGAGACGGAGGAAGATCTCCTGCGGCTCGATGTCGGTTAGCGAGATATATGTCCCACATACTGGACCAGGCGTGGAATCTCCGTTCCGGTAAGTGAGACTTGACACCACGAAACGCTGTGACAGAAGCGCTGTGACGAGCCAGACGGAAGAAGAGGTCAGATGATGCGTACGCGTCCGCTGAAGGTGGCGCTGCTGGGCTGCGGGGTTGTCGGCTCAGAGGTGGCACGCATCATGACGACGCACGCCGAGGACCTCGCCCAGCGCATCGGCGCCCCGGTCGAACTGGCCGGGGTCGCCGTCCGGCGTCCCGACCGCGTCCGCGCGGGCATCGACCAGCAACTGGTGACCACCGACGCCGCCGCGCTCGCCGCGCGCGAGGACATCGACGTCGTCGTGGAGGTCATCGGCGGCATCGAACCGGCCCGCGCCCTGATCACCTCGGCCTTCGAACACGGCGCCGGTGTGGTGACGGCCAACAAGGCGCTGCTGGCCGAGGACGGCGCCACCTTGCACGAGGCGGCCGAGAAACACGGCGCCGACCTCTACTACGAGGCGGCCGTGGCCGCCGCGATCCCGCTGGTGCGGCCCCTGCGCGAGTCGCTGGCCGGGGACACGGTCAACCGCGTCCTGGGCATCGTGAACGGCACCACGAACTTCATCCTGGACCGCATGGACTCCACCGGCGCCGGGTACAGCGAGGCGCTGAACGAGGCCACCGCGCTCGGCTACGCGGAGGCCGACCCGACGGCCGACGTCGAGGGCTTCGACGCCGCCGCCAAGGCCGCCATCCTCGCGGGCATCGCCTTCCACACACGCGTACGCCTGGACGATGTGCACCGCGAGGGCCTCACGGATGTCACCGCCTCCGACCTCGCCTCCGCGCGGCGCATGGGCTGCACCGTCAAGCTGCTGGCCATCTGCGAGCGCGCCGCCGACGGGCGCTCGGTCACCGCTCGGGTGCATCCGGCGATGATCCCGCTCAGCCACCCGCTTGCCTCCGTGCGCGAGGCGTACAACGCGGTCTTCGTCGAGTCCGAGGCCGCAGGGCAACTGATGTTCTACGGGCCGGGCGCCGGCGGCGCTCCCACCGCCTCCGCGGTGCTGGGCGACCTCGTGGCCGCCTGCCGCAACAAGCTCAGCGGCGGCCGGGGGCCGGGCGAGTCCGCCTACGCCCAGCTGCCCGTTTCCCCCATGGGTGAGGTGGTCACCCGTTACCACATCAGCCTGGACGTCGCGGACAAACCGGGCGTACTCGCTCAGGTCGCGACGGTCTTCGCCGAGCACGGCGTCTCCATCGACACCGTGCGCCAGAAGGGCAAGGACGCCAAAGACGCCAAAGACGGCAAGGGGGGAGCGAACGACGGGGCCTGGCTCGTCGTCGTCACCCACCGTGCCACCGACGCCGCGCTGAGCGCGACGGTCGAGGCGCTGCGCGGGCTCGACACCGTACGCGGGGTCGCGAGCCTCATGCGCGTCGAGGGCGAATGAGAGCGCACGCCGGTGAGCGGCACCGAGCGGCACCGGACACAGGTGAGTAAAGGGAGCCAACGAAAGTGACCGTCATGGAACCTCCGATGTCCCAGATGTCCGACGTGGGAACGCGTTCCGGCCACGCCGCCGGGCGCCCGCAGTGGCGCGGCATCATCGAGGAGTACCGCGACCGCCTCCCGGTGAGCGCGGACACGGCCCCCGTCACGCTCCGTGAGGGCGGCACCCCGTTGGTGCCGGCGCAGGTGCTGAGCGAGCTGACCGGCTGCGAGGTCCACCTCAAGGTCGAGGGCGCCAACCCCACCGGCTCCTTCAAGGACCGGGGCATGACGATGGCCATCACCAAGGCCAAGGAGAACGGCGCCAAGGCCGTCATCTGCGCCTCCACGGGCAACACCTCGGCCTCGGCCGCCGCCTACGCCGTACGGGCCGGCATGGTTTGCGCCGTCCTCGTGCCGCAGGGCAAGATCGCGCTCGGCAAGATGGGCCAGGCGCTGGTGCACGGCGCGAAGATCCTCCAGGTCGAGGGCAACTTCGACGACTGCCTCAGCCTCGCGCGCGGACTGTCGGAGAAGTATCCGGTGGCGCTGGTCAATTCGGTCAACCCGGCCCGGATCGAGGGGCAGAAGACCGCGGCCTTCGAGATCGTCGACATGCTCGGGGACGCCCCCGACGTCCACGTCCTCCCGGTCGGCAACGCGGGCAACATCACGGCCTACTGGAAGGGCTACCGCGAATACGCGCGGGACGGGGTCGCCACCCGTACCCCCCGCATGTGGGGCTACCAGGCATCCGGCGCCGCGCCCATCGTGCGGGGCGAGGCGGTCAAGGAGCCGAGCACCATCGCCACCGCGATCCGCATCGGCAATCCGGCCTCCTGGACGCTCGCCGAGGAGGCGCGCGACCAGTCCGGCGGCTTCATCGATTCGGTGACCGACCGTCAGATCCTGCGTGCCTACCGGCTGTTGGCCGCGCAGGAGGGTGTCTTCGTGGAGCCCGCCTCCGCCGCGTCCGTCGCCGGCCTCATCCAGGCGGCCGAGCAGGGCAAGGTCGATCCCGGCCAGTGCATCGTGTGCACCGTGACCGGCAACGGCCTCAAGGACCCGGACTGGGCCGTCGCCGGCGCCCCGCAGCCGGTCACCGTCCCCGTGGACGCGGACTCCGCCGCCGAGCGCCTCGGCCTGGCCTGACGCCGCACCCGGACGCCCGGGGCCGCCGCGCCCCGGCGCCCGGCGGCAGGCAGCCCGGGTGACCTGCTGTTTCCGGTCCGCGCGAGCGCGGAGGGAGAAGGGGGGCACAGGGCGGCTCACGACACGCATCGTGCGCCTCCTGTGCGCCCTATGTCGCCAGTGAACCCACCTTCGATAGGCTGAGTTTCACCCCCGGCTCCCGTACGTCCGCCCTGGGGCCGTGCGCGGAGTGGTGACCGGTCCGGCTCAGCCGCGGTCAAAGGGGTGCTCCGCAAACCAAACCAAGGAGAGTCATCGAGAGATGGCCGGTCCCGCGTTCCGCGCCGCCGCCGTCCGGGTGCGCGTCCCCGCCACCAGCGCCAACCTCGGCCCCGGTTTCGACGCCCTGGGCCTCGCCCTGGGGCTCTACGACGATGTGGTCGTCCGCGTCGCCGACTCCGGACTCCATGTCGACATCGCGGGCGAGGGTGCCCAGACCCTGCCCCGCGACGAGAACCACCTGCTCGTACGCTCTCTGCGCACCGCCTTCGACCTGCTGGGCGGGCAGCCGCGCGGCCTTGAGGTCGTATGCGCCAACCGCATTCCGCACGGCCGCGGACTGGGCTCCTCCTCCGCCGCTATCTGCGCGGGCGTGATGGCGGCCCGCGCCGTGACCACCGGGGGAGAGGCCAGGCTCGACGACACCGCGCTGCTGGAGCTGGCCACCGAGATCGAGGGCCACCCTGACAACGTGGCGGCCTGTCTGCTGGGCGGCTTCACCCTGGCCTGGACGGACGCGGGCGCGGCCCGCGCCCTGCGGCTGGACCCGGCCGAATCGCTGGTCCCGGTGGTCTTCGTCCCAGCGAAACCGCTGCTCACGCAGACCGCGCGGGGCCTGCTGCCGCGCACCGTGCCGCACGTCGATGCCGCCTTCAACGCCGGCCGCGCCGCGCTGCTGGTCGAGGCGCTGACCCGCCGCCCCGAGCTGCTGCTGGCGGCCACCGAGGACCGGCTGCACCAGGAGTACCGGGCCCCCGCGATGACCGAGAGCGCCGACCTGGTGAGCCGGCTGCGCGCCGACGGGGTTCCCGCGGTGATCTCCGGCGCCGGTCCCACGGTGCTGGCGCTGGCCGGCAACGAGGGCGAGGCCGAGAAGGTCTCCCGGCTGGCAGGAGAGGGCTGGACGGCGAATCCGCTGGCCCTCGACACCGCGGGCGCGAGCGTGCTGCCGCTCAACACCGCAGGTGGCGGCGGCCCGGCCGCGGCCGGAACGGGGGCGGGAGCTGCCGGGCCCGGCGGCGGAGCGGGCTCCGGAGCAGGCCGTTCCGGGGGGACGGACAGCGCCGGGAGCGCGCCGGGGGACGCGGGCAGCGCGCCCTGGTGACAGCCGATTGCCGGTCTTCGAGAGGGGGAATGTTTGTTGGATCCGGTAGTGTTAACCTCAAGTCTGCACTCGCAGTCTCGTGGGTCGCACGCGGAAAAGTGTGACGGCCCGAAGAGTGCGGTGTTTGCGTGTTCCCCTGGTAGCCCCAGCTGGGAGCACCTCTTCTCCCCGGAGCTTCCCATACTGCTTGGACTACTGCCGGGCAGCGCCGAACACGCTCCGGAGCCGACGTGAAAGACACTCCTGTCTATGTTTCACGCCGAACCCATGTACTGATCTCCCCGCCATACATCCAGGCGGGACCACCGCCCCGGTCAGGTCCGCGAGCACAGGACTCTAGCCGGACAGCACAACCGGTCGCCGAGCCAGACTGGCCGACGTCCGCTCCAGGGAAGGACCCTTCGTGAGCGACACCACCGATCTGATGGGCGTGAACGCCGATGCCGCAGCCGACGGTGCCGCGGCGCCTGCTGCTACGGACGCTTCCGCCTCGACTGCCTCCGGTGCCGCACCCAGGCGTCGGCGCTCCGGCACGGGGCTTGAGGGCATGGTTCTGGCCGAGCTGCAGCAGGTCGCTTCCGGCCTCGGTATCAAGGGCACCGCGCGCATGCGCAAGAGCCAGTTGATCGAGGTCATCAAGGAGCGCCAGGCAGGTGGCGGCGCGGAGCCCAAGTCCGGTTCCACCGCCGCTACTTCCGCGTCCGCGAAGAGCACCAAGGCCGCCTCCGGCGACGCCAAGGACGCGAACGGCGGCAAGGCCGCCGGGGGCGCCGAGGCCAAGGACGCAAAGGAAGCCAAGAGCGCCAAGGAGCCCAGGACCTCCGCCGCCAAGACGGACGCGGGAGCCGAGGAGGCCCGGCCCAAGCGCCGCAGCACCTCCCGTGCCCGTACCGGCGAGGCCGAGCCCCAGCAGGACGCGCAGGACGGCCAGCAGCAGATCGACATCCCCGGCCAGCACGAGGGCGCCGCCGACGCTGCCAAGGCCCAGGAGGGGCGCCCGCGCCGCGCCAAGGCTGAGGCCGCCGCGGACACGGCCGAGGGCCGCACGGACGGGAAGTCCGAGGGCGGCAAGTCCGAGGGCAGGGGCGAGCGTTCCGACAAGGGCGCCGGCCAGGCCGACGGCAAGCAGCAGCAGGACCGCCAGTCCAAGCGCGACCGTCAGCGGGACCGCGACCGCGACCGCGACCGTGACCGCGGTCGCAAGAACGACGGCGGTGGCGCGGGCGGTGGCGGCGGCCAGCAGAACCAGGGCAACGCCCAGGGCGGCGGCAACCGCAGGGACGACTTCGAGGACGACGGGGCCGGCGGGCGCCGGGGCCGTCGGGGCCGCTACCGCGACCGGCGCGGCCGGCGCGGCCGGGAGGACTTCGGCGGCGGCGGTGAGCCGCAGATCGCCGAGGACGATGTCCTGATCCCCGTCGCGGGCATCCTCGACATCCTCGACAACTACGCGTTCGTGCGCACCTCCGGCTACCTGCCGGGACCGAACGACGTGTACGTCTCGCTGGCGCAGGTCCGCAAGAACGGGCTGCGCAAGGGCGATCACGTCACCGGTGCGGTGCGCCAGCCGCGGGAGGGCGAGCGCCGCGAGAAGTTCAACGCGCTGGTGCGGCTCGACTCGGTCAACGGCATGGCGCCCGAAGGCGGCAAGGCCCGGCCCGAGTTCACCAAGCTGACTCCCCTTTACCCGCAGGAGCGGCTGCGGCTGGAGACCGAGCCCGGTCAGCTGACGACGCGGATCATCGACCTGGTCTCGCCGATCGGCAAGGGGCAGCGCGGTCTGATCGTGGCCCCGCCGAAGACCGGCAAGACCATGATCATGCAGGCGATCGCCAACGCGATCACCCACAACAGCCCCGAGTGCCACCTGATGGTCGTCCTCGTCGACGAGCGTCCCGAAGAGGTCACCGACATGCAGCGCTCGGTCAAGGGCGAGGTCATCTCCTCGACCTTCGACCGCCCGGCCGAGGACCACACCACGGTCGCGGAGCTGGCGATCGAGCGGGCCAAGCGGCTGGTGGAGCTGGGGCACGACGTGGTCGTGCTGCTCGACTCGATCACCCGTCTGGGTCGCGCCTACAACCTGGCGGCGCCGGCCTCGGGCCGGATCCTGTCCGGTGGTGTGGACTCCACGGCGCTCTACCCGCCGAAGAAGTTCTTCGGCGCCGCGCGCAACATCGAGGACGGCGGCTCCCTGACGATCGTCGCGACGGCCATGGTGGAGACCGGCTCCCGCATGGACGACGTGATCTTCGAGGAGTTCAAGGGCACCGGCAACATGGAGCTGAAGCTGGAGCGCAAGCTCTCCGACAAGCGGATCTTCCCCGCCGTCGACGTGGATGCCTCCAGCACCCGTAAGGAAGAGATCCTCATGGGCAGCGACGAGCTCCAGATCGTCTGGAAGCTCCGCCGCGTCCTGCACGCCCTCGACCAGCAGCAGGCCATCGAGCTGCTGCTGGACAAGATGAAGCAGACGAAGTCGAACGCGGAGTTCCTGCTCCAGATCCAGAAGACGACGCCGACTCCCGGCAACGGGCAGGACTGAGGCTCGACGGGCGGAGCCCGGCGCGGCGGCGCGAAGCGTGTCAGGCCCCCCCGGGGCCGGGCACTGCGAGCGGCGCGGTGAGGAGAGGTTCCAGAAGACGACGCCGACTCCCGGCAACGGGCAGGACTGAGGCTCGACGACCCCGGATGGCCGTACCCCCCAGGGGTCGCTCGCCCGGACGGGTCAGGCGAGGGCCGCTCCACCACACACGGTGGAGCGGCCCTCGCCGCCTGTTTTCCCTGCTGAGAGCTTGGCCACAGGGCGGGGCGCCGGAGGGCCGGTGTGCTTTCGCCAGGCGCGGGTACGTCGTCGCAGGTAGAACGGGATCAGTGCGGAGTAGCGGCCCCGTCGGAGTGGCTGTGTCCCGTGACGCGTGGCTCACGCGAGCTGGTGACTTGCTGTGCAACCCTTCCGCGAGGATTCAGCGTCCACACCGGACAACAGCGCCAAACGGCAGGACTGAGGGAAGTGACATGGCGGGCGACAGCAACGACGGCGATACGGCGGCGGAGCGCCGCGCCCGGGGCATACGTGCCAGTGGCCGCCGTCGCAAGCCACGCAGCGGGCGTCAGCGCGTCATGCGCGCCGCCGCCTGGACCGCCGCGGGCGCCGTGGTGCTCGGAGGCGCGAGCCTCGGCTTCGTCTACTTCAAGCTGGACGGCAACATCTCCGGCGTCGATATCAACGCCGCACTGGGCACCGACCGCCCCCACAACGTCCCGAACGGCTCGATGGACATACTCGTCATGGGCTCCGACAGCCGTGCGGGTGACAACGCGAAGTACGGCAAGGACCAGGGCGGCGCCCGCTCGGACACGGCGATGGTCGTGCACATCAACAAGAAGCACGACAGGGCCAGCGTCATCTCGATACCGCGTGACACGCTCATACAGCGGCCCAGCTGCCAGGGGGACGAGTCTGCCGGCAACAAGAAGGTGCCCGCGCAGCGTGCGATGTTCAACTCCGCCTACGAGGTCGGCGGGCCCGCCTGCGCCGTGAAGACCGTCGAGTCCCTCTCCGGGGTCCGCATGGACCACTACATGGAGGTCGACTTCTCCGGCTTCAAGAAGCTGATCAACACGCTCGGCGGCGTCGAGATGACCACGAACAAGTCGATCAAGGACAAGGACAGCCACCTCGATCTCCAGGCGGGCCACCACACCCTCAACGGAGAGCAGGCCCTCGGCCTGGTGCGCACCCGGCACGGCGTGGGCGACGGCAGTGACCTGGGCCGGATCCAGCTTCAGCAGGCGTTCATGAAGGCGCTCATGGACCAGGTCAACAACGTCGGCCTCTTCAGCAACCCCAAGAAGCTCTACGACCTGGCCGACACCTCCACCTCCGCGCTCACCACGGACTCCGATCTGGACTCGGTCGGCGATCTGAGCGGTCTGGCCCAGATGCTCAAGGGCATCAAGTCCGACGACATCCAGATGACGACGCTGCCGGTCCAGTACGACCCCAACGACCCGAACCGCGTCATACCGCTGGAGGCCAAGTCGGCGCAGGTGTGGAAGGCCGTCAAGGCCGACAAGCCGGTCCCGAAGTCCGCGACCAAGGGCTCGGCGGGGGACCGGACCGACATAGGGAACGTGGTCAAAGGGGACAAGGGCGACAAGGGCGGAAAGAAGACGCAGGGGACCGGGAGCGGGCGCGCGGGAAGTCCGGAATAACGGGCTTCTCCCCCCGGTTTTGGGGGGTGCGGCCACCAGTGGCAAACTGGACCGTCGGCCCCGGTTCACGGGTGACAACCCGTCTCCCGACCCGGTGCCCTCCCGAACCTAGGAGAGACCTTGAAGCGCGACATCCACCCGGAGTACTACGAGACCCAGGTCAGCTGCACCTGCGGCAACTCGTTCACCACGCGTAGCACCATGCCGGAAGGCCAGATCCGCGCGGACATCTGCTCCGCGTGCCACCCCTTCTACACCGGCAAGCAGAAGATCCTCGACACCGGTGGCCGTGTGGCCCGCTTCGAGGCCCGCTTCGGCAAGAGCGGCACCGGCAAGAAGTAGCGACACCGCAGCGCCGGCCCGCGGCTGCCCCTGGCAGGGCAGCCCGGCCGGCGCTCTTTTGGTGTTCCGCGCTCCGGCGCCCGTTCCTCCGGTTCGGGGCGTCTCACTTCTTCTCTAAGGATGGCCACGATGTTCGAGGCGGTCGAGGAACTCATCGGCGAGCACGCCGACCTCGAAAAGCAGCTCGCGGACCCTGCGATCCACGCCGACCAGGCGGGAGCGCGCCGGCTCAACAAGCGCTACGCCGAGCTGACCCCGATCATCACCACGTACCAGGAGTGGAAGCGGACCGGGGACGACATCGGCACCGCACGCGAACTGGCGGGCGAGGACCCCGAGTTCGCCGACGAGGTCAAGGAGCTGGAGCGGCGCCGTGAGGAGCTGACGGAGAAGCTGCGGCTGCTGCTCGTCCCCCGGGACCCCAGCGACGACAAGGACGTCATCCTGGAGATCAAGGCGGGCGAGGGCGGCGACGAATCGGCGCTGTTCGCCGGTGACCTGCTGCGGATGTATCTGCGCTACGCCGAGCGCCACGGCTGGAAGACCGAGCTGATCGAGTCCAACGAGTCCGATCTCGGCGGGTACAAGGACGTCCAGGTCGCCGTCAAGACCAAGGGCGGCGGCGCCTCGGAGCCCGGTCAGGGCGTGTGGGCGCGGCTGAAGTACGAGGGTGGAGTGCACCGCGTGCAGCGGGTGCCCGCGACCGAGTCGCAGGGCCGCATCCACACCTCGGCCGCCGGTGTCCTCGTCCTCCCCGAGGCCGAGGACGTCGATGTCGAGATCAACCCCAACGACCTGCGCATCGACGTCTACCGCTCCTCGGGGCCCGGCGGGCAGTCGGTCAACACCACCGACTCGGCCGTGCGCATCACCCACGAGCCGACCGGGATCGTCGTCTCCTGCCAGAACGAGAAGAGCCAGCTCCAGAACAAGGAGCAGGCCCTGCGCATCCTGCGCGCCCGGCTGCTGGCCGCGGCGCAGGAGGAGGCCGAGCGTGAGGCGTCCGACGCGCGCCGCAGTCAGGTCCGCACCGTTGACAGGTCCGAGCGGGTGCGCACCTACAACTTCCCGGAGAACCGGATCTCCGACCACCGTGTCGGCTTCAAGGCGTACAACCTCGACCAGGTGCTCGACGGCGAACTGGATCCCGTCATCCAGGCGTGCGTCGACGCGGACTCGGCCGCCAAGCTGGCCGCCGCACAGTGACCCGGCTGGCCCCGGAAGGGGGATCGGAGTGAACGTGCTGCTCGCCGAGGTGGCCCAGGCCACACAGCGGCTGGCCGACGCCGGCGTGCCCTCGCCGCGCTTCGACGCCGAGGAGCTGGCCTCCTTCGTGCACGGCGTCGGACGCGGGGAACTGCACCGGGTGGCCGACGCCGACTTCGACGCGCGCTACTGGGAGGCCGTGGCACGCCGCGAGGCCCGCGAACCGCTCCAGCACATCACCGGGCGCGCCTTCTTCCGCTACCTCGAACTCCAGGTCGGCGCGGGGGTCTTCGTGCCGCGTCCGGAGACCGAGTCGGTGGTCGGCTGGGCGATAGACGCCGTACGGGCCATGGATGTCGTCGAGCCGCTGATCGTCGATCTGTGCACCGGCTCCGGCGCCATCGCGCTGGCGCTCGCCCAGGAGGTCCCGCGCTCGCGGGTGCACGCCGTCGAGCTGGACGAGGGCGCGTACGGGTGGGCGCGCAAGAACGTCGAGGGCTCCCGGGTCACCCTGCACCACGCGGACGCGCTCACCGCGCTTCCCGAGCTGGACGGCCAGGTCGATCTCGTGATCTCCAATCCGCCCTACATCCCGCTCACCGAGTGGGAGTATGTGGCTCCCGAGGCTCGCGACCACGACCCCGGCATGGCGCTGTTCTCCGGCGAGGACGGCCTCGACACCATCCGCGGCCTGGAGCGCGCGGCACACCGGCTGCTGCGGCCGGGCGGCGTCGTGGTCATCGAGCACGCCGACACCCAGGGCGGCCAGGTGCCCTGGATCTTCACCGAGGACCGCGGCTGGGCTGACGCCGCGGACCACCCCGACCTGAACAACCGGCCCCGTTTTGCCACCGCACGCAGGGAGGTGCCGTAATGGCACGGCGATACGACTGCACCGACACGACCGACCGCAGGACCGGCCTTCGTGAGGCCACCTCGGCGGTCCGGCGCGGGGAACTCGTCGTGCTGCCGACGGACACCGTCTACGGCATCGGCGCCGACGCGTTCAGCGCCGACGCCGTCGGCGACCTGCTGGAGGCCAAGGGCCGGGGGCGGGGCATGCCCTCTCCCGTGCTGGTCGGCTCCCCCAACACCCTGCACGGGCTGGTCACGGACTTCTCCGAGATGGCCTGGGAGCTGGTGGACGCCTTCTGGCCCGGCGCGCTCACCCTGGTCGCAAAGCACCAGCCGTCGCTGACCTGGGACCTGGGGGAGACCCACGGCACAGTGGCCGTACGGATGCCGCTGCACCCGGTCGCCATCGAGCTGCTCAGCGAGTTCGGACCGATGGCCGTCTCCTCGGCGAACCTGACGGGGCACCCGGCGCCGATGGACTGCGACGCCGCACAGGAGATGCTGGGCGAGTCCGTCGCCGTCTACCTCGACGGCGGGCCGACCCCCGACTCCGTGCCGTCCTCGATCGTGGACGTCACCAGCGAGGTCCCCGTCCTGCTGCGGGCCGGCGCCATCGGGGCCGACGAGCTGCGCAAGGTCGTACCGGGCCTGGAGGTGGCCCCGTAGTGACCGCCCCCGAAGGGCGTGGCCCGGCGGAGTCCGGCGGCATAAGCAGCGCCGATGGCGCGTTCCGTATCCTCCACGTCTCGACAGGCAACGTGTGCCGCTCGCCCCTCACCGAGCGGCTCACCCGGCATGCCCTCGCCGCCAGACTCGGTGACCGCCGCACGGGCGGACTCGTGGTGGAGAGCGCCGGTACGTGGGGCCACGAGGGCGCGCCCATGGAGGAGAACGCCGTGGCCGTGCTGCTCGAACACGGCGCGGACGCCGACGGGTTCACCGGGCGCGAACTGCTGGACGAGCACGTGATCAGGGCCGATCTGGTGCTGACCGCCACCCGCGATCACCGGGCGCAGGTCATCTCGATGGGTCATTCGGCGGGACTGCGCACCTTCACGCTGAAGGAATTCACCCGGCTGGTTCGCGCCATAGATCCAGCCACCTTGCCCGACGCACACACCGCCGAGGACGTGGTGGAGCGCGCCCGCGCCCTGGTGCAGGCCGCCGCCGCGCTGCGCGGCTGGCTGCTGGCGCCCAGTCCGGAGGCGGACGAGATCTACGATCCCTACGGCGCCCCGATCCCGTACTTCCGCACGGTCGGCGACGAAATCGTCAGGGCGCTCGACCCGGTGGTGACCGCGTTGACGGGCGTTCCGGCGTGGACGTAGAACCAGCGGAACAGAACCGGCGGACAGGAATCCCCGTGTCCTACTGTGTGGTCCGCCGCACAGCGGCTGAGCAGGTCGCCGTGTCCTATCGTGTTGGCCTGAGCAATTCGCGAAACCCCTGGGGAGCCCGTGCGTGAATATCTGCTGACGCTCTGCGTCACGGTTGCGGTGACCTATCTGCTGACGGGGCCCGTGCGGAAGTTCGCCATCGCCGCGGGTGCGATGCCGGCCGTCCGGGCCCGCGACGTGCACCGGGAGCCGACGCCGCGGCTGGGCGGTATCGCGATGTTCGGCGGGCTGTGCGCCGGGTTGCTCGTCGCCTCGCAACTGACCAACATCGGCGAGCTGTTCACCCTTTCCGACGAACCCCGCGCGCTGCTGTCCGGGGCCGGGCTGATCTGGCTGATCGGTGTCCTGGACGACAAATGGGGCGTCGATGCCCTGGTGAAGCTCGGCGGGCAGATGATCGCCGCCGGTGTCATGGTGCTCCAGGGCCTGACCATCTTGTGGCTGCCGGTGCCGGGCGTGGGCAATGTCTCCCTCACCCCGCTCCAGGGCACGCTGCTGACCGTCGCGCTGGTGGTGATCACCATCAACGCGGTGAACTTCGCCGATGGTCTCGACGGGCTGGCGGCGGGCATGGTGTGCATCGCCGCCGCAGCGTTCTTCATGTACGCGTACCGCATCTGGTACGGCTACGGCGTCGAGGCGGCGGCCCCGGCGACGCTGTTCGCGGCGGTGCTGATGGGCATGTGCCTGGGCTTCCTGCCGCACAACATGCACCCCGCGCGCATCTTCATGGGCGACTCGGGATCGATGCTGATCGGGCTGGTGCTGGCCGCCGGCGCGGTCTCCATCACAGGCCAGGTGGACCCCGATCTGCTGGTCGAGCACGCCGGCTCGGAGAAGTCGGCCGTGCACACGATGGTGCCCCTCTACATGCCGCTGCTGCTGCCGTTGACGATCATCGCGGTGCCCTTCGCCGACTTGGTGATGGCGGTCGTACGGCGCACCTGGAACGGCCGTTCCCCGTTCGCGGCGGACCGGGGGCACCTGCACCACCGGCTGCTGGAGATCGGGCACTCGCACAGCCGTGCCGTGCTGATCATGTACTTCTGGTCGGCGCTGATCGCCTTCGGCGCCGTCGCGTTCTCGGTGCGCTCCTCCAGCCTGGCGATCGTGCTCACCATCGTGCTGCTCAGCGCCGCCGGGCTGGTGGTCCTGCTGCTGCCGCGCTTCACGCCCCGGGTGCCCCACTGGGCCCAGGCGGTGCTTCCGCCCAGGTACCGGCGTCCGCGCGATGTGCTATCAGAACGCGCGGCCGACGCCTCCGACGAGGCCCAGGAGGGCGACGGCGCGGGGAAGGACGCGGACGGCGGGGACTCGGGGGAAGGCGCGGACGGCGAGGAGCGGGAGCCCGCTCTGGCCGGTCTGAACGGTGCCACCGCCGTGGGCGACCGCCGTGGCTTCACCCGGCCGAAAAAGATCAACACCCGCCGCTGATACGGGGAATGCCCCTCGCATTCCGGCGATAGCAGACATAACGGCTGGCGTCAGCCGGGCACATGAGCCTCACACCTGCGTGTGACGGGGGGCACACGAACTTGGTAAAGACCTCATCAAATAGTTTGTGATACCGTTCACGAAACCCGGTGACCAACCGAAGTCCCGCACTCTCGCGGTCGCTTCGTCGGGAGGTTTGTCCTCAGTGCCGGGGCTACGCTCGTCCCTCGACGACAGACGACCCCTGATTTCCCGGAGTACACCACATGCAGTCGAACGACGCTCGCATGCTGCTGCAGTGCGCCGTCCCGACCGCCGTCGCCGGTGTCGTGGCCGCAGTCCTCAGCGGTGTGTTCGCAGGCGGTAAGGGAGCGATTGGCGCGGCGGCCGGAGCGCTGGTGGTCATCCTCTTCATGGGCCTGGGTCTTTATGTCCTCCAGCGGACCGCCAAATCCTTTCCCCACCTCTTTCAGGCGATGGGTCTGCTGCTCTATACGACGCAGATCCTGCTGCTGTTCATCGTGCTGGTGGTCTTCAGGGATACGACCCTTTTCGACACCCAGACCTTCGCTCTCACACTGCTCGGTGGCACCGTCGTATGGGTTGCCGCCCAGGGCAGGGCGCATTTGAAGGCGAAGATCATGTACGTGGAGCCGGACTCCGGCAGCGGCGGCAAGTCCGCGGACGCGACCGACGGCGGTGCAAAGACCGCTGCCTCGGGGGCGAATTCGTGAGGCCCCTGACGCCAGGGTCTCGTAGGGGCGGGATAAGCGCTCGTTCGAGCAACTGCTATCGTCCGGTTCCAACTGCGGCGCAGCAGACGGGGGCCGCGGGGTTTCCAACGGTTCCGGATTCCACGGGACGGATCGGACACCCTCGCACCCTGATCAGCCGCCGCCCCCGATTCGTAAGACCAAGACCAGTGCCGTTCCGTGGCAGCACGCCGCGCCGACACAACGAGGTAGCCGTTTTCATGCGCCATGCAGAAGGAGCCCGCGGTGAGTGCTGACCAGATGCTCGCCTTCAAGACCGACTGCCACCTCTTCAGTGGCTGCGGCTTCGAGGCTCCAGGGCTCCACTCGTTCGTCTTCGAGCCGATGTTCACCGTCGGCGGTATCGCCTTCAACAAGCCGATACTGCTGGCCCTTGTCGGCACGCTCGCCATCGTGTGGTTCTTCTGGGCCGCTTTCAACAAGCCCAAGCTGGTGCCCGGCAAGCTCCAGATGGTCGGCGAGGCCGGCTACGACTTCATCCGCAGGGGCGTCGTCTACGAGACCATGGGCAAGAAGGAGGGCGAGAAGTATGTCCCCTTCGTGGTCGCCCTCTTCTTCTTCGTGTGGGTGATGAACCTCTGGGCGGTCATCCCGCTCGCACAGTTCCCCGTGACCTCGATCTTCTCGATTCCGCTCGGTCTCGCGCTGGTTGTCTACGTCACCTGGGTCGGGCTCACCTTCAAGCGGAACGGTTTCGTCGGCGCCTGGAAGAACTTCACCGGCTACGACAAGTCGCTCGGGGCCGTTCTGCCGCTGGTCATGCTCATCGAGCTGTTCTCCAACCTGCTGGTGCGCCCCTTCACCCACGCGGTCCGGCTCTTCGCGAACATGTTTGCCGGGCACATGCTCGTGGCGCTCTTCACCATCGCCAGCTGGTACATGCTCAACGGTATCGGGATCGCCTACTCGGCCGTCTCCTTCGTGATGACCGTCGTGATGATCGCCTTCGAGCTTTTCATCCAGGTGATCCAGGCGTATGTCTTCGTCCTCTTGACCTGCACCTATCTCCAGGGCGCGCTCGCTGAGGAACACTGAGTCCGCCTCTCCCGCACACCCCCAAGATGTCCGGCGACCAATCCCCGCCGGTCCGTACAGAGAAGGAAGTAACGGCATGTCCGCTGCTCTCGAAATGGTCAACCTCGCCGCCACCAAGGGCGTGACCGGCAACCTCGGTTCCGTCGGTTACGGTCTGGCCGCCATCGGCCCCGGCATCGGCGTCGGCATCGTTTTCGGTAACGGCACCCAGGCCCTGGCCCGCCAGCCCGAGGCCGCCGGTCTGATCAGGCAGAACCAGATCCTCGGCTTCGCCTTCTGTGAGGCGCTGGCCCTGATCGGCATCGTCATGGGCTTCATCTTCAAGAGCTGACGCCCGGAGCGAATGATCCAATCCCGACGGAAGGCACTGACGTGAACGCCCTGGTACACATGGCGGAGACAGAGGTTCCGCAGAACCCGCTTGTCCCGCCGATTCCAGAGCTGGTCATCGGCCTGATCGCTTTCGCCATCGTCTTCTTCTTCCTGTGGAAGAAGCTCCTCCCCACCATCAACAAGGTGCTGGAAGAGCGTCGTGAAGCCATTGAGGGCGGCATCGAGAAGGCCGAGGCGGCTCAGCAGGAAGCGTCCGACGTACTCCAGCAGTACAAGGACCAGCTCTCGGAGGCCCGCCACGAAGCGGCGCGGCTGCGTGCCGAGGCGCAGGAGCAGGGCGCGACCCTCATCGCTGAGATGCGCGCCGAGGGCCAGCGGCAGCGTGAGGAGATCATCGCCGCCGGCCACGCCCAGATCGAGGCCGACCGCAAGCAGGCCGCGCAGCTGCTCCGCCAGGACGTGGGCAAGCTCGCGACCGACCTGGCGGGCAAGCTCGTCGGCGAGTCCCTTGAGGACCACGCCCGGCAGAGCCGCACCATCGACCGCTTCCTCGACCAGCTCGAGGAGCGGGCGGACGCCAACGGGGCCGCCCGATGAAGGCCGGAACGGCGACGAAGCGAGCGAGCGCTAGCGAGCGAGCTGAGGAGCGTGACCGATGAATGGAGCGAGCCGTGAGGCGCTTGCCGCCGCACGTGAGAGCCTGGCCGCGCTGACCGACTCCACGTCGGTCGACGCAGCCGCGCTCGCCGACGAGCTGGCGGCCGTGACCACGCTGCTGGAGCGCGAGGTCTCGCTGCGCCGGGTCCTCACCGACCCGGCGCGGGACGGGGAGTCCAAGGCCGGGCTCGCCTCCCGTGTGCTGGGCGAGCAGGTCGGCGGGCCCGCCGTCGATCTGGTGTCCGGCATGGTGCGCTCCCGCTGGTCCTCCCCCCGCGACCTGGTCGATGCCATCGAGGTGCTGGCGGACTCCGCCGACCTCGTGGCGGCCGAGCGGGACGGCTCGCTGGACGACGTGGAGGACGAGCTGTTCCGGTTCGCCCGGACGGTCTCCTCCTCCGCCGAGCTGCGCTCCGCCCTCTCCGACCAGAGGGCACGGAGCGAGGCGAAGGCCGCCCTGCTGCACACGCTGCTGGGCGGCAGGGCCCAGCCGGCCACGGAGCGGCTGGTGACGCGCCTTGTGACACAGCCGCGGGGACGTAGCCTGGAGGGAGGGTTCGACGCCCTCACCCAGCTCGCCGCCGAGCGCCGCAACCGTTCGGTCGCCGTCGTCACCTCCGCGGTGCCGCTCAGTGACCGCCAGCGGCAGCGTCTCGCCGACGCACTCGCCTCGCTGTACGGCCGCCAGGTTCACCTGAACCTCGATGTGGACCCGCAGGTCCTCGGCGGCATCACGGTGCGGGTGGGCGATGAGGTCATCAACGGCTCCATCGCCGACCGTCTCGACGACGCTCAGCGGCGCATGGCCGGCTGAACACCAACTCAACAAGCACGAACGCGGCCCGAGTTGGGCCGTACAAGGGATGACGGGGGAGAAGACGCCCCCCGGAGCCCGAAGGAACTTACGGGCCCAACAAGGAGAGCAGGGAACCCAGATGGCGGAGCTCACGATCCGGCCGGATGAGATCCGGGACGCGCTGGAGAACTTTGTCCAGTCGTACACGCCGGACGCGGCCTCGCGCGAAGAGGTCGGTACGGTCAGCGCTGCCAGCGATGGCATCGCGAAGGTCGAGGGGCTGCCCTCGGTCATGGCGAACGAGCTGCTGAAGTTCGAGGACGGCACCCTCGGCCTCGCCCTCAACCTCGAGGAGCGCGAGATCGGTGCCGTCGTCCTCGGTGAGTTCAGCGGCATCGAAGAGGGCCAGCCGGTGCACCGTACCGGCGAGGTCCTGTCGGCCCCGGTCGGCGACGGCTACCTCGGCCGTGTCGTGGACCCGCTGGGCGCCCCGATCGACGGGCTCGGCGAGATCGAGGCCGAAGGCCGCCGTGCCCTGGAGCTCCAGGCGCCCACGGTCATGCAGCGCAAGTCCGTCCATGAGCCGATGGAGACGGGCTACAAGGCTGTGGACACCATGACCCCGATCGGCCGCGGCCAGCGGCAGCTCGTCATCGGTGACCGCCAGACCGGCAAGACCGCGATGTGCGTGGACACGATCATCAACCAGCGCGACAACTGGCGCTCCGGTGACCCCGAAAAGCAGGTCCGCTGCATCTACGTCGCCGTCGGCCAGAAGGGCTCCACCATCGCGTCCGTGCGCGGCGCGCTGGAGGAGGCGGGCGCGCTGGAGTACACCACCATCGTGGCGGCCCCGGCGTCCGACCCGGCCGGCTTCAAGTACATCGCCCCCTACACCGGCTCGGCCATCGGCCAGCACTGGATGTACCAGGGGCAGCACGTCCTGATCGTCTTCGACGACCTCACCAAGCAGGCCGACGCCTACCGCGCCGTCTCCCTGCTGCTGCGCCGCCCGCCGGGCCGTGAGGCGTACCCGGGCGACGTCTTCTACCTGCACTCCCGGCTGCTGGAGCGCTGCGCCAAGCTCTCCGACGACATGGGCAAGGGCTCGATGACGGGTCTGCCGATCGTCGAGACCAAGGCGAACGACGTGTCGGCGTTCATTCCGACCAACGTCATCTCCATCACCGACGGCCAGTGCTTCTTGGAATCGGACCTGTTCAACGCGGGCCAGCGCCCGGCGCTGAACGTCGGTATCTCCGTCTCCCGGGTCGGCGGCTCGGCCCAGCACAAGGCGATCCGGCAGATCACCGGCTCGCTCCGGGTGGACCTGGCCCAGTACCGCGAGCTGGAGGCGTTCGCCGCCTTCGGCTCCGACCTCGACGACGCCTCCAAGGGCGCGCTGGAGCGCGGCAAGCGGATGGTCGAGCTGCTCAAGCAGTCGCAGTACGCGCCGTTCGCCACCGAGGACCAGGTCGTGTCCGTGTGGTCCGGTACGAACGGCAAGATGGACGACGTGCCGGTCGAGGACATCCGCCGCTTCGAGCGTGAGCTGCTGGACTACATGCACCGGGAGCACCAGGGGCTGCTGACCAGCATCCGCGAGGGCGCGAAGATGTCGGACGACACCATCCAGACCCTCGGCGACGCGGTGGACGCGTTCAAGACCCAGTTCGAGACCTCGGACGGCAAGCTCCTGGGCGAGGACTGAGCATGGGTGCCCAGCTCAGGGTCTACAAGCGGCGGATCAAGTCCGTCACTGCGACCAAGAAGATCACCCGGGCGATGGAGATGATCGCCGCCTCGCGCATCGTCAAGGCGCAGCGCAGGGTGGCGGCCTCCGAGCCGTACGCGACGGAGCTGACCCGCGCGGTCACCGCCGTCGCACAGGGGTCCGATGCCAAGCACCCGCTGACCACCGAGGCGGAGCGTCCCACGCGGGCTGCCGTGCTGCTCATCACGAGCGACCGGGGTCTCGCGGGCGGCTACAACTCCAACGCCATCAAGGCGGCCGAGCGGCTCAACAAGCGGCTGGCCGGCGAGGGCAAGGAAGTCGTCAGCTTCATCGTCGGCACCAAGGGCGTGTCCTACTACGGCTTCCGCGGCCGGCAGGTCGAGAAGTCGTGGTCCGGCTTCACGGACAACCCGACCTACGCGGACGCCAAGGCCGTCGCCGCGCCGCTGATCGAGGCGATCACGGCGGAGACCGGCGAGGGCGGTGTGGATGAGCTGCACATCGTCTACACCGAGTTCATCTCGATGATCACGCAGACCCCGGTGGACAACCGGATGCTGCCGCTGCACCTCGGGACGGACGCCCAGGCGGCGGACGCGGAGACGGCCAAGCCCGGCTCCGCCGTCATGCCGCTGTACGACTTCGAGCCGTCGGCCGAGGACGTGCTGGACGCGCTGCTGCCGCGCTATGTCGAATCGCGGATCTACAACGCCCTGCTCCAGGCGGCGGCCTCCAAGCACGCCGCCACGCGCCGGGCGATGAAGTCGGCGACCGACAACGCGGAAGATCTGATCAAGTCGCTGACGCGGCTTGCCAACGCGGCCCGCCAGGCCGACATCACCCAGGAAATCAGCGAGATCGTCGGTGGGGCGAGCGCGCTGGCTGACGCTAACGCGGGGAGTGACCGCTAACCATGACCACCACAGTTGAGACGGCCGCTGCGACGGGCCGCGTAGCCCGGGTCATCGGCCCGGTCGTCGACGTGGAATTCCCCGTCGATGCCATGCCGGAGATCTACAACGCCCTGCACGTCGAGGTCGCCGACCCGGCGGAAGAGGGCAAGAAGAAGACCCTGACGCTGGAGGTCGCGCAGCACCTGGGCGAGGGCCTCGTCAAGGCGATCTCCATGGAGCCCACCGACGGCCTGGTCCGCCAGGCCGTGGTGACCGACACCGGCGAGAGCATCACCGTGCCGGTCGGCGACGTCACCAAGGGCCGGGTGTTCAACACCCTGGGCAAGATCCTGAACGAGCCGGAGGCCGAGTCGGAGATCACCGAGCGGTGGTCCATCCACCGCAAGGCCCCCGCCTTCGACCAGCTTGAGTCCAAGACCGAGATGTTCGAGACCGGCCTGAAGGTCGTCGACCTGCTGACCCCGTACGTCAAGGGCGGCAAGATCGGCCTGTTCGGCGGCGCCGGCGTCGGCAAGACGGTGCTCATCCAGGAAATGATCATGCGTGTGGCCAAGCTGCACGAGGGCGTTTCCGTGTTCGCCGGGGTCGGCGAGCGCACCCGTGAGGGCAACGACCTGATCGAGGAGATGGCCGAGTCCGGCGTGCTGCCGCAGACCGCGCTGGTCTTCGGTCAGATGGACGAGCCGCCGGGCACCCGTCTGCGGGTCGCGCTGGCCGGTCTGACCATGGCGGAGTACTTCCGCGATGTGCAGAACCAGGACGTGCTGTTCTTCATCGACAACATCTTCCGGTTCACCCAGGCCGGCTCCGAGGTCTCCACGCTGCTCGGCCGGATGCCCTCCGCGGTGGGCTACCAGCCGAACCTGGCGGACGAGATGGGTGTGCTCCAGGAGCGCATCACCTCGACCCGCGGTAACTCGATCACCTCGATGCAGGCGATCTACGTGCCCGCGGACGACCTCACCGACCCGGCCCCGGCCAACGTGTTCGCGCACCTCGACGCGACCACGACCCTGTCCCGGCCGATCTCGGAGAAGGGCATCTACCCGGCGGTGGACCCGCTGGATTCGACGTCCCGGATCCTGGACCCCCGCTTCGTCTCGCAGGCGCACTACGACTGTGCCGAGCGGGTCAAGGGGGTCCTGCAGAAGTACAAGGACCTCCAGGACATCATCTCCATCCTCGGTATCGACGAGCTGTCCGAGGAGGACAAGCTCACCGTCAGCCGTGCGCGCCGCATCGAGCGCTTCCTGTCGCAGAACACCCACGCGGCGAAGCAGTTCACCGGCCTCGACGGATCCGACGTTCCGCTGGACGAGTCGATCACGGCCTTCAACGCGATCGCCGATGGTGAGTACGACCACTTCCCGGAGCAGGCGTTCTTCATGTGCGGTGGTCTTGACGACCTCAAGGCCAAGGCGAAGGAGCTGGGCGTCTCCTGACTCCCCTCCGCGCACGGCCGTGCATCCGCGCGCCTCAGCGCGCCGTTGTGTGCGGTCGTGCGCGGGCAGTGCTCCGCAGCGGGGGCGGGTATGCGTACCTGCCCCCGCGCCGCACCCCTTATCCTTTCCCCATCCCAGTCTGAGGAGCCACAGTGGCTGAGCTGCACGTCGAGTTGGTCGCCGCCGACCGCAAGGTCTGGTCGGGCAAGGCCAGCCTGGTCGTCGCGCGCACCTCCTCGGGTGATATCGGCGTCATGCCCGGCCACCAGCCGCTGCTCGGTGTGCTGGAGTCCGGCCCCGTCACCATCCGTACGACAGGTGAGAGCGGCGATGGCACCGTCGTCGCCGCCGTGCACGGCGGCTTCATCTCCTTCGCCGAGAACCAGCTCTCCTTGCTGGCCGAGATCGCGGAGCTGACCGACGAGATCGATGTCGAGCGGGCGGAGCGCGCGCTGGAGCAGGCCAAGTCCCAGGCGGACGCCGACGCGGAGCTGCGCGCCGATGTCCGGTTGCGAGCGGTGACGGCCGTTCGCTGACATTTGCCGCGGCATAACTGTCGCGTCACGATGACACTCAGCCGCGGGTGGTTCCGGAATTCTCCGGGGCCGTCCGCGGCTGACGCCATACAGAAGCGGTTGGAGTGACCCGCGAGGTTCGGGGTCTCGGAGTAAGCGAGGAGGTCGGTGAAGATGGTCCTCGCTCTGTTGCTGTGCGGCGCGGTCGTCCTGCTGGTGTTGGCGGGACTCTTCGCCTTCGGGGTACGCAGGCGGCTCATCCAGCGCTCCGGAGGTACGTTCGACTGCAACCTGCGCTGGGAGGTGTCCCAGCAGGAGGCGGAGGAACCTTCCGGCAAAGGGTGGGCCTATGGAATCGCCCGCTACAACGGTGACCGGATCGAGTGGTTCCGCGTCTTCTCCTATGCCCCCAGGCCCCGCCGCCATCTTGTGCGCGGGGCCATTGACGTTCTGGAGCGCAGGTCGCCTCGTGGCGAGGAGGAGCAGGCGCTGTTGTCGGACGCCATCGTGCTGGCGTGCGCGGTGGGGACCGAGCGGACGCGGGTGGAGCTGGCGCTCAGCGAGGACGCGCTGACGGGCTTCCTGGCCTGGCTGGAGGCGGCGCCGCCGGGGCAGCGCGTGAACGTGGCCTGAGCGGCCCGCAGCCCGCCCGATCCGGGTTGTTCCTCGCCGTTGCCAGGACGCTCTCGGCCCGGCGGCTGGCGTCCGCCTCGTCCGGCGGCTGGCGGACGGCCCCCGGCGGATGGCGCATGGCGGGCGGCGCCCGGCGCTCAGCCGAGGAGTGCCGCGATCACCACGAGTACGGGCACCGCGAGGATCGTCGAGAGCAGGATGGACTCCCGGGCCAGGCGGGTGGCCACGTTGTAGCGGCTGGCGTAGGTGAACAGGTTCTGGGCCGAGGGCAGTGCCGCGGTGACGACCACCGCGAACAGCTCCCTGCCGTGCAGCCCGAACAAGGCCGTCCCCAGCAGCCACGCGGTGGCCGGCTGGCCCGCGGCCTTGAGCGCGACCGACAGCAGCATCGGCCCCCGGTCACTGCCGCGTCCCGGCAGCGTGCTCCCGTACAGCGATATGCCGAACGCGAGCAGCACCGCCGGCACCGACATCGCGCCGATCAGCTGGAAGGGCTCCATGACGGGGTCCGGCAGTTCGCGGCCGGTCACCGCTACGGCCACCCCGCTGAGGGAGCCCAGCACGATCGGGTTGCGGAAGGGGCTGGTGATACGGCGCAGCACGCTGTCGCCGCCGCTGGAGGCCGAGGCGTCGAGGACGGTCAGCCCGATGGGCGTCATCACCAGCAGTTGGAACAGCAGCACCGGGGCGACGAGCGAGGCGTCGCCCAGCACATAGGCGGCGATGGGGATGCCGAGGTTGCCCGCGTTCACATAGCTGGCGCACAGCGCGCCCACGGTCGTCTGTCCCAGAGGCCAGCGGCGGATCGCGCCCACCGCGGCGTAGAGGCCGGCCATGGCGAAGGTGCACAGTGCGGTGATGGCCAGGGGTGCGGAGACCAGGAGCGACAGGTCGGCGTGCGCCAGGGTCTCGAACATCAGCGCGGGGCTGGCGACATGGAAGGCCAGCTTCGTCAGGACCTCGCGGCCGTTGTCGCCCAGCAAGCGGTAGCGGCCGAGGACGTAGCCGGTGCCGATGACGACGGCGATGACGGCGAAGCCGGTGATCACGCCGGACACGGCTGACCTCCCCCTGTGCGGTGTACGAGACTCGCTCAATTGTCCGCACGGGGGCGGGCGAGGTGGCAGGGGGCCCGGGATGTTGCCTGGTCAAGGCCGGGTTGTGGTGAATTGGGGCCGGTTCGTCGGGGCCGGTTCCAGGCGGAGGCAGAGCCGGGGAGAGAGAAGGGGAGCGGAGAGGGAGAGGGGGAGGCGCAGGGAGAGAGGGGGAAGCGGAGCCGCTCGGGCGTCGGTCAGGGAGCGGGGATGCCCAACTCCTGGGCCAGCACGGCCGCCTGGGTCCTGCTGCGCAGCCCCAGCTTGGCGAGCAGCCTGCTGACGTGGGTCTTGACGGTGGCCTCCGCCATGCTGAGGCGGCGGGCGACGTCGGCGTTCGACAGGCCCTCGCCCAGGCAGCCGAGCACTTCGCGCTCCCGGCGCGTCAGGTCGCCGAGGCCGGGCGGCGCCTCGACGGGAGCGTGTGCGGAACCAGGGGCGCCCGAGGCGAACTCGGCGATCAGGCGGCGGGTGACGGCGGGGGCGATCATGCCCTGGCCCCGGGCGACCGTACGCACCGCCTCGATCACGGTCGCGGCGTCGCTGTCCTTGAGGAGGAAGCCCGAGGCCCCGGCGCGCAGCGCCCCGAAGACGTACTCGTCCAGGTCGAAGGTGGTCAGCACCAGCACATCGGCCAGGCCGTCGCCGGTGATGCGGCGGGTGGCGCTCATCCCGTCGAGACGGGGCATCTGGATGTCCATCAGCACGACATCGGGGCAGAGTTCGCCCGCGAGCCGTACGGCCTCCTCGCCGTCACCCGCCTCGCCGACCACCTGGATCCCCGGCGCGTTGCGGAGGATGAGGACGAGGCCCGCGCGTACGGCCTGCTGGTCCTCGGCGACCAGGACGCGGAGGTCCCGGGCAGGTCCGTTGTGTACGGCGCCGGAGTTCGTCACCGGATGCCCTCCTGGTGCTGGTGCTGGTGCTGGTGCTGGTGCTGGTGCTTCGCGGATGTGGTGCCGCACGGAGTGGCCCGGTGTTCCGACGCTTCCGTGTGCGCGGCGGTGGTCCTGAGCGGCGTCATTGGTGGCGGCTCCGGTCGGCCGGCTCCGCCGTCGCCGGGAGTACGGCCCGCACCTCCCACACCTTCCCGGCGACCGGGCCCGGCGCCGGACCGGCCGTCAACTCCCCGTGCAGCAGCTCGACCCGTTCGCGCATACCGATGAGACCCGCACCCGCTCCCGGCGCGCGCGGGCTGTCGCGTCCGGCTCGCGCCGGCAGCGGGCTGGTGACCTTCAGGCGCAGCGTGTCGGCGCGGTCGAGCTCGACGGTGACGGGGCCGGGCGCGGCGTGCTTGAGCGCGTTGGTGACCGCCTCCTGGATGACGCGGTAGGCCGCCAGTTCGACGGGCGCGGGCAGCCGTTCGCCGTCCGGCGCCCGATGGTCCCGCAGCGTGAAGGTGCGGTCGCTCCCGGCGGTGGCGCGAGCCCGCTCCAGCAGGGCCTCCAGCCCGTCGAGGGAGGGCGTGGCGACGGGCTCCCGCACGCCCTCGGCATCGCGCAGCAGCCCGATGAGACGGCGCATCTCGGCGAGGCCCTGAACGCTGTTCTCGCGAATGACGCCGAGCGCTTCCCGGGTGGGATCGCCGCCCGTGCCGCCCGTGCCGCCCGTGCCGCCCGCGCCGTCGGGCGGACCGTCGTCGTTCGGGCCGGACCGCTTGGCCCGGACGTCCGGCGGGGAATCCCGGAAGGAGAGCGCCGCCGTGGAGTGGATGGCGATCGCCGAGAGGTGGTTGGCGACCACATCGTGCAGTTCGCGGGCCATGCGGGAGCGTTCGGCGTTGATCGCCTGGACCCGGTCCATCTCGGCCAGCAGCGCGGTCTGTTCGGCCCGCAGCCGCTCCGCCGCCGCCTCGTCCCGGTGGTCGCGGATGATGAGGCCGGTCCAGGCGGGAAAGAGGACGAGGCTGGCGCAGACGCCCGCGATCAGCAGCATGTCGGCCCGCTGGAAGACCGCCAGCAGCCCCGCCGCGACGACGATGGCGAAGATCACCGAGCCGCGCAGCGCCACCCGGGAGAGCCGCGCCGAGCCGTAGAGCACGGCGGCGTACAGCACGTCCGTGAACAGCACCAGCGTCACCAGCAGCGATCCCGTCATCAGATCGGCGGCCTCCGCCAGGATGGCCAGCACCAGCGCGTACGGCTGCCACGTACGTCGGCCGAGCACCGCCAGGCACATCGCCGCCAGCGGCACGAGCGCCAGCCAGCGCGGGCCGCGGGCCAGCAGCGGCTCGTTGGTGAGGCCGAACGTCCACAGCAGCAGGCCGCCCGCCGCACCGGCGAGCGCGATCAGCACATCGACACGGTGGGGGCGGCGCGCGCCCGGCGCGCCTGCGGCGGCTGTGGTCATGGCCCCATTCTCCTGCGAAGGCCCGGCACGGGCCCGGGCCCGTGCCCCAGGGCGGCTCGCGTCCGGCGGGCCGGAGTACGACGTGGCCACACTAGATCGCCGCCCGTGCCGCACTCGTCCTCCGTCCGGCCGGACGGAGGAGGGCGCGACTGCACCTTTCGATGCAGTGCGCGGCTCCGGGAATCGTCATGCGCGACGAGGCGGCGGGGGCCGCCCCCGGGCGAGGCTGGTGGGGCTCGTCCGATACGACGCCGCCCGGCCCTGGCCCCGGCCCCGACGCCGACCGCGCCCCGACGCCGGCCGGCTCGCTCGCACCGGATACCGCTCGATTCGCCCCTGCCGCACGGCCGTACCGGATTCCCGGAGAAAACAGGAGGGCGCTCACTGTGATCGTGACGCTGATCATCATCTGCGAGGCCGCCTTCTGGGTGCTGCTCGCGATAGGGCTCGCGTTGCGCTATCTCGCGCGGATGCCGCGCGCGGGTGCGGCCGTGTTGTTGTGCGAGCCTCTGTTGGAGGTCGTGCTGTTCGTGGTGACGGCCATCGATTTGAGGAACGGGGCCGAGCCGGACTGGAAGCACGGCCTGGCCGCCGTCTATGTGGGCTTCACCGCCGCCTACGGGCACTACATGGTCAAGTGGGCCGATGGGCACGCCGCACACCGCCTCGGCGGCGGCCCGCGCCCGGCCGGACCCCCGCGCTACGGGGCGGCGCGCGCATGGCACGAGTGGAAGATGGCGGCGCGCATGCTCGGCGGCGGCGCCATCGCCGCCGTGCTGCTCCAGCTCGCGGCCTGGTATGTGGGCGACCCGGACCAGAGCGCGCCGCTTCACGAATGGCAGACGCGGGTGGGCGCGGTGTGCGTGATCTTCATCGCCATCGCGCTGAGCTACACGATCTGGCCGAAGCGGGCCAAGGGCGCCGCGGACGAGCACGATCCGGGCGCGCGGTCCTTGTCCGAGCCGCACACCGAGCGGCCCTCGTCCACCAAGTCCCTCCGGTAAGCGGCGAGTTCGAGCGTCGGCTCGTCATCCGGGCCGCACGGAAAGACCAGGTCGCCCCGGCGTCGAGGGGCCCGTCCGGGGCGCGGAGGAACTTCTTGGGCGAGGCCATCGAGACGGCCCCCCGGCCGTCACGCGGCGGGGTCGCGGGTCGGTGGCTGTTTGGAGTCCGGCTTTTTCAAGGCGGCCAGCGTCGCGCGGGTGTCGGTCTTCAGCATGCGGACGAGGGTCGCCGGGGTCGGCGGCTTGAACTTCTCGTCCGGGCCGCCTGCGAACCAGCTCCACCGCATCTCGTACGTCAGCCACCCCGCGCGCACGGCCAGCGTCGCGCTCCCCAGCGTCGAGCCGCGCTGTTCGCGCACGAGATACGCCTCGTCACCGAAGCCCCCGACCGGCGTGACCGTGTACTTGTACGAGCCGCTGCCCTGATCCTTCCAGGTGCGCTGCTCGGAGGCGAACTCACCGGTGGGGTCGGAGCGTTTGTGCCATCTGACCGTGGTGGACACATAGGTGGTCGCGGGTGTGCTGGAGGTCTCGCCGCGTTGCAGCAGGGTGCGTGAGCACTGGCTGACGTTGAGGCCCTTCTGCCGCGAGGAGTAGCCGTCCGGCTCGTCGTTCGAGGGTTCGGACAGCTCGTACTCGGCCAGGAACGACTTGATCTTCGCCGTCTCGCACATGTCGTGGTGGAAGCGGTAGCCCTGGAAGTCGGCCTCCGACGCCGACGGTCCGGAGCCCTTGCCGTCCAGCGCGCCGGTCGCCATCAGGCTCCCCGCCCAGGTGACCGAGGCGAGCACGGCCCCGCCGAGCGCCCACAGCCAGCGCGGTCCGGCGCCGCGCGAGGGCGGGGCCGGGGGAGCGGGGGGCGGGCCGGGCGGTGCGGGCGGACCGGGCAGGCCCGGCGGGGTGGCGTACGGGTTCTGGTACGGGTACGCGGGCATCGCCGTGGAGGTCGGCAGTTGCGAGTACGGCTGCTGCGGCTGGGCCCCCGGTATCGACATGGGGGAAATCTAGCCGCTCACCCGCAGAGCTGATCAGTGGCCTCCTGGCAGCGACGCGGCGAACGCCTCAAGGGCGGCCAGGGTGCCGGCGGTGTCCGTGTGCACATGTCCCGACATGCCCAGCTCGCGCGCGGCTTCGACGTTTGCGGTCATGTCGTCCACGAACAGTGAGCCGGCGGCGGTGGCGCCCAGCAACTCCAGCGTGTGGGTGTAGATGCGCGGATCCGGTTTGGCGAAACCCACCTCGCAGGAGAGCACGGCCGCGTCGGCGGCCCCGAGCCGGTCGGCGAGGTTGGGCCGGGCATCCGGCCACGCGTTGCTGACGAACGCGGTGCGGGCCCTGCCCCGCAGCCCCGCCACGGCGGCCAGCAACTCCTCGTCCCACTCGGGCCGGGCGGCCAGGTCCGCGCGCACCTCGCTCACGGACGCTTCGTCCAGCCCGAGGCGCTCGCCGACGAGCGCCCACCACTCGGCGTTGCTCATCCGGCCGATGAGCACCTGCTCGTCGTTGCCGTCGTAGACGGCGGCGATGAAGTCCCGCTCGGAGATGCGCAGGCGGGCGGCCCACTTGGCAGCGGCGGCGGGCAGCTTGTCCGCGACGAGCACGCCGCCCAGGTCGATGAGCAGCGCCGCACCCTGTCCCGCCGTCACCGTTCGCCCCCCGGCACCCACAGCACGTCGCCCACGGCCTTGTTGGCGGTTCGGGCCAGGATGAACAGCAGGTCCGAGAGGCGGTTGAGGTAGGTCGCGGTCAGCGGGTTCATCGTCTCGCCGTGCTCCTCCAGCGCGGCCCAGGTGGAGCGCTCGGCCCTGCGCACGACTGTGCACGCCTGGTGCAGCAGGGCCGCGCCGGGGGTGCCGCCGGGCAGGATGAAGGAGCGGAGCTTCTCCAGGTCCTCCAGGAAGTGGTCGCAGTCCGCCTCCAGCTTGTCGATGTAGCTCTGTTCGACCCGCAGCGGCGGATACTTCGGGTTCTCGACGACCGGCGTGGACAGGTCGGCACCCACGTCGAACAGGTCGTTCTGCACGCGCACCAAGACCGTGCGCATCTCCTCGCCGAGGTCGCCGAGGGCGAGGGCCACTCCGATCGCGGCGTTGGCCTCATTGGCGTCCGCGTATGCCGCGATGCGGGCGTCCGTCTTGGCGGTGCGGCTCATGTCGCCGAGCGCGGTGGTGCCCTTGTCGCCGGTTCGGGTGTAGATCCGCGTGAGGTTAACCATGCTGCGAGCGTAGCCCGCCGGGCCGGTCGGGGAAGGGTGCCGAGCCGGTCGCGGAAGGGGTCCGAGCCGGTCGCGGAAGAGTGCCGGAGCGGCAGCAGAAGGGCGCGGGGGCGTACCGGGACGGGAACCCGGGTGCGCCCCGCCGGGGCAGCGCCGGCCTCCACGCGCACGGCGTCTGCGGGGGCCGGGCCGGGGTGGTCGTGGGCGCACTGCCCAAGTACGCTTCCAGGGCCGGGTGATGCGGCCCCACGCGCTGCGCGCCCCCCGGTGTGATGTCCGCCATGTGAGACGTGATACGTGTCTCTTCGCCGCCCATGCCTTGCCTGAAAGCGCTAATGTCCGCCCAACGGACGGTTATTCACGGGTGTGTACGGCGGAAACCGCGTAGCGGGTACGCGCGGGGGCGCGACCGCCCGGTGGGACGAAGTGAGGGTGAAGAACGTGGCGAAGAAGCTCGCCGTCATCGGGGCCGGACTCATGGGCTCCGGAATCGCGCAGGTCTCCGCACAGGCGGGCTGGGACGTGGTCCTCCGCGATGTGACGGACGAGGCGCTCGCCCGGGGCACCGGCGGAATCAAGGCGTCCTACGACAAGTTCGTCAGCAAGGGCAAACTGGAATCCGCCGACGCCGAGGCCGCGCTCGCCCGCATCACCACCACCACGGACCTGGATGCCGTGGCCGGTGCCGACCTCGTGGTCGAGGCCGTCTTCGAGAAGATCGAGGTCAAGCGGGAGATCTTCGCGGCACTCGACAAGATCGTGGACGAGCGGACCGTCCTCGCCTCCAACACCTCCGCGATCCCCATCACCAAGATCGCGGCGGCCACCGCGCACCCCGAACGTGTCGTCGGCACACACTTCTTCTCGCCCGTGCCCATGATGGGCCTGTGCGAGCTGGTGCGCGGCCACAAGACCAGCGACGAAACCCTCGCCACCGCACGGGAGTTCGCCGAGTCCGTCGGCAAGACCTGCGTCGTCGTCAACCGTGACGTGGCGGGCTTTGTCACCACCCGCCTCATCTCCGCACTCGTGGTCGAGGCCGCCAAGCTCTACGAATCCGGGGTGGCCTCGGCCGAGGACATCGACACGGCCTGCCGGCTCGGCTTCGGCCACGCCATGGGCCCCCTGGCCACAGCCGACCTCACCGGCGTGGACATCCTGTTGCACGCCGCCGAGAACATCTGGACCGAGTCCAAGGACGGCAAGTTCGCGCCGCCCGAGCTGATGCGGCGGATGGTGGACGCGGGTGACCTGGGGCGCAAGAGCGGGCAGGGCTTCTACGAGCACTGAGGGGTTGAGTGCCGGGCACGCGGTGGCGAGCGCCGGGCGGCGAGTACCGCGGAGCCGGCGCGGAGTTCTCGGCATCCGGTCGCACGGCACCCGGCTGTTCGACTGCTGCTCCGCGGGGAGACGGTGTATACGGCGGGACGATCCCGGGTCCGCCCGTCGCCGTCCACCGGCTCCCCGGCCGGCCGCCCTCTCCGCTCGCCGCCGGTACGACCGTCGCCCCTGTGTCCGCCGCTCTCGCCCGGCCGGGTGAAAGTCGGTATCGGTCGGGAAACGGACGGCAACTTCGCCGCAGCCGCCGGAGTCAGTTGTGGTGGGAAACGCGGGGACCACGGGGACGATGCGGGCCATGGGGGGCTAGGGGAGCCATGGAAAAAACTGTGTAAAAGTTCACGCACCGGACACCGAGATCAACCGCACCGGACACCAACCCAGGAGCGCATATGCACATCAGGGGCGACCACGCCGAGCTGGTCGTCGGAGGTCGTCTCGACGTCCGCAGCGCGGCGGACGCCCGAACGGTCCTGCACGCCGCCGTCGATTCGGGTGACGGTGATCTCGTGCTCGACCTCGCCGAACTGGACTCGTGGGATGCCACGGGCCTCGGCGTCATCATGGGCGCACACCGCCGCGCCGGACGCTGTGGCAGGAGGCTCGTACTGCGTGAAGTGCCCCCGCAGATGCAGCGCCTGTTGATGGCCACACGGCTCCACCGGATTCTCGCTATCGAAACGGCGGCGGTACCCTCCGGCCGGAGGATGCCGGAAAAGACCGCGGCGCCGGAGGAACCCGTGGAAGACACCGGAGCGGTTGCGTCCGGTTCCCGGAATTCCGACATCCGAATCCTCACAAAGCCATGACGTACGGGCCCGCACCGCGTGCCGCCGGTTCCTGGACAATGGTCCTTGAGCTGCGCCGCCCCGGCTGTTGAGGCGCGGCACCGTTCTCTGGGGGCGACACCATGGATCCACAAGGCAGTGAGCGCTACGAGCACGGCGGAGTGCAAGGCGGCGTGCACGGCGCGGGCAGCCAGGGGCGCGCGCGGGCCGTGCAGCTGGTCGCTGACGAATACCTGCTGACGGTCAACCCGATCGACGGCAGCGAGGTCGAGCCGTGCCCGCCGGGTGAACAGCTGGACCGCCCCGTCAAGCTCTCCCCGGGCGAACGCCCCGCCCCCTTCAGCGCCCGTGACCTCGTCGCCTCCGCCTCGCCCCCGCCGCCCCCGCCCTTCCTGGAGCGTGACGAGGAGCGCGAACGGCTCGCCAGGCTCCTCGCGCGGGGCCGCTCCGTACGGCTCACCGGCCCGGCCGGCTCCGGGCGCAGCGCCCTGCTGGACGCCGTCGCCGAGGATGTCGCCACCCTCGCCCCCGACGGCGTCGTGCGCCTGAACGGATACCACCGCACCCCCAGCGACCTGATGTACGAGCTGTTCTCCGCCGTCCACCGTGCTCCCCTGTACCGGCCGGGCAAGGCCGAGCTGCGGCAGGCGCTGAGCACCGTGGGCGCCGTCGTGGTCGTGGACGACCTGGAGTTCGGCGGCACCGCCCTGGATGAGGTGCTGCGCGCCACGCCCGAATGCGCGTTCCTGCTGGCCGCCACCCCGGAGGTGGCCCAGCCGGCGCCCGAGTCCCACATCGAGGAGGTCTTCCTCGCCGGACTGAGCCGCACCGCCTGCCTGGAGCTGCTGGAGCACGCCGTGCACCGCCCGCTCACCGACCAGGAGGCGGACTGGGCGGGCGACCTGTGGTTCGGCTCCGAAGGGCTGGCGCTGCGCTTCGTACAGGCCGGGGCGCTGCTGCGCCTCCAGGGCAGCTCCGGGGTCATCCCCGCGCTGACCGACGACACCGCGCTCGCGCCCCTGCTGGCCGCCGCCCTGCCGGAATCCGGGCTTCAGACCCTGCGTCTGGCCCTCGCGCTCGACGGTGAACTGCCGCAGCCCGCCCACCTGCCCGCCCTCACCGGCGACCAGCAGGCCGACGACTGCCTCCCCGACCTGCTGGCCCACGGCCTCATCGCCCCGAAGGGGGAGCACTTCAAGCTCGCCCCCGGAGTCGCCGAGCAGCTCACCGAGGCGGGATACGCCGAAGGCGCGGAGGACTACGCACTCTCCGCGGCCCAGCACTACACCTGGTGGGCGGGCCACCCCTCGGTCACGGCGGGCCGCGTCGCCATCGAGACCGCGCCCCTCCTCGCCGCCATACGGGGCGTCCAGCGAAGCGGCAACCCCAGCGCCGCCGTGCTGCTGTCCCGCACCGCCGCACCCGTGTTCGCGGCGGGGCTGCGCTGGAGCGCCTGGGAGCGTGCGCTGCGCTGCGGCCAGGAGTCGGCCAGGGCCTCCGGGGAGATCGCTGAAGAGGCGTACTTCCACCACGAGTTGGGCGTCCTCGCGCTGACCACCGGCAACCCGCACCGGGCCCACGCCGAGCTGGAGGCCGCCATAGCCCTGCGCGGGACGCTCTCGGAGCAGCGCGGCATCGTCGCGGGGCGCCGGGCCCTGGCGCTGGTGACCGACCGGCTCGCGGGCGGGACGAGCGCCGCGCGCGCCGCAGGACCGGCACCGGCATCCTCCGGCGCGGCTGTGCCCCCGCCGTCGGTGGCGGCCTCCGAGACGGCGCCCGCGCCCCTGTCCCCGGCCACGCCGGGGCGCGACGCCGGTCGCGGGGCGAACGCGGGAGAGGTGGCCCCGACGCCGCACGAGGGCGTGCCCTCCGCTCCGGTCGCCCCGGTCGCCCCGGTGGTGACGACCGGGGTCGTGACGGCGGGGGCCGTGCCGGCCGGAGCGACAACGTCGGTGGCCTCCGCCGCCACCGCGCGGCCCGCGAAGGGCGAGACGCTGGTCGCCGCTTCAGGCGGCACGGGGGAGGGAGCAGCGGGTCACGGCGCGGGGAAGCGCGGCGGGGCGCACGGAGGCCCCTCGCGCTGGTCGGCCTTCACGAGCAGCAAGCGGAATGTGGCGGCGGCAGGGGCCGGTGCCCTGCTCGCCGCCGTTCTCGGCACGATCGTCACCCTGGGAGCCGCGTCCGACGACGGCAAGCCGGACACGGTACGGCCCGACCGCTCGACCTCCCAGGAGGACGACGACGAGGACGGTGTCACGGCCGACCGCCCGCCGGAGGACGGCGGCACCGGAAGCCAGTCGGGGCAGCCCGCGGCAGGCCCCGGCACGCGCGCTCCCCAGGGCGGCGGGGGCCCGGCCGGGAGCAGCAAGCCCGATACGCGGAAGCCGAGTTCGCCCGGCGGCGGAGATTCCGCCAGCGCCTCGGAGGACCCCTCGAACGACCCGGGCACGCCGCCGTCCTCGCCTCACGACCCGCCCTCTTCCCCCGACGATCCGCCGTCCACCCCGGAGGACCCGCCCTCCTCGTCCGACCCCACGCCCACGCCGACGGACGAGCCGACGACACAGAAGCCGCCGCCCGGGCCGTCGGGCGGCGACGCGGGCGGCAGCGGCGGACCGACCGGCAGCACCCGGCGCGGGGACGCGCCGAGCGGGCAGGGAACGCCGGGCGAGGCCGCGTAGCCGCGCCCACCGGAGGACGAGCCGCCGGAAGACGGTGACCGGCCCTCCGGAGGGTGGTTCAGAACAGCCGGAGCTTGTCGTCCTCGATGCCGCGCAGTGCGTCGTAGTCCAGCGTCACGCAGTCGATGCCGCGGTCGGTGGCCAGCACGCGGGCCTGCGGTTTGATCTCCTGCGCGGCGAACACGCCCTTGACCGGCGCGAGATGGGGATCGCGGTTGAGCAGCTCCAGATAGCGGGTGAGCTGTTCGACACCGTCGATCTCGCCGCGCCGCTTGATCTCGATGGCGACGGTGACGCCGTCCGCGTCCCGGCACAGGATGTCAACGGGGCCGATGGCGGTGGGGAACTCGCGCCGGATCAGCGTCCAGCCGTCCCCCAGGGTCTCCATGCGGTCCGCGAGCAGCTCCTGAAGGTGTGCTTCCACGCCATCCTTGATCAGTCCGGGATCGACCCCGAGTTCGTGCGACGAGTCGTGGAGGATCTCCTCCATCGTGATGATGAGCTTCTCGCCGGCCTTGTTCTCCACCGTCCAGCGCTGATCGTCTCCCTCTTTGAGAGTGCACGGCGGAGACATCCAGTTGAGGGGCTTGTACGCACGGTCGTCGGCGTGGACGGAGACTGATCCGTCGGCCTTCACCAGGATGAGCCGGGGGGCGGACGGGAGGTGTGCGGTGAGCCTGCCGGCGTAGTCGACAGAGCATCGGGCGATGACGAGACGCATGGTCGGTCACGCTACTTGACGCGCGGCGCTCCGCGCGATTCGCCCCTTGATGGACCTGTTCGACAGTGGCGCGAGTATTCCCATTCTCATGCTGGCCACGGCATGCGGGCCTTACGGTGAAGAAGGGCGTTGCCGTCTGAGGTCGCGCGACTACACGGTGAGGTCCCATCACCCCAAGAGACCCCGGCCCCGGCCGGGTCCGTGAGAGGAGAGCCCATGTCGCTCGACGTCCCACCTGCGCTTCTGGAACAGGCTGAGCGTGGCGAGGTGGATGAGGCGGCGTTCGTCGACTGCGTCCGCACTTCTTTGCCGTACGCCTGGGAGATGATCAGCTCGCTGGTCGCGCAGCTGAAGGTGGACGGCGGCGAGTTCGCCGACAACCAGACGCCGCCGCCGGATGAGCAGCACCGAGGACAACTGCTGCGCGCACTGGCGAGTGATGCGATCCGGGGGGCGCTGGAGCGGCACTTCGGAGTGCGGCTCGCCTTCCAGAACTGCCACCGGGTAGCCGTCTTCCCGCTCGACCCGTCCGTTGACGAGCGGCACGCTCGCTTCACCTCTATCAGGGGCCAACTGCTCAACCAGTCTCCGGAGCTACGGGACTGCTGAGACCGCGCTGTTCCGCTATGCGCCGTTGCGACGGTGGACTGCCACCGTCGCAACGCGCCTCAGCCGCACGCGGGACCACCGGTCTGCCGGACCCGCCGGTCCGGCTGGTCCTGCCGCTCCTGCGGACTCACCCGCCTACCCGCCCTGTCCGAGCAGCGGCAGCACATCCTCGCCCAGCCGCTGGATGTTGCGCTCCGTGCCGCCCAGTTCGCCCGTGCCCTCGACCAGCAGAGCGAAGCGGCTGATCCCGGTGCGCTCCGAGGTCGCCGCGAGCCGGTCGGCGCACAGCTGCGGCGCGCCCACCGGATGCAGGTCGCACAACAGCTCGGTGTAGCCGAGCGGGTCGCGCATGCTGCGCTCACGCCCGTCCACCGTCACATGGGCGCCCAGCCCCTCGTGCAGCCAGCCGGGCATCGCCCTCGTCAGCTCTTCCCGCGCCTGCCCGTGCGAGTCACCCACCTGCACGAGACCGGCCGACACATGCCAGTCCGCCGCCGCCTCCACCGCATCCGCTCCATGGCCGCGGGCCAGCGCCTCGCGCCGCCACATCGCGGCCATCTCCGCCTTCTCCTCGTCCCCGCTGTGCATGCCCAGCAGCATCGGCAAACAGCGTGCGGCGGCGAGCCGGACCGTGCCGGGGGAGGTGCAGGCCACCACGACGCGCGGGCCGGCGCCGCTGTCCCCGTCCGCGCGGCCGGCCGGGGCGTGCGCTACGGGCACCCGGCGCGGGCGGGGCACCACGGACACGGGGCGGAAGCGGTACCGCTCACCGTCCGCGCCCACCTGTTCCTCCGACAGCCAGCGCAGCAGCAGGTCCAGCGCCTCCGGGAAGCCCTTCTCGAAGGCGGCCAGACCGCCACCGAAGACCTCCAGATCCACCCAGGGTCCGCCCCTGCCGACGCCGAGGGCGAAGCGGCCTTCGGAGAGGAGATGGAGCAGCGCCGCCTGCTCGCCCAGCGCGACGGGGTGCACATTGGGCAGCACGGTGACGGCCGTCCCTACGCCGATCCGCCGGGTGCGCCCCAGCAGCAGCGCCGCGAGCGTCACCGCCGAGGGGCACACCCCGTACGGGACGAAATGGTGCTCCGCGAGCCAGACGGCGTCCAGGCCGGACTCCTCCGCCGCCTCGGTGGCGCGTACCACCCGCTCCAGCGCCTCGCTCTGCCCCTGGCCCGGGAATTGGGCTCCCAGGACAAAAGCCCCAACTCGCATGCCTCACCGCCTTTGTGACTGCCCTTGTGGCCACCCGCGCGACCGTTCCGAGTCCGCTCCTGGGCCGCTCCGGGGGGCCTGGGCCCGGCGCCCGCGCCGAGGTGGCATCCCATCCAGCAATAACGCCTCAGCCGGGCCGAGGGCACGGTCCGGCATGGCATTGGTCCGATGAACGCCAATCTCCCCCCGCCTGTGGACAGCCGACAGGCCCCCGGGCCCGTTTGCGTAGGCTGGAATACATCACGGCCTCTCCGCCGGCCGTTCGCCCCCGTCCCCGTTGACCCCCGAGGTGCCCCAGTGTCCCCGCGACGTAACCGCTCCCGTGGCGGAGCTGCCCGTTCGGTCAAGGCCGCACGCTTCGCTCCGGCGGCGCGACGAGGTGAGGAGGAGGGAGAGGCCCGGATGCGCTACGGCCTGGAGCACACGGAGGACTGGCAGGGAGAGGAGTGGTCGGTCCGGCAGATAAGCGGCGGTGCGGCGACCAAGCACTACCGCTGCCCCGGTTGTGATCAGGAGATTCCACCCGGTGTGCCGCATGTGGTGGCCTGGCCGAGCCAGGGGGATGTGGCAGACCGGCGACACTGGCACCGCGCGTGCTGGAACGCGCGGGACCGCCGGACTGTCAGACTCCAGCGCTCCCGGAACGCGCCGCGCTACTGACGGGGCACCAGTCCCGGCGGGCGGGGGCTGCACAGCCTCCTTGTGGAGCAGCGCGTACGCCACGCGAGGACCACGAGCGGGAACACGGCCGGCCCGCCCGACAGCCCGGGCAGCCCCAGCAGCCCTGCATGGAGACCCGCGCCCGGCCGCCGGCCGCTGTCGGTGACGATCTTCCCCCCTTCGAAGGAGCCCGCGAGGCCGTGGGGTGCCCCGTATGAGGGAGGCGTCCGGTCGCTGGGCGGCCCCGAGCCGAGCAGCGCGGTCAAGGTGCGATGAACCCGGCGAGAGCGATGACGCGGATCTGGCACGGCATGAGCCCGACATGGGCACGAAGGCCCGGGGCGAGCCGTCAAGGGGCTCAGGCGTCGCGCTCCTTGAGGACGATGAAGCCGGCGACGAGTGCGGCGGCGGTCCAGGCCGCCATGATCAACAGCCCTTCCCAGGGGCCGTAGGGGCGGTTGAGCGTTTCGGGCACCACCGACATCACGGCCGTGCCCGCCTGGTCGGGGAGGTACTCGGCGACCTTCTTCGTCGCGTGGACCTGCCCCAGGATGTTGGAGACCAGGAAGAACCACGGCATGAGGATCGCGAACGCCAGCAGTGGGCTGCGCAGTACGAAGGTGATGCCGACGGAGAAGAGCGAGATCAGCGCCATGTAGATGCCGCCGCCGATCACCGCGCGCAGGACGCCGGTATCGCCGATCCCCACGCCGTGCGAGCCGAGCAGCGCCTGGCCGAGGAAGAAGGTGACGAAGCTGGTGATCATGCCGATGACCAGTACCAACGGCCCTACCACCAGCATCTTGCACCACAGGAAAGTGCTGCGCTGCGGCACCGCGGCCAGCGAGTTGCGGATCATGCCGGTGCTGTACTCGGCCGAGACGACCATGACGCCGAACGCGATCATCGCGAGCTGGCCGAGCCCCATTCCGGCGAAGCTGATGAATGTGGCGTCGAAGGTGCGCCGGTCGGCCGGCGACCTGTCGCCGAAGCCGGACTCGGTCAGCGCGCAGATCAGGGCGCCCAGGCCGACCGTGACGATGAAGGCGGTGGCCAGCGTCCACAGGGTGGAGCGTACGGAACGGACCTTCGTCCACTCGGACTTCAGCACGCGCATCGTGTGGGTCATCGCTCACGCCCCTTCTTCCAGCTCTGCCCCCAGGCGGGCTGGGACGGCCGGCCGGGCGGGGCGGCGGGACCACCGGGCTGCGGGGCTTGACCGCCGGGTTCCCCAGGCCCGCCGGGTCCCGCGGGACCGCCCGAGTCCGGGCCGTCGGAGGGGGCGAAGGCGTGGTATTCGACGCTCTGCGCGGTCAGCCGCATGAACGCCTCTTCCAGCGAGGCGCGCTGCGGGCTCAGCTCGTGCAGCACCAGCCCGTGCGAGGCCGCCAGTTCACCGATGCGTGCCGCATCCCCGCCTTCGACCTCCAGCGACCCCTCATGGCCGGCCACCGGCCGCAGCCCTTCGGCGACCAGCACATCCTGCATCCGCTCGGGCTCCGGCGTCCGGATGCGCACGCGGGTACGCGAGTTCTCCGCGATGAACTGCGACATCGTGGTGTCGGCCAGCAGCCTGCCCTGTCCGATGACGACCAAATGCTGTGCGGTCTGCGCCATTTCGCTCATCAAATGGCTGGAGACGAACACCGTGCGGCCCTCGCGGGCCAAGTGCTGCATGAGCGTGCGGATCCAGTGGATGCCCTCGGGGTCGAGGCCGTTGACCGGTTCGTCGAACATCAGGATCCGCGGATCGCCCAGCAGCGCTCCGGCGATGCCGAGCCGCTGCCCCATGCCCAGCGAGAAACCCTTCGGCCGCTTGCGCGCCACATCCTGGAGCCCCACCATCTCCAGCACTTCGCCGACCCGGCGCTCGGGGATGCCGTTGGACTGTGCCATGCACAGCAAATGGTTGTAGGCCGTGCGGCCGGGGTGTACGCCCTTCGCCTCCAGGAGCGCTCCGATGCTGTGCAGCGGCTCGCGCATGTGGTTGTAGGGCTCGCCGTCGATGCGCACGCTCCCGTGGGTCGGTGTATCGAGCCCCAGCACCATGCGCATGGTCGTCGACTTGCCGGCGCCGTTCGGCCCCAGAAAGCCCGTGACGATACCCGGGCGCACCGTGAAGCTGAGACCGTCGACGGCGGTCTTCTCGCCGTACCTTTTGGTCAGGTCCCGCAGCTCGATCATGCCTTCGACGCTAAGCGCGCGCGCACCTCCCCGCCACTTGTGAGCCATGCGGCATCGGGACTCGCCCGAGCCACCCGGATCCCTCCCGGCCCACCCCGTGTGCCCGCCCCGGCGGGCCGGAAACCACACCCGTGTGCCCGCCCGGCCGCCCGGGAAACAACGCGGCGCGCGGAGCCCGGGATCCTCCGGGCTCCGCGCGCCGCGTGATGCGGTGCCACGCGGTGCGTGCCGCGTGATGCGGTGCCGTGCTGTGCGGGGCCGCGTCGCGGTACGGATACCGCGGCGTAAGCGCCGTCTGCGTTCAGCGGGACTGCTGGGCGGGGACGCCGCGGCCGAGCTGCTCGTCGCCGTCGGCCGCCTCCTCGCCCGGCTGACCGGCGGCGGCCACAGCGGCGCCAGTGAGCGTGGCCAGCATCTCGCGCACATTCGTCAGCTGCGCGTTGATGCTGTCACGGCGGTTGGTGAGCGCCGCCAGCTCACGCTCGGACTCGCTGCGCACCCGGTCGGCCTTCGCGTTCGCGTCGGCGACGATGTCCTCGGCCTGGCGCTGTGCGGTCTCGACGGTCTGCCGGGCGCGGCGCTCCGCGTCCGTGCGCAGCTTCTCCGCCTCCAGCCGCAGCTGCTCGGCCCGGTGCTCGATCTCGGCGAGCCGCTTCTCGGCCTTCGCCTGACGGGATGCCAGGTCACGCTCGGACTGCTCGCGGCGCTTGGCCAGGTTCGTCTCGAAGTCGGCCGCCGCCTGGGCTGCCTTGGCGCGGGTGTCCTCGAACAGGGAGTCGGCTTCCTCGCGCTTGGACTGTGCGTCCTTCTGCGCCTCGTTGCGCAGCGCGGTGGCCTCGCCCTGGGCCTTCTCGACGATGCGGGTGCCCTCGTCCTCGGCCTTCGCCTTGCGCTCGGCGGCGAACGCCTCGGCGTCGTTGCGCACTTGCTGGGCCGCGCCCTCGGCCAGCTCGCGGTGCTGCTCGGCGGCCCTGCGGGCCTCCTCGCGCAGGTCCTTGGCCTCCTCCTCGGCGAGACGGAGGATCTTCTCGACGCGGGCACCCAGCCCGGCGTACGACGGCTCCGCGTCGTTGACCTGTGCCTGGGCGTTCTGCGTTTCGAGGTGGAGTTCCTCGATGCGCTTTTCCAGAGAGGTGATACGGGCCAGTGCGCTGTCACGGTCGGCGACGAGCTTCGTGATGCGGTCGTCCACCTGCCCGCGGTCGTAGCCACGCCGCACGAGCTCGAAGCCGAAGGGGGAGGAAGTGTCGCTCATGGGGTTCCTGTCGATTCAGACGGGTTATCAGACGGGGAGTGATAAGGGGAATCCTAGGGGCCGAAGCGGCGTGTCATCGAGCTTATGCCCGTTTGATCTGGAGAATGTGCCCTCCTTCGAGTGGCTAACTCTCTGTACCCTTGCCACTCGAACGAGTTGTACCAGCGCCAACGCCCGCTGTCACACCACCGTTTGCGCCGGGTCCGCCACCGCCCTTTTTGCCCCCCGATCCAGAGCCGCGGCCCGAGCCGCCGGAGCCTGAGCCGGGACCCGGACCGGAGCCCGCGGCCGGGCCCGGATCCGAGGAGCCGCCGCCCGGTGCCTCGAACGACTCCAGCGCCTCCAACACGTCCTGCACACGGGAGATCTCGGCGTTGATGTCCTTCTGGCGCCGCACCAGCACGTCCAGTTCGCGCTGGCCGGCCTCGACCGTGTGCCGGGCCTCCTCGTCGGCCTCCTCGCGCAGCCGCGCGGCCTCCCGCAGCGTCTCGGCCTTCTTCTGCTCGGCCTCCTTGAGCAGGCCCTCGGCCTTCTTCACCGCGGCGATACGCACCTTGCCTGCCTCCGCGTCGGCGTCCGAGCGCAGCTGCTCGGCCTGCGCCTGCGCCTCGGCCAGCTGCTCCTCGGCCGCCTTGACCAGCTTGTCGCAGCGCTCGCCCGCCGACTGCATCGCCTCGGCCGCCTCCCGGCGGGCCCGCTCGTGCAGCTCCTCGACCTCCGACTCGATGCGGGTGCGCAGCTCCTCGGTGCGCTCGCGGATCGCGGAGGAGTCGCTGCGCGCCTCCTCCAGCAGCCGGTCGGCGTCGGCGCGGGACTGCTCGACCAACTCCCGGCCCTCGGCGCGCCCCTCGGTCACCAGGCGTTCGGACTCGGCACGCGCCGCGCCCACCATCTGGTCGGCCTGCTGCTCGGCGGCGGCCTGGGTGGCCAGCGCCTCCTCCTGGGCCTTGGCGATCAGCTGGTCGGCCTGTTCGGCGGCCTCGGTGCGCTTGGTGGCCGCCTCCTCGCGGGCCTCGTCCCTGATCCGCTCGGCGTCGGCGCGGAGCCGTTCGGCCTCCTCCATCGCCTCCGAAACGGTGCGCTCCGCCAGCGACTTGGCAGCGTCCGTCTCCTCCTGCGCCTCCCTGCGCACGGTCTGCGCCGCGTGCTCGGCGGCCGACCGCAGGCCCGCGATCTCGGACTCGGCCTCCTCGCGCAGGTGTGCCACCGAGTCGCGCACCTGCTGCGCGGTCTCCTCGGCGGAGGAGATCAGCTCGGCCGCGCGCCGCTCGGCCTCGTCGGTCAGCCGCTCCGCCTCGGTGTGCGCCTCTTCGACCCGCTTGCGGGCCCCGGCCAGCAGCTCCTCGCTCTGCTCGCGCGCCTGCGTACGCTCCTGGTGCGCCTCCTCGCGGGCCGACGCCAGTAGTTCCTCGGCCTCGCGCCTGCGGCGGGCCGCCTCCTCCTGGGCGGCGCTGAGCGCCTCGGCCGCCTCCGCGTTCGTCCGCTCGGCCGCCGCGTCCGCCTCGGCGCGCACCCGGTCGGCGGTGGTCTGTGCCTCCTCGCGCAGCCGCTCGGCCTCGGCGGCGGCCTCGCTGCGCAGCTGGACGGCCACCGACTCGCCCTCGGCGCGGGACTGCGAGGCGTCGGCCGCCGCCTCGGTGCGCAGCCGCTCGGCCTCCTCCTCGGCCTGCTGGTGCAGCGCCCGCACCCGCTCGGCCGTCTCGGTGCGCAGCCGCTCCGTCTCGGCCCTGGCCTCGTCCCGCAGCCGCTCCGCCTCGGTGCGCGCCTCGGACAGCCCGGTCTCGGCCTCGGCGAGCTTGGCCTCGGCCCTCTCGCGCAGCCGGGTCAGCTCCGCCTCGGCCTCGGTCCTCCGCTCGCGGGCCGCCTGCTCGGCCTCCTCGCGGGTGCGCGCCCCGGCCTCGTCGGCCTCCGCGCGGGTCTGCTCGGCCTGCTCCTCGGCCTGCGAGCGCAGCTCCTCGGCCTCGGTGCGGGCCCGCTCCAGCGCCTCCTCGGCCTGCCTGCGCAGCGTCGTGGCGCGCTCGATGGCCTCCGTGCGCACCCGCTCGCTCTCCGTGGCGGCGTCCGAGCGGGTGTCCTCGGCGTCCGCCTTGGCCTTGGCCAGCAGTTCCTCGGCCCGGTTGGCGGCCTCCTCGATCTGCTGGACGGCGTCGCGGCGGGCCTCGCCGCGGATCTTCTCGCCCTCCTCGACCGCCTCGGCGCGCAGCTGCTCGGCCTCGCCGCGCAGCCTGCGCGCCTCCTCCTGCAGCTCGACGGTCTTGGCGCGGTACTCCTTGGTGTCGTCCTTGGCCGCGCCCTTGAGGTGCTCGGCCACATCGTGGGCCTCGGCGCGCAGCCGGTCGGCCCCCTCCTCGGCCTCCCGGCGCAGCCGCTCGGCCTCCTCGGCCGCCGCCTTGGTGGTGGCCTGAGCCTCTTCGGACGCCTTGTTCAGCACGTCCTCGGCGGTACGGGCGGCCTCGGCGAGCTGGTTGGCCGACTCCTCGGCGGTGGTGGTGCGGGCCTTCTCGCGGGCCTCGGCGATCAGCCGCTCGGCCTCGGCGCGGGCGTCCTCGCGCAGCTGCTCGGCCTCGGCCTTGAGCGCCTCGGAATCCTTGGTGGCCGCGCCGACCAGGCGGGCGACCTCGGCCTTGGCGGTACGGCTGCGCTGCTCGTTCTCCGACTCGCAGTCCGCCAGCCGCTTGCCGGCCTCCTCCTCGGCCTCCTCCAGCTTCTGGGCGGCCTCGGCGCGGGCCTCGCGCAGCGCGGTGTCCGCCTCGCGCATCCGCTCCTCGGCCTTGCGGACCAGCTCGGCGGCTTCGCGCCTGCTGGCCTCGGACTCGGTTGCCGTGGAGGTGCGCAGCTGCTCGGCGTGGTCGGTGGCCTCCTGGGCCTGCGAGGAGGCGGCGTTGAGCAGGCGCTCGGCGTCCGCCCTGGCCCTGCGCAAGATCGACTCGGCCTCGCTCCGCGCGTGCTCGGCCTCCGAGGTGAGCCGCTGCCGGGACTCCTCGGCCAGTCGCTGGGCCTCCGCGCGGGCCTGGGTGAGCGACTGCTCGGACTCGGCCCTGGTCTCCTCCATGAGGCGGCGGGCCTGCTGCTCGGTGCGGGCGCGCAGCTGCTCGGCCCAGGCGACGTTCTCGTTGACGTGGTTCTCGACCGTGGTGCGGCGCTCGGCCAGCTCCTGGTCGAGCTGCTGGCGGCGGCGTACGGCCTCGGTGTGCAGCTCCGACTCCAGGCGGGCCTGCTGCTCGGCCTGCTCCTGGAGCAGGCGCTGGGTCTGGGCTCGTGCCTCGCGCAGTTCGCGCTCGGCGTCGGCGCGCATCTGGTCGGCCTGCAACTGCGCGTTGCGCAGCAACTGCTCGGCCTGGTGGGAGAGGTTGTCGTAACCGGCCGGGCGCGTGGCGAGAGCGCGGCGCGCCTCATGCAGCTTGGCGCGCAGCACTTCGACCTGATAGCCGAGGTCGTCGGCGTGCTCGACGGCCTTCTCGCGCTCCTTCTTGAGCCGATCCATCTCGGCTTCGAACTGCGAGAGGTGGTCGTCAGCCTCGTAGCGGTCGTTGCCCCGCACTGCGCGGTCCCATCCGTCCCCTGGTCGTCGTGGAGATGATCCGAGATCCCTCCGTGGACTCCGTGTGTACGGCGTCTCCCGGAAATGGTGTCAGATCATCGGCGGAACGTGGACCGAGCCCCCAGCCCGGAGATCTCGTCGGGTGGGGAGGGCCCGCCCCGGCCGAGGGGCCACTCTACCGGGCCCGGAAGCGGACGTCAGTGGTCCGTTGAGGAGGAGGGCCGGAGGCGAGCGCTCCGCGCGCCGTGGCCCGTTGCTCCCCGTGGTCGCCGCGGCCGACTCTGTGTGCGCGCCCCAGGCTGTGGGGCCGTGTCTACCGCGTCCTGCTCATCGGCGGCTCATCGGCGGCTCACCGGCCCCCGTGGGCGAGCGTCCGGCGTGCGTCGGCGGGCATCTGGCGTGCGCCGGCCGGAGTGGCCGCGGTCACCAATCCGGTGAGGACTTGTGACAATTCCCCGGGCGTGGGCCGCGGAATTCCGGTGCTTCCACGCCACCGCGCCAACGCCCCCACCGCGCCATCGAGCTGTCCGTCGCCGGTCAGTGGCTCGCGGTGTCCGGGTCCGCGGCGGTGACCAGTTCGGTGAGGACGCCGTGACAGTCCTTGGGGTGCAAGAAGGTGATGCGGGAGTCCATCGAGCCGCGGCGGGGCTCGTCGTAGAGGACTCGGACGCCCTTGTCGCGGATGGCCTCGGAGTCGGCGTCCACATCGGCGGTGCCGAAGGCGATGTGGTGGACGCCCTCGCCGTTCTTGGCCAGCCACTTGGCCACCGCCGAGTCCTCCCGGATGGGCTCCAGGAGCTGGAGGTAGGACGCGCCGCCGTCGTCCGTCCCGTTGATCCGCAGCATGGCCTCGCGCACGCCCTGTTCCTGGTTGACCTCGGTGTGGAACACCTGGAAGCCGTAGGTGCGCGAGTAGAAATCGACGGTCGCCTCAAGGTCGCGGCAGGCGATTCCGATGTGGTCGATACGCGTCAGCATGGGAGACAGTGCAGCGCTCCGCGCGCGGTTACGCAACGTGCGCACGGTCACACTCACCGACCGGTGACCCGGACTGGTACCGCTCAGTATGTTGAGTGGTAACCCTCGTTAACTTCCCGCCCGAAGGGAATTCCCCGCATGACTGCTACGTCCAGCAGCACCACCTCCGTGATCGTCGCCGGTGCCCGCACGCCCATGGGGCGGCTGCTCGGCTCCCTGAAGTCCTTCTCCGGGGCCGACTTGGGCGGATTCGCCATCAAGGCCGCGCTGGAGCGTGCCGGGGTGGCCGGTGACCAGGTGGAGTACGTGATCATGGGTCAGGTGCTCCAGGCCGGCGCGGGTCAGATTCCGGCGCGTCAGGCCGCCGTGCGGGCGGGTATTCCGATGAGCGTTCCCGCGCTGACGGTCAACAAGGTCTGCCTCTCCGGCCTCGACGCGATCGCGCTGGCCGACCAGCTCGTGCGCGCGGGCGAGTTCGACATCGTCGTCGCGGGCGGCCAGGAGTCCATGACCAACGCGCCGCACCTGCTGCCCAACTCCCGCGTGGGCCACAAATACGGCGCGATCGAGATGCTCGACTCCATGGCGCACGACGGGCTGACCGACTCCTTCGAGGGCATCGCGATGGGCGCCTCGACGGAGAAGCACAACACCCGGCTGGGCATCGGGCGCGCCGAACAGGACGAGATCGCCGCACAGTCCCACCAGCGGGCCGCCCGGGCGCAGCGCGACGGGCTGTTCGAGGCCGAGATCACCCCGGTCGCCACCTACCCGGACCAGAAGGGCCCGCAGCGCAAGGGCGAGCCGGTGCTCGTCTCACAGGACGAGGGCATCCGCGCCGGGACCACGGCCGAGTCGCTGGGCAAGCTGCGGCCCGCCTTCGCCAAGGACGGGACGATCACGGCGGGTTCGGCCTCGCAGATCTCCGACGGCGCGGCGGCCGTCGTCGTCATGAGCAAGGCGCGGGCCGAGGAACTGGGCCTGGAGTGGATCGCCGAGATCGGCGCCCACGGAAACGTGGCCGGGCCGGACAACTCCCTTCAGTCGCAGCCCTCCAACGCCATTGCGCACGCGCTGAAGAAGGAGGGGCGCTCGGTGGCGGACCTCGATCTGATCGAGATCAACGAGGCGTTCGCCGCGGTGGCGCACCAGTCAATGAAGGACCTCGGAGTGGGACCCGAAAAGGTGAATGTGAACGGTGGTGCGATCGCGCTGGGCCACCCGATCGGGATGTCGGGGGCGCGGCTGGTGCTGCACCTCGCGCTGGAGCTGAAGCGGCGGGGTGGCGGCCTGGGGGCGGCTGCCCTGTGCGGCGGGGGCGGGCAGGGCGACGCGTTGATCGTCCGCGTCCCGTAAGAGACCCAGCCCGTAAGCGCCTCGGCTCGCGAGCGGTTCCGCGGGCGAACTCGCAGGTGAATTCGCAGGCGAATTCGCGGGCGACCGCCGGGTGGCCCTCGGGCCGTCCGCAGAACACCCCGCAGGAGATCCCGTAAGAGGCTTACCGGCCCTGGGCAGAGCGTGAGGATCGGAGCGTCGCAAATGGTGGATGTCGCGGCATTGGTGACGGCGGCCAGGGAGGGGAGGCCGCGGGCCGTCGCGCGCCTGATCTCACTCGTGGAGGGTGCCTCCCCCCAGCTCCGCGAGGTCATGGCGGCCCTCGCTCCGCGCTGCGGCAACGCCTTCGTCGTGGGGCTGACGGGTTCACCAGGAGTCGGCAAGTCCACCACCACGTCCGCGCTGGTCAGCGCCTACCGGAAGCAGGGGCGGCGGGTCGGGGTGCTCGCTGTGGACCCCTCCTCGCCGTTCTCGGGCGGCGCGCTGCTCGGGGACCGGGTGCGGATGGGTGATCACGCCTCCGATCCGGGGGTCTACATCCGTTCGATGGCCACCCGGGGCCATCTGGGGGGCCTGGCATGGGCCGCGCCGCAGGCGATCCGAGTGCTGGATGCCGCCGGATGCGACGTGATCTTGGTGGAGACGGTGGGCGTGGGCCAGTCCGAGGTGGAGATCGCCGCGCAGGCCGACACCAGCGTGGTGCTGCTCGCCCCCGGCATGGGTGATGGGATCCAGGCGGCGAAGGCCGGAATCCTGGAGATCGGCGACGTCTACGTCGTCAACAAGGCCGACCGGGACGGCGCGGACGCCACCGTGCGGGAGCTGAACCACATGCTGGGTCTGGGGGAGGCCCGCGGCCCGGGGGACTGGCGGCCCCCGGTGGTCAAGACCGTGGCGGCCCGGGGCGAGGGCGTGGAGGACATGCTCGCCGCGCTGGACAAGCACCGGGGCTGGATGGCGGAGCGCGGCGTCCTGGGCGAGCGGCGCGCGGCGCGGGCCGCGAAGGAGATCGAGGCGATCGCGGTGACCGCGCTGCGCGAGCGGATGGGCGAGCTGCGGGGCGGCCAGCGCCTCGATGTGCTGGCCGAGCGGGTGCTCAGTGGCTCGCTGGACCCGTACGCCGCCGCCGATGAACTGGTCGAAGGCGTCACCGAGGGGTGACGCCTTCGACGGGCGCACCGGGCCGGACGGGGGCCGGTCCGGTGCGGGGCTCGGGTGCTGCCGGGCAGCGACCGGCGGGCCGTGGCTGCCCGGCCGGGCCGGCCGCTCAGTCGTCGCTGTCGGCCGTCTCGGTCTCGTGGTGGGTGACCTTGCCGGAGGCGGCGTCGATGTTCAGCTCGTGCTCGGTGCCCTGCTTGTCGACCGCTTCGGCCTCCCACTGGCCGTTGCGCTCCAGGTCGAGAGAGGTGACGGAGCCCTTGGTCACGGCGGCTGCCTTCTTGCCCGCAGCCGCGGCGTCCAGCTTGGCGGCGCGCGGCGCCGAGCGGTCGTCGTCCTTGTGCGCGTCGATCCGGTTCTTGACGACCTGACCCTTGGTGGCGTCGATCTTCACCTCGTGCCACTTGTTGTCCTTGCCGAGGACGTCGGCCTCCCACACGAGCCGGTTGCCGTCGGTGTCCAGCTCCAGTTCGCTGATGTCGCCGGGTGCGGCCTTGTGCACGGCCTGGATCGCGCGGCTCAGGGAGACGTCGGCCGAGCCGGTCTCCTCGGCGCGGTCGGCCCGGCTGCCGGTTTCGTCATGGCCGTCATGCCCGTCGCGGCCGTCGTCGTCGCGGTCGTCCTTGCGGTCGTCGCTGTCGCGGTCGTCGCCGTTCTGGTCGTCGTCGTGGTCCGCCGCCCGCACGTTCGAGTGGGACTGCGACTGCGCGCCGCCGTCGCTGTTGCTGCCTGCGGCCCCGAACGCGGTTGCCGTACCCCCTCCGACCAGTGCGGCGGCGGCGACAGTGGCGATGATGACCTTGCGCTTCATGACGTTCGACTCCTCGGGTCGTTCGCGTTCTCGCTTTCGATGACTCCACGGTGGCTTGCCGTTGCTGAACGTAAGCTGAAGCTACCTGAAGCCGTCTTCAGCTGCGATTTGGCAGGCTTGGGCCCATGCGCCTGCTGATCGTGGAGGACGAGCGCCGACTGGCCCAGTCGCTCGCCAGGGGACTGATGGCCGAGGGCTTCGCGGTGGACGTCGTCCACGACGGCACCGAAGGGCTCCACCGGGCGGTCGAAAGCGAGTACGACCTGATCGTGCTCGACATCATGCTCCCGGGCATGAACGGCTACCGCGTCTGCGCGGCGCTGCGGGCGGCGGGCGACGAGACGCCCGTGCTGATGCTGACCGCCAAGGACGGGGAGTACGACGAGGCGGAGGGCCTGGATACCGGGGCCGACGACTATCTGACCAAGCCGTTCTCCTACGTCGTCCTCCTCGCGCGGGTGCGCGCCCTGCTGCGCCGCCGCACGCGGGGCGCCCGGACGGTGCTGCGCCTCGGCGAGCTGAGCGTGGATCCCGGGGCGCAGCGGGTCGCGGTCGGCGAGCGCGAAGTGGAGCTGACGGCCAAGGAGTTCGCGGTACTGGAATATCTCGCGGTGCGCGGCGGCGAGGTCGTCTCCAAGTCCGAGATCCTCGAACACGTCTGGGACTTCGCCTACGAGGGCGACGTCAACATCGTGGAGGTCTACGTCAGCGCGCTGCGCCGCAAGCTGGGCGCCGGCTGGATCAGCACGGTGCGCGGCGCCGGATACCGGCTGGCCGACGCGGGCGCGGGCGCCGGTGGCCGCGGTGCGTAAGGGGTCGGTGCGCGCCCGTGCCGCACTCGGCGCGACCCTCGTGGTGGCCCTCGCGCTGGTCGCCGCCGGGTTCTTCGTCGTCAGCACCCTGCGCGCCGGGCTCGCCGACACGGCGAAGCTGAACGCGGAGAACGCGGCCCGCGCGACGGCCGCCCAGGTCGGCGACGTTCCCGACCGTGAAGTCCGGGACGTGGACGGGCTGGGTGGCGACGATCCCTCGCAGGTCGTCGATGCCGACGGCAAGGTGCTCGGCGCCAGCGACCCCCTGGAAGGGCGGCCCCCGATGGCCGGTTTCGCCCGCCCCGACAAGCCCGGCAGCCCCGCCAGGGACGACACGGGTGGCGGAGGTGACAAGCGGGGCGGTCATGCCGGGTCGGACGACGCGGACGCGGACTCGGATTCCGACGACGACTCCGATGACGCCGCCGACGCCGACGCCGGCCGGCAGGACATCGACACGGACGAGAAGAGCGAGGTCGTCACCCTCCCCGTGGACGACGACGGCGAGGTCACCTACGACAAGGACGACACCGTCGGTACCCAGGAGTTCCGCGTCGCGGGTGTCCAGAGCCGCACCCGCGACGGGACGCCCGTCACCGTCTACTCCGGCGCCTCGCTGGACGCCCAGCAGGAGGCCGTCTCCTCCGTCACCCGCTCCATGCTGTTCGGACTGCCGGTGCTGCTCGTCGTCGTCGCGGGGGTCACCTGGCTGGTCACCCGGCGGGCGCTGCGGCCGGTCGAGGGCATCCGGCAGGAGATGGGCGCCATCACCGCCAGCACCGACCTCTCCCGCCGCGTGCCCGAACCGGACTCGCGCGACGAGGTCGCCCGGCTGGCCCGTACGACCAACGAGACGCTCGCCGCGCTGGAGAGTTCCGTCGAGCGCCAGCGCCGTTTCATCGCCGACGCCTCCCACGAACTGCGCAGCCCCGTCGCCTCGTTGCGCACCCAGCTGGAGGTGGCCGCCGCGCACCCCGAACTGCTCGACCTGGAGGGCGCGGTGGAGGACACCATCCGACTCCAGGCCCTCGCCACGGACCTGCTGCTGCTCGCCCGGCTCGACGCCGGGGAGCGACCGGCCCAGGCGCGGCTGTCGCCGGCCGCGCTGCTGCGGGAGGAGATGGCGCAGCGCGTCGGGGACCCGCATCCGGTGCGGATCGAGGGGGTGCCGGCACAGGGCGAAGTGCGCGGGTCCGAGGGACAGTTGGCCCGGGTGCTGGGCAACCTGCTGGACAACGCGCAGCGGCATGCGGCGACCGAGGTGCGCGTCTCCCTCACCGAGGAGGACGGGGCCCTCGTCCTCGCCGTCGCCGACGACGGGGAAGGGGTGCCCGAGGCGGAACGGGAGCGCATCTTCGAGCGGTTCGTACGCCTGGACGGGGCGCGGAGCCGGGATGAGGGCGGCGCCGGGCTCGGGCTCGCCATCGCCCGGGATGTGGCCGTCCGCCACGGCGGCTCGCTGACCGAGGAAGGCGTCCCCGGCGCGGGGGCCCGCTTCGTGCTCCGGCTCCCGTTGGCGGCCGAGGGGTGAGACCGGACCGGCCCCGGAGCCTCCTCCCCATGCTCCGGCCCGGCCCCGGCTCTTGTCCTGCCCCTGCCTCCTGCCCCCAGTGCTTCCTGGCCCGTCGGGACTCCTCGGTCCCCGGAGGTCAGATCCGCCCCCGCTCGGCCCTGAGCTTTTCGGCGACCGGGCGCAAGGTCGCCTCCAGGCGGCTCAGATCCGCCGGGGCCATCCGGTCGATGAAGTGGCGGCGGACAGAGGAGACATGGTGCGGGGCCACCTCGCGCACGGTCTGCCAGCCCCGCTCGGTCAGCACGGCGAACAGGCCGCGCCGGTCGGACTCACAGCTCTCGCGCCGGACCAGTTCCGCTTTCTCCATGCGCGTGATCTGGTGCGACAAGCGGCTCTTGGACTGGAGCGTCACCGAGGCGAGGTCGCTCATCCGCATGCGGCGGTCCGCCGACTCCGAGAGGTTCACGAGGATCTCGTAGTCGTTGAGGGTCAGTCCGAAGGGCTGAAGGTCGCGCTCCATCTGGTAGCTGAGCAGCCTGCTGACGTCCAGGTGAGTACGCCACGCACGCTGCTCGTCCTCCGTCAGCCAACGGGTGCCGTTGTCGGTGTCCATGCCCTGAGACTACCTAGCGTCGTACACACGTGCTTACTCGGTGTGGTGTTAAAACACCGGAGCGTTGCCGTGGCGGGAGCGTTACCGGTACGTGAACGGAGTCAGAGCCCGAACCGGCGCTGGAGGCTGCCGAGCTGGCCGGGCAACTGCGGGGACTGCTGGCCGCCGTGGCCGCCCTGTCCGCCGTGACCCCCCGGCCCGCCGCCCGGCACGCCCGCCTGCTGCGGCACCGCGCCCGTATCGCGCTCGGCCATCAGCACCTCGGTCGACTGGACCAGGACGGTGCCCGCGCCCACGAACTCGAACTGGTGCTCCTCGCCGGAGGCGCCTCCCATCCCCGTCATCGCGCGGATACCGCCCATCACGCCCTTGAGGTACTCGTGGTCGTAGTGGTGGCAGGGCGAGGGGCAGTCCGCCCAGCCGACCAGCGCCTGCGGGTCCACCCGCACCGGCGGCTCCACGAAGTGCACCTCGCCGTTGGAGGCGGCCACGAACTTCCCCGTGCCGATCAGCGTCAGAAAGCCCGGGATGATCGACTGCTTCAGCGAGAGCGACGGCTCGAAGGCGAGGAGGTTGCCGGAGCGGACCGTCAGATTGCCGTCGTCCAGGTCGTAGGAGTTGACGTCGAAGGCCCGGTCGGCGAGCAGCAGTTTGCCGTGCCCCTCGGCGACCACCCAGTCCGCGGCGTGCAGCGGGGAGTGGAAGCTGGAGGCGATCAGCCTGTCCAGCCGGCCGTGGCCGACCCCCTGGAAGTCGATCTGCCCGTAATAGGCGATCATCTTGCCCTTCTGGAGGAACCACTGGCCGTTGAGGTCCACGCTGAAGGCGTACGGATTGACGTTGTCGTTCGACGGGAGCGTCGTTGCGTCGAAGATCAGGGGCGCGTCGGTCGTCACAGCTTCTCCTCGCTGGCCTGGACGAAAACTGCCCCGTTCCCGGACAGTTCGAGCTGGAACGCCTCGCCCGAGCCGCGGCCGACCATGTCGCGCCAGCCCAGGGCCGAGGAAAGCTTGTTGCGGACGTCGCCGAAGTGGGCGACATATGCCTGCGGATCGACGTGGACCGGGCGGCCGGGGGTGAGGGGGAGCTGGATGATGCCGCCGTGCGCCATGACGGCCACCGCGCCCTTGCCGGTGAGCGTCGTGGTGAACAGCCCCTGTCCGGAGACCTGCCCGCGCACCATGCCCATGATCCCGCCGTCCTTGCCCAGGAAGAGGGTGCCCTGCTGGAGGCTGCCGTCGAAGGCGAGGAGGCGGTCGGCCTCGACGCAGAGGGTGTCGCCGTCCAGGTTGATCACCTCGACGTGGTGGCCGCCGTGCCCGAACATGACGGTGCCGTTGCCCTCGACCGTCATCAGCGGGGTGGCCTCCCCCGCGACCCGGCGCCCGATCATGGACATCACGCCGCCCTGGCCGCCCTGCATGTTGGGCGTGAAGCGCACCTCGCCCTTGTAGCCGACCATCGCGCCGCGCTGGCTGAACATCCGCTGACCCGGCACGACCTGGGCCTCGACCAGCTTCGATGAGATCTCCCGGAACGGCATCAGACCTCGCCTCCCAGCGTGTTCCGCTCGCTCGGCTGTACGTAGACCAGGCCGTCGCCCTCGAAGCGGACCTGGAAGGACTCGCCGGAGCCCTCGCCCATCAGCGTGCGGAAGTTGACGCCCGACTGGAGGCTCTGCCGCAGGTTGCCCTGGTGGGCCACGTAGGCGCCCGGATCGACCTGGAGCGGGGTGTTCTGCGTCACCCGCAGCAGCACGGCGGGCCCCGACGACATGACCGCCGCCTGCCCGGTGCCCTCCACCGAGGTGGTGAACAGGCCGTTGCCCTGCGAGGCGCCGCGCAGCCCCGTGAAGGTCGTCCCGGTGCGCAGGCCGCCGTCCACGCACAGCAGGTTGCTCGCCTCGACGTGCAGCTTCTCGCCGTTGAGCCGGACCAGGCTGATGTCGCTGGCGCGGTCGGCGAAATAGCAGACGCCCTGCCCCTTCACCTCCATCACCGTCATCTGCTCGCCCGTGAGCCGGCGGGTGAGCATGCCGCGCATACCCTCGCCGCCGCCGCTCATCTTCTTGAACGACATCTCGCCCTCGTAGGCGACCATGGAGCCGTTCTTCGCCTTCACCGATTCGCCGCCGCTGAGTGTGACGGCCAGCACCTTGGTGCCGTGGAGTTGGAACTGAGCCACACGGCGAAACCTACCCTGTGGGGCGTGACCGACAGGAGGGCTGCCACAATGGAAAGCGCTTGTGCGTGCCTTCACAAACGATATGAGGACCTGCCGTGGCCATACTGGAAACCCCTAGCGGCCTGCCGCCCAAGGCCGTCTCCGCCCTCCGCCGTCTGCGTCTGACCTCCGTTCCCGAGGGGGTCTCCTTCCTCCTGCTGCTGGTCTGCTCCGTACTGAAGCGGACCACGGACTTCAATGCCGTGCCGGTCATGGGCGCTGTCCACGGCGTGCTCTTCATCCTCTATGTCGTGTTCTGGGCGGACGCGTGGAACCGCATCAAGTGGCCCTTCGGCCGCGCCGCCCTCTACTTCGTCCTCTCCGTCCTGCCCACCGGCGGCTTCTTCGCGGACAAGATGCTGCGCAAGGAAGAGGAGTCCGGCGTCATCGCCGCGCGCGCCCGCAAGGAGCAGACCGGCGCACCCGGGCAGAGCACGGTCGCCTCGTGATCGTCGCCTTCTCCGTCACGCCGCTCGGTGTCGGTGAGGATGTGGGGGAGTACGTCGCCGACGCCGTGCGCGTGGTCCGCGCCTCGGGTCTGCCGCACCGCACGGACGCCATGTTCACCTCGCTGGAAGGCGAGTGGGAGGAGTGCATGGACGTGGTGCGGCGCGCGGTGGCCGCCGTGGAGGCACGCGCACCGCGCGTCTCGCTCGTCCTCAAGGCCGACATCAGGCCCGGCGTCACCGACGGCCTCACCTCGAAGGTCGAGACCGTGGACCGCCACCTGTCCGAGAGCTGAGGGCCGGGCCCCGATCCTGCGCGCCGATCCTCCGCGCCGGGGTGCGCCCGGAGCGTGAGACGCCTTCGGCCCGCATGCGACCGGCCGGTAGGGTCGATGCGTGTCCAAGCCGCTCAGTCTGTCGTTCGATCCGATCGCCCGCGCCGACGAACACTGGAAGCAGCGATGGGGATCCGTGCCGTCCATGGCCGCGATCACCTCCATCATGCGGGCTCAGCAGATCCTGCTCGCCGAGGTCGATGCCGTGGTCAAGCCCTACGGGCTGACGTTCGCCAGGTACGAGGCCCTGGTGCTGCTCACCTTCTCCAAGGCGGGCGAGCTGCCGATGTCGAAGATCGGTGAGCGGCTGATGGTGCACCCCACCTCGGTGACCAACACCGTCGACCGGCTCCAGTCGGCGGGGTTCGTGGAAAAGCGGCCCAACCCGAACGACGGCCGGGGCACGCTCGCCGCGATCACGCCCAAGGGCCGCGAGGTGTGCGAGGCGGCCACCGAGGACCTGATGGCGATGGACTTCGGGCTGGGCGCCTACGACACCGAAGAGCTGGACGAGGTCTTCACGCTGCTGCGCCCCTTGCGGGTGGCGGCCGGGGACTTCGCGGAGCCCTCCGGCCGCTGACCGCCGCCCTCCGCGGCCCGGGCCCCGCCCCGAAAGTGGGCGGAAAGCGAGCGGAAGGACTGCTTCCGCGGACCGAGGGGGGCCGGAAGACCGCCCCGGGGATGCGGCTACGCTCGATCGCATGAAACGAAGCGTGCTGACGCGCTACCGCGTCATGGCCTACGTCACCGCCGTGCTCCTCGTGCTGCTGACCCTGGGCGTGATCGGCAAGTATCTGCTGGGCATGGACGGCGCGGCCGGCTTCACCAGCGTGGTCGGCATCGCGCACGGCTGGCTCTACATCCTCTACCTGATCTTCGCGTTCGACCTGGGGCAGAAGGCGAAGTGGCCCCTCGGCAAGCAGATCTGGGTGCTGCTGGCGGGCACCGTGCCCACGGCGGCGTTCTTCGTCGAGCGCAAGGTCACGCGCGAGGTCGCCCCTCTGGTCAAGGAGGAGGGCGCGGCGCCGGTCGGCGCGTGAGCGCCGGGGGCTCCCTTCGGTGAGACCGCCGCCGGCCGGTGCCTGAGTCTGTCGCCGGCCGGCGCCGGGACCGTCGCTGTTCGGCGTTCGGTTCTCCCGGGTCCGCCCGGGTCGAGCCCCTGTGCCGGAGTCCCGGGGCGGGCTCCGCGTGCGGTGCCCCGGCCCGCGCCCCGGCCTCCGGAGCCCACGGGTCCCTGCCCGGCCCTCAAGGTCCGTCCGCCGGAACCTCGCGTGCGGGGCGGAGGGGCAGAGGGTCCGGACGCTGCCGTGTTGCGGCCGTCGGACCGGCAGCCGCCCCCGGGGCCCCGGCTGCCTCCGCCGTCCACTGCCTCCCAACTCCCGGAATCCCCGTTTCCGGGAGGGCGCGGGGCTGTGGTCATCGACATTTACTTGGACGTCCAAGTAAATTCGGTGGTATGGATGCTGACGCCATTGCTCAAGGGCGCCTCCGCTGGCAGGAGCGCTACGACGCGGCCCGCAAGCGGGACGCGGATTTCACCACCCTCAGCGGCGACCCCGTCGAGCCGGTCTACGGGCCCCGGGACGGAGACACCGTGGAGGGGTTCGAGCGCATCGGCTGGCCCGGTGAGTTCCCGTACACCCGAGGGCTCTACCCCACCGGCTACCGGGGCAGGACCTGGACCATCCGCCAGTTCGCCGGGTTCGGCAACGCCGAGCAGACGAACGAGCGGTACAAGATGATCCTCAAGGCGGGCGGCGGCGGGCTGTCCGTCGCCTTCGACATGCCGACGCTGATGGGGCGGGACTCGGACGACCCCCGCTCGCTCGGCGAGGTCGGCCACTGCGGCGTGGCCATCGACTCCGCCGCCGACATGGAGGTCCTCTTCTCCGGCATCCCGCTCGGCGAGGTCACCACCTCGATGACGATCTCCGGCCCCGCCGTGCCCGTCTTCTGCATGTACCTGGTCGCCGCCGAGCGGCAGGGTGTCGATCCGGCCGTGCTCAACGGCACGCTCCAGACGGACATCTTCAAGGAGTACATCGCGCAGAAGGAATGGCTCTTCCCGCCCGAGCCCCATCTGCGGCTGATCGGCGACCTGATGGAGCACTGCGCGCAGGGCATCCCCGCCTACAAGCCGCTGTCGGTGTCCGGCTACCACATCCGGGAGGCCGGTGCGACGGCCGCTCAGGAGCTGGCGTACACGCTGGCGGACGGGTTCGGCTATGTGGAGCTGGGCCTCTCGCGCGGGCTGGATGTGAACACCTTCGCGCCGGGGCTGTCCTTCTTCTTCGACGCGCACCTGGACTTCTTCGAGGAGATCGCCAAGTTCCGCGCCGCGCGCCGCATCTGGGCCCGCTGGATGCGCGACGTGTACGGCGCGACGAGCGAGAAGGCGCAGTGGCTGCGCTTCCACACCCAGACGGCCGGGGTCTCGCTGACCGCGCAGCAGCCGTACAACAACGTGGTGCGCACCGCCATCGAGGCCCTGTCCGCGGTCCTGGGCGGCACCAACTCGCTGCACACCAACGCGCTGGACGAGACCCTCGCCCTGCCCAGCGAACAGGCCGCCGAGATCGCGCTGCGCACCCAGCAGGTGCTCATGGAGGAGAGCGGCGTCACCAACGTCGCCGACCCGCTGGGCGGTTCGTGGTATGTCGAGGCGCTGACCGACCGTATCGAGGCCGACGCCGAGAAGATCTTCGACCAGATAAAGGAACGGGGCCGCCGCGCCGTACCCGACGGGCAGTACCCGGTCGGGCCCATCACCTCCGGCCTGCTGCGCGGGATCGAGGACGGCTGGTTCACCAGCGAGATCGCCGAATCGGCCTTCACCTACCAGCGGGCGCTGGAGAAGAACGAGAAAAAGGTCGTCGGCGTCAACTGCCACACCGGCTCGGTCACCGGAGACCTGGAGATCCTGCGGGTCAGCCACGAGGTCGAGCGCGAGCAGGTGCGGGCGCTGGCCGGGCGCAAGGCCGGACGGGACGAGGCGGCCGTGCGGGACACGCTGGCCGCGATGGTCGAGGCCGCCAGGAGCGAGGCCAACATGATCGAGCCGATGCTGGCGGCCGTGCGTGCCGAGGCGACCCTCGGCGAGATCTGCGGGGTCCTGCGCGAGGAGTGGGGGGACTACACGGAGCCGCCGGTCTTCTGAATCCCCGACCGCTCGCCCCGCCCCAGGTCCTGCTTCGGGCTCGGCCCCGCGTCCTGCCCCGCCGCCGAGGCCGGGGCCGGGCCCGAGGCCGGGCCCGAGGCCGGGCCCGAGGCCGGGGCCCGCCGTGAGTCCGCGCCCAGGGCGGGATCGGCGGGGGAGAGGGGAGGGGTGACGGCCCCCAGTCCCTCCAGCAGAAGGGTGGTGAAGGACGCGGCCCACTCCGCGTCCACGGTGCGGTCGCTCACCAGCGACCTGTGCACCACCGCGCCCGCGATCACATCGAAGATGAGGTCCACGACGCGCCGGGTCTCGTCCGGGTCGGGGCCGTCCGGCGGGAGCTCGCCGCGCGCCTGGGCCCGCGCGCGGCCGTCGAGGACCAGCCGTTTCTGGCGGTTCACGATCGCCTCGCGGATGCGCCCGCGCAGCGCCTTGTCCGAGGTGGACTCCGCGATGACGGCCATCAGCGCCGTCTTGGTCTCGGGGCGCCCGAGCAGCGCGGCGAAGGAGAGGACGACGCCCTCGACGTCGGCTCGCAGACTGCCGCAGTCGGGCAGTTCCAGCTCGTCGAACAAGGCGGCGACCGCGTCCACGACCAGCTCGCTCTTGGCGGCCCACCGCCGGTAGAGGGTGGTCTTGGCGACCCCCGCGCGGTGGGCGACCTCCGCCATCGTCAGCCTGCTCCAGCCCACTTCGACCAGCGCGGCGCGGGTCGCGTGGAGAATCGCGCGGTCCGCCGCGGCACTTCGGGGGCGCCCGCGCCGTTGCGGGGAGGGAGCGGCCATGTGCCGACCATACCGATGAGTACGCGAAGCACAGTGAGGCGGATCACCGCGCCGGGGCCGCCGGACGGTCTTGCGGTCGTGTCCCCTCTTCGAGTTACGCTACGAGCCGTAGCGGAATGCCCGTTGCGACGACCACGCGCCGGGTGGGGACCCGGCGGCCACTGCACACACAGGCGCGCGGAAGGGGGAGACTGGTCTCATGCAGCCACGCAATATGTCCATGAGCGGAGTGGTCGACCTCGCCGCGGTGAAGGCGGCCGGAGAGGCCAAGCAGAAGGCGGAGCAGGCGAGAGCCCAGTCCGCCGAGGGAGGCGGCGCGCCGGCGCCGTCGAGCCTGGTGATCGATGTCGATGAGGCGAGCTTCGAGGCGGACGTCCTTCAGCGCTCCGCCGAGGTGCCGGTCGTCATCGACTTCTGGGCGGAGTGGTGCGAGCCGTGCAAGCAGCTCTCACCGGTTCTGGAGCGCGTCACCAAGCAGTACGCGGGCCGGGTGATGCTCGCGAAGATCGATGTCGATCAGAACCAGATGCTGATGCAGCAGTTCGGCGTCCAGGGCATTCCGGCGGTCTTCGCCGTGGTCGCCGGGCAGGCCCTGCCGCTGTTCCAGGGTGCTGCCCCCGAGGAGCAGATCCGGGGCACCTTCGACCAGCTCGTGCAGGTCGCCGAGCAGCGCTTCGGCATCACGGGCCTCCAGGGTGTGGGCGAGGAAGCGGCCGAGGAGGCGGCTCCCGAGCCGGAGGTGCCGGAGGACCCGGTGCTGGCCGCCGCCCAGCAGGCCCTGGACTCCAACGACTTGCCCGGCGCGATCCAGGCGTACCGCAACAAGCTGTCGGACGAGCCGGCGAACGTCGAGGCCAAGGTCGGACTGGCGATGGCCGAACTGCTCCAGCGGGTGCAGGGGATGGACGCGCGCCAGGTCCGCAAGGACGCCGCCGACGCGCCCACCGATGTGGCGGCCCAGCTGAAGGTCGCGGACCTGGACATGGCGGGCGGTCATGTCGAGGACGCCTTCGGCCGCCTGGTCGAGACGGTGCAGCGCTCCTCCGGTGAGGACAGGGAGGCGGCGCGGCTGCGGCTGCTGGAGCTGTTCGAGGTGATCGGTGCTGAGGATGCCCGTGTGGTCGCGGCGCGTGGAGCCCTTGCGCGCGCCCTGTTCTGACCTGCCCGTACCGGCGGTCACACGCGCCTGCGACTCATTGATTTAGCGACACCGGCGAGCGCGCTTTGCCAAAACTTGGCAATCGTGATCGCTATTACTCGCAGTAAGGAAATCTCGCGGAAATCTCCCGCCTTGTCCGGGTGCTCCGCTCTCGCCCCCGCCTCGCCCGGCGACCCTGCGTCGCCGGGCGAGGCCGTTTGGCGGCCCGCCGGTTATCCCACCGTTACTCGTAAGTAACGAACCCCCTTGTGCACCGGCCGCAGATGGACCACGATCGGCCAAGCTCGGTCCCTCGCCAGCAGCCCGGCAACCATTCGGCGCCCCGCGGCATGGGTCCCCACCGGGCAGGCCGGCATCGCACACCCCAGCATCACCGCAACACTCAGCTCTACCGCCGGCCTTGAGGACAGGGGGGTCTCCGCCGCACGGCGGAGCCTGTCCGCACAAAGCAAGGTTGCGCGAGAGCGTGGCCCGTGGTTGTCGCTCGGGGGTGATCGCCGGCACCTCGGACGTGACGTGTGGAAGGACGGCACGTACAGAGGCGTTGGCGCTCTCTTTCCGAGGACGTAGCACTTCTCCCTCCCCAGCCTCGCGCGGCCGGGAGGTGCCCCAAGGCAGGGAGCGGCCCGCTGGCAAGTGGACGGCTCTTCGAGCCGGAGATGTACGTCCGAGAAGGAGGAAAGTCATGGAGTCCCTGGCTCGTGGCGGGACCAGATGGAAGCGGTTCGCCGTCGTCATGGTGCCGAGCGTGGCCGCAACGGCCGCGATCGGCGTAGCTCTCTCGCAGGGCGCGCTGGCGGCGTCGTTCAGCGTCTCCGGCCAGCAGTTCAAGGTGACCGCCGACAAGTTGGACGGGCAGGGGTTCGTTCAGTACGGCGCGATCGACACGAACAAGTCGGGCCAGAAGCCCGTCGCGGTCGTCGGCATGAACTCGGCGAAGATCAAGAACCTCTGCCAGTCCGTCGTCGTGCCGGTGCCGGTCTTCGGCGATGTGTCGATGAAGCTCACGGCGGGCGGCAACGGCGGCCCGCGCGTCGAGGCGAAGAAGCTCTACATCGACGCCGACGACCTGCGCACGGACGCGACGTTCAACAACATCGACATCGGCGTCTCGGTGGACAAGACCACGAAGGGGCCCGGTCCGCACAACGGCGACAAGTACCTGAAGGACTCGTTCTCCCAGCAGGCGGACAGTGTCGTGTTCACCGACGTCAAGCAGCGAGCGTGGGCCACGACGGCCGGCACGTTCAAACTCAGCGGCCTGCACATGGCCGTGAAGAAGGGCAAGAGCGAGTGCTACTGACGCACTTGACGTACTGACGACCCCACGGGTGCGGGGTCCGGGGCCACCGCTCGACCCCGCGCGCCGCGCCCGTAGGGTCCGCTCCACCCAGCAAGTTCTGCGCCAGTTCCGAGGAGCCCCGTACCCATGAGCGTCGATACGCGACAGAGGCTGACGACCGGATTCGGCCGGAAGCGCAGTTCCTTCCGGACCTGGCGCGGCCAGCGCCCGTTCTGGGGCGGAATACTGACGCTGCTGGCCGGTATCCCGATCATGTACGTCCCTTACCAGAACCTCACGCTCGGTTCGCTGACCATCCGGATGTCCACGACGGCGGGTGCCGGCTCGCTGATCATCGGCGTGCTGCTGGTCGTTCTCGGGCTGACCATGTGGTTCCAGCCCCACTCGCGGGTGTTCGCGGGCATCGCGGCGATTTTGCTGTCGCTGGTCTCCCTCGTGGTGTCCAACTTCGGCGCCTTCCTGATCGGTTTCCTCCTCGGACTGATCGGTGGCGCGCTCGGCGTCTCCTGGGCCCCGGGCAAGGTCGTCAAGTCCCGGCCGGAGTCGGTGAATTCGGCGGATTCCGGGCCTGCGGAGGGCCCGACCGCTTCCGGCGACCCGGGAGCGCAGGTTCCGGCGCAGACCGGACGCACCCTGGACGTCCCGGCGCGGGACGGGGGCGAGGGCCCCCGGGACAACACAGCAGTCTCAGGAGCGGCCCCTGGAAACGGGGCCGAGACGAATGACGGGAACGGGAGGCACCGTGCCGGGTGACGAGGTGAACGCGGGGGAGGGTGCGTCAGCGGACGCGGCGCCGAGTATCCGGGTGAGAACCGGGCCCCGGCACGCGGTCCCGAAGAAGCCACTGCTGACCCGTCTCCATGTGCCCGCCGGCAAGGCGATCGCCATCGCGGCGATGCCCTCGGCCGTCCTGATGGGCATGGGGCTCACCCCGCAGCTGGCCAACGCCAAACCGCAGCCCAAGAACCCCTTCAAGGGCGACTCCTGCGTCTCGGTGGCCGATCAGAAGGAGACCGAGGCCGAGAAGGAAGAGCGCAAGGAGCGGGCGGAAAAGCTCAAGCGTGATCTGGCCCGCGAGCAGGCCAAGCGGGAGAAGGCCGCACAGGACAAGGCGGACGCGGCGAAACGGGAGCAGCGGGAGCAGGACAAGCCTGCCCAGGGCGGCGACGAGAAGGGGTCCGGGACCAAATCCCCCGCGTCGCCCACGCCTTCGGGCGGTTCCGCTGACGACGGGAGTGCGGGCAAGCCGTCGTCCAAGGCTCCGTCCCCGGGCTCTGGTTCCGGTTCGGGCTCCGGTTCGGGCTCCGGCTCCGGTTCGGACTCGGGTGATTCCTCGTCCTCCGAGGACGAGGAGAACCCCTGGTACGACCCGCTGGGTGTCGGCAAGACGCTCGATGACGTCCTGAAGCCGAAGGAGTCCGAACCTCCCGAGGCGCCCGCGGACGAGAAGCCGGACGAGCCCTCGGACGGCGGGAAGTCCTCCCCCAAGCCCGACCCCGATCCCACGACGTCCGTGCCCAAGACGCCCGAGAAGGACGAGACGCCGGGTGCGTCCGGGGCGGTGAAGCGCGGCGAGAACAAGAGCGGGACCGGGGCCGAGGATGAGAAGTCCCAGGACAAAAAGGCCCAGGACAAGAAGAGCAAAGACGCCAAAGGCGCCAAGGGCAAGGATTCCAAGGACAGCGGCGACAGCGGCGTCTCCGAGAAGGACGGCACCGCCCGCGACTACGACCCGGCCAAGGACGCGGGCAAGCCGTTCCCCTGTCCGGAGAAGATGGATGTCCAGGGCACGGACGAGCAGACGCCTGCCCAGGTGCCCAACCAGCCCTGGAACCTGGAGGCTTCCTCCCTCACGCTCAAGGGCCTCGACTACAAGGGCGTCGTCAACATCACCATGCCGAACGGCAGGACGAAGCAGGCCCTCAAGTTCACCTCCGACGCCCTGGACATCGGCGACCTGCACCAGACGGTGAAGGGCCCCGGCGGCACGACCTACCACGTACAGGCGGCCGAGGGCTCGACCTCGACCATCCGTGGCGGCAAGGTCACGATGTACACCGAGGAACTGAAGGGCAATCTCTTCGGGCTGATCCCGATCACCTTCAGCCCCGGTTCGCCGCCGCCGATCAACGTGCCGTTCGCGTACTTCACGAAGGTGACCGTCAAGCAGGCGGGCCAGTTCGGCGGCAACCTCACCATCCCCGGCCTGCACCAGTTCGTCGAGAAGTGAACCGGCCCACCCCCGCGCGGACACCGCGCCGGGGGTGTCCGCCGTTGCGTCACCCCCTTGGGGGGTGACGCACTCGCACCACCACCCCGGCCCCCGGACCCGGCCGGTCCACGGGCAACTCGTGGGCCGCGTCCGCGTGTTACGTCTCCGGGACGTACTGGCGAGTGTCCGGATACGCGGCCCCTGCGATGATCGGCCGCATGACGGCACAGCACTCCACCGATCAAATCCTCGCGGGCCTGGAGGAGGAAATATGGGCGCCCACCGGCTTCGTCCACGGCACGGCGGAAGACCCCGCGGGCACCCTCCGGGCCCTGGCCTCCGATGACGACGAGGCCGTCCGCGAAGCGCTCAGCTCCTTCTGGCACAGCATGCGCGCCCGCACCCCCGCGTACTCCGCAACCCGCCAATGTGTGCCCTACCTGGCCCGGTTGTGCGCGGCCGGGGTGTACACCGAGACGCTGCTGGAGCTGCTGCACAGCGTCGCCGACGGTGAGGACCAGCCGCGCGGGGACCAGGACGAACTGACGGCCGCCGTCGCCACCCAGGTTCCGGCGCTGCTGCCACTGCTCGCGCACGACGACCCCGACATCCGGCGCCTGCTCCTCCGGATCATCGGCCTGTCCGGCCCCGCGCGCGCCGCCGCCGAGGCGATACGCGAGCGCTGGCCCCAGGAGAGCGACGAGGACCTGCGCTCCGAGCTGCTGTCCGCCTGCCGGGCCGCCGACCCCGGGATCGCGGCAGATATCGCGGCGGGCGAACTGGGAGCGGAAAACGACCCCGAGGTCCGGCTCGCGGCAGCGCTCAGCCTAGTCCGCGACGACGCCCCCTGGACGGACGAACTGGCCGCAGCCGCCACCGCGTGGGCAACGGCGGGCGCGGGCGCGGGATCCGAGCCCGGCGAGCGCTGGTTCGACACGAGCACCGGGGAGTGGAAGGACACCGACCGGGAGGACACCGCCTTTCAGGACCTGCTGCTCCTGCTCGCCGACCGGGACGGACTCCCGCTGTCCCTGAGTCTGCTGGAGACCGCTCGCACCGCCGGGGGAGCGGCGGCAGACACGGTCGGGGACCCGGGAGACGGCGCCGGGTTCCGCGCGCGCCGGATGCTCAGCGGCATCGAGGCGCTGTGCGGCGAGTTCCGCCCGGCCCCCGCCGCCCTGACCGGGCCGCTCGCCGAACTGGTCGCCCACGCGGACCCCGTGGTGAGGGGACGCGCCGTGGCGATGGTGCGGCGCCTCGGCGAGGAAGGCCGCCCCGCCGCCGACGCGGTGCTGGCCGTCGCGGCCGGTGAGACTCCTGGGAGCGGGGGCGAGGGCGACGACAAGGAGGCCGCTGACGACGCCCTCGCGCTGCTCGTCGCCCTCCGTGACCCACGCGCCGTGCCGCTGCTGGCCCGCCATCTGCCGCACAGCAGGGGGGCGTTGGAGACGGCCGTCGGCACGTCGCCCTGGAGCGCCCGGCGCGGGGTCGTCGTCCCCTTCGACGCGGCACTCCTGGCGGCGGCGCGGAGCCTGCTGCGCACACCCGACCGCCGCAACTACGGGGCGCCCCGGCACCTGTGCGCGCTGCTCGCCGCATGGGGCCCGCGGGCCGCTCCGGCCCTCCCGGAGCTGTACGAACTGCTGTCCAAGGAGCCCCAGCACGCGCCGGGTGCGGTGGCCGCCGTCGCGGCCGGAACGCCGGACGCCGAGGTGGCCGCGGACCGGCTGCGGGCCGCCGCCGACCGTGCCACATCGGCCTACGAGAGGATGCCCGCGGCTGTCGCGCTGCGCGAACTCACGGACGAGAGCGGGCTGTTGGTGGCCGCCGTGCGCGCCGGGCTCGACGAGGTCCTCTACAGCAAGCGTGCCGCCGTCACCCGCGCACGCGACCTCGGCCCGGACGGTGCGCCGCTGCTCCCGAGGCTGCGCGAGCTGCTGACCCCCGAGACGAGCGGCGATGCCGGCTGGGACTGGGGCGACTGTCTGGGCGCCGCGTCCGCGACCCACGCGATCCACGGGCGGGAAGCGGCCGGGGAACTGCTCCCGACGCTGTCGGCGGCGCTGAACGGCAGGGACGACCGCGTGCGGGACGCCGCCGCCCGGCTCGCCCGCCGGATCGGCGCGCCCGCCGCCGCTCTCGCCTCCGACATCCCGCCGCTGTTCGGCTCGATGACCACGCTGGTCTCCGCGTGCGGTGCGCTGCTGGCCTTCCCCGGAGCCGTCGTCGGCCACGACAGTGCGGTCGGGGCCGACGAAGCGAACGACGTGGACGGGGCGGACGCGGCGGACGGGGTGGACGGGGTGGACGAGGAGACGGTGACCGACGCGCTGCTGCTCGCCGTCGAGCAGAGCGGCCCCGTCGAAGAGGCCCTCGGACTGCTGCGCGAGCTGGGCGGCGGCAGCCTCGCCCCGCAGGTCCGCGAGCGCCTGCGGGAGCTGGCCGGATCCCCGCGCCGCCCGCCCCGCCACCCCTACGACCTCCAGTGGATCCGCAAGGACCAGGAGCGGCTGGCGGCGCTGCGGACGGCGTTGAGTCTCTGACCTGTCCGGCCCCGAATCTGGCCCCGAACAGAAACGGCGCCGCCCGGGGGCGGCGCCGTTGCGGCGTCCGGAACGGTCTCCGGCCGGTCGGCCGGGTCAGTTCTGGGCGCTGCCCAGGTGGTGGACGCGGACCATGTTCGTCGTCCCCGGCACGCCGGGGGGCGAGCCGGCGGTGATGAGCATGGTGTCGCCCGTCTCGTAGCGCTGGAGCTTCAGCAGCTCGGCATCGACCAACTCGACCATCTCGTCCGTGTGATCGACGTGCTTGACCACATACGTCTCCACGCCCCAGCTCAGCGTGAGCTGGTTGCGGGTGGCGGCGTCCGTGGTGAAGGCCAGGATCGGCTGGGCCACGCGGTAGCGGGAGAGCCTGCGGGCCGTGTCGCCGGACTTGGTGAAGGCCACCAGCGCCTTGCCGTCGAGGAAGTCGGCCATCTCGCACGCCGCGCGCGCCACCGCACCGCCCTGGGTGCGCGGCTTCTTGCCGGGCACCAGCGGCTGGAGGCCCCGGCTGAGCAGCTCGACCTCGGCGGCCTGCACGATCTTCGACATCGTCTTGACGGTCTCGATCGGGTACTGCCCGACCGAGGACTCGGCGGAGAGCATCACCGCGTCGGCCCCGTCCAGCACCGCGTTGGCCACGTCGCTGGCCTCGGCGCGGGTGGGCCGGGAGTTGGTGATCATCGACTCCATCATCTGGGTCGCCACGATCACCGGCTTGGCGTTGCGGCGGCACATCTCGACCAGCCGCTTCTGCACCATCGGGACCTTCTCCAGCGGGTATTCCACCGCCAGGTCGCCGCGCGCCACCATGACCCCGTCGAAGGCCATGACGACGTCCTCCATGTTGGCGACCGCCTGCGGCTTCTCCACCTTGGCGATCACCGGCACCCGGCGCCCGACCTCGTCCATGACCCGGTGCACGTCGCGCACGTCCGAGGCGTCCCGCACGAAGGAGAGCGCCACCATGTCGCAGCCCATGCGCAGCGCGAACTTCAGGTCCTCGATGTCCTTCTCGGACAGCGCGGGCACGTTCACCGCGGCGCCGGGCAGGTTGATGCCCTTGTGGTCGGAGATGACCCCGCCCTCGATCACGATGGTGCGCACCCGGGGGCCGGCCACCTCGGTGACCTGGAGGGCGACATTGCCGTCGTTGATCAGCACCGGGTCGCCCTTGGACACATCGGCGGGCAGGCCCTTGTAGGTGGTGCCGCAGATGGTCTTGTCGCCGGCGACGTCCTCGGTGGTGATCGTGAACTCCTCACCGCGGACCAGCTCGACGGGCCCCTCGGCGAAGGTCTCCAGCCGGATCTTGGGGCCCTGGAGGTCGGCGAGCACGCCCACGGCGCGGCCGGTCTCCTCCGCGGCCTTGCGGACGCGGTGGTACCGCTCCTCGTGCTCGGGGTGGGACCCGTGGCTCATGTTGAACCTGGCCACGTTCATACCCGCTTCGATCAGCGTCTTGAGCTGTTCGTAGGAGTCGACGGCGGGGCCCAGGGTGCAGACGATTTTGGAACGGCGCATGGGGGCGATCCTATCGTTTTGTTTAGGTACTGAACGATGTGGGTGGCGGCGCTGCGGCGGCCGGCCGGGCCGGGGCCCGCTCAGCCGCCTGTGACCAGCGCGTAGGTCTGCTCTGCGATCTCCAGCTCCTCGTCGGTCGGTACGACGGCGACCTTGACCCGCGCGTCCCGGGGCGAGATCAGCCTCGGCTCGCGCCCGCCCGCCGCGTTCAGCTCCCCGTCCACGGCCAGGCCCAGTTCCGCCAGACCCTCGACGGCGGCCTCCCGCACGGGCGCGGCATTCTCGCCGACGCCCGCGGTGAAGACCACGGCGTCCACGGTGCCGAGCACCGCGTAGTAGGCGCCGATGTACTTCTTCAGGCGGTGGATGTAGATCTCGAAGGCCAAGGTGGCCGCCGCGTCCCCTTCCTCGACCCGGCGGCGGATCTCGCGCATGTCGTTCTCGCCGCACAGGCCCGCCATGCCGCTGCGCTTGTTGAGCAGCTCGTCCACCTCGTCCATGCTCATCCCCGCCACCCTGCCGAGGTGGAAGACCACGGCCGGGTCGATGTCACCGGAGCGGGTGCCCATCACCAGGCCCTCCAAGGGGGTCAGCCCCATGGAGGTGTCCACGCAGCGCCCGCCGCGCACCGCCGAGGCCGAGGCGCCGTTGCCCAGGTGCAGCACGATCACATTGGTCTCGGCCGGGTCCTTGCCCAGCAGTTCGGCCGTCTTGCGGGAGACGTAGGCGTGCGAGGTGCCGTGGAAGCCGTAGCGCCGCACCCGGTGCTCGTCGGCGGTCTTCACATCGATGGCGTAGCGCGCCGCGTGCTCCGGCATGGTGGAGTGGAAGGCCGTGTCGAAGACCGCGATCTGCGGCAGGTCCGGGCGCAGCCGCTGGGCGGTGCGGATGCCGGTGATATTGGCGGGGTTGTGCAGCGGCGCGACGGGCACCAGGCGCTCGACCTCCTTGAGCACCACCTCGTCGATCAGCGTGGGCTCGGTGAACTTCAGCCCGCCGTGCACCACCCGGTGGCCGATGGCGGCCAGCTCGGGGGAGTCCAGGCCCAGGCCGTCCGCCGCCAGCTCCTCCGCGACGGCCTTCAGCGCCGCGTCGTGATCGGCCAGGCGTCCCCGGCGCTCACGCGGCTCCCCGCCGGCCGGGGGGCGGTGGGTGAGCGTGGAGGTGTCCTCGCCGATCCGCTCGGCCAGCCCGGTGGCCAGCCGTGAATGGTCGGCCATGTCGATGAGCTGGTACTTCACCGACGAGGAGCCGGAGTTGAGGACGAGTATCCGGGTGGCTGTCACGGCGTGCGGTGCTTTCTGCGAGGGGGCGGGCGGGCGTCCGGCCCGCCGGCGTGGGCCGGCGGGCCCGGGGTCAGGCGCCGGAGCTGCCGGTGGCCGGCTCGTCCTGCGCCTGTACGGCGGTGATGGCGACGGTGTTGACGATGTCCTGCACCAGGGCGCCCCTGGACAGGTCGTTCACGGGCTTGCGCAGGCCCTGGAGCACGGGCCCCACGGCCACGGCACCGGCCGAGCGCTGCACGGCCTTGTAGGTGTTGTTGCCGGTGTTCAGGTCGGGGAAGATCAGCACGGTGGCCTGCCCGGCGACCTGCGAGCCGGGGAGCTTGGTCGCGGCCACCGAGGGTTCCACGGCCGCGTCGTACTGTATGGGGCCCTCCACCAGCAGGTCGGGGCGGCGCGAGCGCACCAGCTCGGTGGCCCGCCGCACCTTGTCCACCTCGGCGCCCGAGCCGGAGGTGCCCGTCGAGTACGACAGCATGGCGATTCGCGGCTCGACCCCGAACCGCGCGGCGGTGGTGGCCGACTGGATCGCGATGTCCGCGAGCTGCTCGGCATCCGGGTCGGGTACCACGGCGCAGTCCCCGTAGACCAGCACGCGGTCGGCCAGGCACATGAAGAAGACCGAGGAGACGATGTCGGCGTCCGGCTTGGTCCTGATGATCTCGAAGGCGGGCCGCACCGTGGCCGCCGTGGAGTGCACGGCGCCCGAGACCATGCCGTCGGCCAGGCCCTCGCCGACCATCAGCGTCCCGAAGTACGACACCTCCGCGACCACGTCGTGGGCCAGTTCGTAGCTGACGCCCTTGTGGGCGCGCAGCTTGGCGTAACGCTCGGCGAAACGTTCCCGCAGCGGCGAGCGCTGCGGATCCACGATGCGGGCGGTGGCCCTGCCGGTGGCCTGCGGCGGCTCGTCGTCGCCCAGCAGCTCCAGGCCGATGCTCAGCTCGGCGGCGCGCTTGCGCACCAGCGTGGGCTCGCCCAGCAGCGTCAGATCGCAGATGTTGCGGCGCAGCAGCACCTCGGCCGCGCGCAGCACCCGCTCCTCGGTGCCCTCGGGCAGCACGATGTGCCGCCGGGCGGCGCGCGAGCGCTCCACCAGCTCGTGCTCGAACATCATCGGGGTGACCCGCTCGCTGCGCTCCACGGACAGCCGCGCGGTCAACTGCGCGGTGTCCACGTGGGTTTCGAACAGGCCGAGCGCGATCTCCGCCTTGCGCGGGGTCGCGGCCGTCAGCTTGCCCTCCAGCGAGAGCAGCGCGTCGGCGGCCTGGATGGAGCCCTCCGACACGGACAGCACCGGTGTGCCCGGCGCGAGCCGGGAGGCCAGCGCGAGAGTCTGCTCGCCCGGATGCTCACCGAGGGTGAGCAGCAGCCCGGCGATGGCGGGGGAGCCGGAGGAGTGCGCGGCCAGGGCGCCGACGATCAGATCCGAGCGGTCACCCGAGGTGATCACGAGGCAGCCCTCGGTCAGCGCGGGCAAGAAGGCGGGCAGATGCGCGCCGCCGAAGACGAGGTGCCGTACGTCCCGGCTGAGCCCCGCGTGGTCGCCCAGCAGCACCTGGGCCCCGGTGGTCTCCTTGACCTGCGCGATGGTGGGCGCCGCCAGCGCGGGCTCCTCCGGCAGGACGAACACCGGCTCGGGCAGCCGTTCGCCCAGGCCCAGCACGGCCTGCGCCGCCTCGGGGTCGCTCACCCGGTTCGCGACCATCGCGAGCAGGTCGGCGCCCAGCGAGGCGTAGGCGTGGTGCGCGTTGCGCACCTCGGCCACCACGGCCTCGGGGCTCTGCTCCCGGGCGGCGACGACGGGGAGCACGGCGGCCCCGAACTCGTTGGCGAGGCGGGCGTTGAGCGCCAGTTCGGCGGGCAGTCCGGTCTCCGCGAAGTCGGTGCCCAGCACCAGAACGGCCTCGTAATCCCTGGCCACCTCGTGGAAGCGGTCCACCAGCCGGGATATCAGCTCATCGGTACCCCGCTCGGCCTGGAGGGCTGCGGCCTCCTCGTAGCGCATCCCGAACACGGAGGCGGCGGGCTGGGTGAGGCGGTAGCGGCTGCGCAGCAGGTCGTAGAGCCGGTCGGGGCCGTCGTGCACCAGCGGACGGAAGACCCCCACGCGGTCCACCTGGCGGGTCAGCAGCTCCATGACCCCCAGCTCGACCACCTGCCGGCCGTCGCCGCGTCCGATTCCGGTCACGTACACGCTGCGCGTCACGCGCTGTCTCCTCCGGGTCAAGGCGCCGGTCGGGCGCCGGTCGGGTAGCTCGGTTCCGGCGGCGACGGCACGCGTGTCGAGACCGCCTTGAGGTCCTTCTTGAGGTCTTTCACCGGGAAAGCGCCTATAAAGATCTGGCTATACCCTTGACAATACCTGCGCTTCTGGCTAGGTGGCTCGCCAGGTCGGAATCGGCGGATGACGGCTGGGTGAACAGTCCCGGGAGACCGGGCCAACCGGACGCGGCGGCCGACGCAGCGGCCGGACGGCGGGGCAGACGGAGCCGAATGGACAGGCTCGAGGGAGGTACCCGCAACAACCGGTGCGCTCGGCGGACTCGAGGAGGGTGCGGCGGACGCGACGAGGGAGAGTCCGCATGGCGAACAGCACCCATGCCCCTGTATTCAAGTCGTGAAACAATCGCACCGGCTCACACATGGCAGCGGCACTGCGGACAGTGAGGTCCAGCAGCGCCCCAAGCGGCCCGTCCCCACGCGGGCACTCACCGAGCAGGAGAAGCGAATCCCATGCGCATCGGAGTCCTCACCGCCGGCGGAGACTGCCCCGGCCTCAACGCCGTGATCCGGTCCGTCGTCCACCGTGCCGTGGCCGACCGGGGCGACGAGGTCATCGGCTTCGAAGACGGATTCAAGGGCCTGCTCGACGGCCGCTACCGCCCGCTGGACATAAACTCCGTCAGCGGCATCCTCGCCCGGGGCGGCACCATCCTCGGCTCGGCCCGCCTGGAGCGCGACCGGCTGCGCGAGGCGTGCAACAACTCCGAGGAACTGATCGACCGCCTCGGCCTGGACGCGCTCATCCCCATCGGCGGCGAGGGCACCCTCACCGCGGCACGCATGCTCGCCGAGACGGGACTGCCGGTCGTCGGCGTCCCCAAGACCATCGACAACGACATCTCCGCCACCGACCGCACCTTCGGCTTCGACACCGCCGTCGGCGTGGCCACCGAGGCCATGGACCGCCTCAAGACCACGGCCGAGTCCCACCAGCGCGTCATGGTCGTGGAGGTGATGGGACGGCACGCGGGCTGGATCGCACTGGAGGCCGGCATGGCAGGCGGCGCGCACGCGATCTGCATCCCCGAGCGGAACTTCGAGGTGGACGACCTCGCCAAGATGGTCGAGGAACGGTTCGCGCGCGACAAGAAGTTCGCGATCATCTGCGTCGCCGAGGGCGCGCACCCCGCCGAGGGCTCCATGCCCTACGAGAAGGGCATGATCGACCAGTACGGCCACGAGCGCTTCGCCGGTATCGGCAACCGCCTCGCCATCGAACTGGAGCACCGCCTCGGCAAGGAGGCCAAGCCGGTCATCCTCGGCCACATCCAGCGCGGCGGCACCCCCACCGCCTACGACCGCGTACTCGCCACCCGCTTCGGCTGGCACGCGGTCGAAGCCGCCCACCGGGGCGACTTCGGCCAGATGACGGCCCTGCGCGGCACGCAGATCGTCATGGCCCCGCTGGCCGACGCCGTCACCGAACTCAAGCACGTCCCGCAGGACCGCATGGACGAGACCGAGGCGGTCTTCTAGGGCGGTCTTCTAGGGCCGAAGGGGCCTTTCGGGATGCCGGGGGCCGGGGCGCCGCACGCGTCCCGGGGTGCCGCCCGCCGTCTCGCGGTACGCACCGTCATCGCGGGGTGCCGCCCGCCGTCCGGGGTGCTCACGAGTGCCGGTGATACGCCTTGTTGGCGATGCGCCAGCTGTCATGGACGTGGGTCAGCAAGAAGATGTCGGTGAACGTATCCGGGCCGTGCCGGAGCGTCATGGTCGCGGTGGCGACGGTGCCGTGGACGTCCACCGCGTCGATGCGGCGGGAGCGGGCCGGTTCGTCCGGGGCCGGCCGCCCCTGGAAGAGGGCGCAGTATTCCTCCAGGGGCCAGGAGACGAACGCGCCGTCCCGGATCCCCTCGATGTGGGCGGTGGGCAAGAACGCGTCGCGGAAGTGGGCGGGGTCGCCGGTGGCGTGGCCCCGGATGTAGGCGCGGAGCGGTTCGAGTACGGCCTCGCCCGCCACGGCGTCCGTCGCGGCGGGGACCGTGGCGGCGACGGCGATGTCGGCGTCCGGGCCGGCAGCGGTGTCGGCCAGGTGGGCCGCGCCGCGCAAGGGGATGTCCGACGCGGCGGCCAGCAGGGCCATGTCCTTGGCCAGCGCACCGAGGGTGAATTCGGCGGTTCCGGTTCCGGTGCCGGTTTTGGTTCCGATTCCGGTGGCGGTTCCGGTGACGGCGGCCGACGGGTGGGTGAGGAAGGCCCGTTTGCGGGCCACGAGCCTGCCGAGCTGGCCGAGTTCGAGAACGTCCAGCACCTGCTCACGCGGCAGGCCGAGGGCGTCGGCCTGCCGCAGCGCGTCGCGCAGCGCGAGGACGGCCCCGGCCAGACTGTTGTTGGCGATCAGCTTGAGCGCGGCGGCGGTGGAGGCGTCCTCGACTCCCCCAACGGTGCCCAGAGTTTCCAGCACCGGCCGGACCCGGTCCAGCGTGTCCTGACCGGCGGCGGCGAGAACCCGCAGGGCGCCGTCGGCGGCAGCCGGTACGGACCCGAGCACGGGCGCGTGGACGTAGGACGCGCCGAGCCGCCCGGCCAGTTCGGCCGCCTCGGCCGGGGCGATGGTGCTGGTGTTCACCACGATCGTGCCGGCGCGCAGCGAGTCGCGGACGTCATCGAGGACCTGCCGGCAGGCAGGCCCGTCGAACAGCGACAGGAGGACGACGTCGGCTCTCGCCACCGCGTCGTCCGGATCGCCGGTCACCTCGACGGTTGCCGAGGCGCGCCCGGAGCGGGTCCAGCCGACGACCTCCCAGCCCTGGGCAGCCAGTCGTGTCGCGATCGCCTCTCCCATGCGCCCCAGGCCGAGGACGGCGACAGTGCGCGGTGTTGGCGTGCGTTGTGTCGGCGTGCGTGGTGCTGACGTGCGTCGTGCTGACGTGTGCGGTGCGGTCATGCGCGCCAGAGTGGTGCACCGCGACAGTTGCGACAAGCGCAGATTTCGCAGGTCAGCCCTGCGCGATGCGCATACCGGCCGGGCATACTGGCGCCATGGACCTGACTGTGTGGCGGACCTTCGTGACCGTGTGCCGCCTCGGTTCGCTGGCGGCGGCGGCCGTCGAGCTGAACCACACACAATCGGCCGTCTCCCGGCAGATCGCCGGGCTGGAGCGGCAGCTCGGCGTGCCGCTGGTGAAGCGCCACGCGCGCGGCGTGCGTCCGACACCGGCCGGCGAGGTGTTCCGGCGCCACGCCCTGGCCACACTCAACGAGGCCGACCGCGCCGTACGCGCCGTACGGGACGTCCACAGCGGGGAGTTCCGCCTGCCGCTGGCCGTCGGCGCCGCGCCCTCCCTGGCCTCCGGGATCGTCCCCGAAGCCATCCGGGGCCTGCTGAAGCAGGCGGGACCCCTCCGCTGGAGCCTGGTCCCCGGACTGAGCGGGCAGCTGCACCAGCGCGTGCTCGCCGGAGACCTCGACATCGCTGTCGTCACCGACGCACCACCGGGCCTGCCCCACGACCCGCGGCTCGAACGGCGGTTCCTCGGCCTGGACGAGATGGTCGTCGTCCTGCCCGCCGGTCATCCCCAGGCCGGGGGCGGCCCGGTGCACATTCGGACACTGGCCGGGCAGACCTGGGTCGAGGACAATGACGGCTCGGCGGCGCTCCTGCGCCAGCACGCCGCCCGTGCCGGAGTCAGCGCCCGCATCGACCTCACCGCGGCCGACCTGCACGGCAAGCTGGCCCTGGTCGCAACGGGTCACGCCATCGCGCTGATACCCGGGGCGCTGGCGTCCGCGCTGCGGACCGATGTCACCACAGTGGGACTCGTCGATCCCCCGACCCGCGGCCTCTACACCATCACACCACTTCGCGACCCCCACCCTTGCGCGGCCCCGCTCCTCGATCAACTCGCCGCCGCCTTCGCCGCGGCCCGCCCGCCCCAAGCCGGGGCCCGTGCTCTGGCTCGGCCCGGGTACGCGGCCGACGTGAGCACCCCTGACTCCCCTTGCGGCAGGGCAACTTGACCCCGCAGTCTGATCGGCGAGGGCCGGTGCGTCACGCTGCGGGGCGTCGGCCGACAGCCAGCATGTGCGAGCTGGCGGCGAGCAGTTCGGGATACGGCTCCGCGAGGCGGGCGGCCGTCAGCGCGGACTCGAACAGCGCGGATCCCGTGACGGACTCTTTCGTGTACTGCTCGGTCGCTTTGAGCATCCCCCACGTCGGCCCCTCGATCCCGAAGACCTCCGCGTCCTCGAACCCGGCCTCCGCCACCTCGTCGCGCAGCTCGGCGCCGCTGTGGAAGTACGCGGCGGTGAACGACTTCTTCCCGTCGTGGATCTGCGTGCGCAAGATGCCCTCGATGCTCTCCCGGACGCTGTCCTTGCCCAGGTGCGCGAACGCCGTGTGCTCGAACAGCGACGCGTACCGGTTGATCCCCGCCGCAGCCACCAGACCGCCCGGCCGCACCACCCGGTACGCCTCGGCGAGCGCCCGGTCCCGGTCGGCCCGCTCCAGGAGGTGGTAGAGCGGGCCGAGCACCAGCACCACGTCGAAGCCGTCGTCCCCGAGATCCAGCTCGCGGGCATCGCCCACCTCGGCCGAGGTCGCCACGCGCCGCGCGGCCTCGACATGCCGGGGCACCGGATCCACGACATGCACGGCGTACCCGTCCGCAACGAGCCACCGGGCATGCGCCCCCGGCCCGCCACCGACATCGAGGACGCGGGCGGGCGCGGCCGGGAGGAGGCGGCGCAGCAGCTCTTGGGTGCGGAGCAGTTCAAGGGCGCCGTCGGCGGACATCGTCAGGCGCTGGGACTCGTCGATGGTGGCGGAGTAGAAGGCCATGACCTCGGGTGCGATCTCCATGCGGAGCATTGTGGCGGCAGGCGGCCGGGTCGCGTCAGTCCGTGTCCGGCAGGCTTCGGTGGTCGGGCGTAACGTGGTCGGCGGGTATCCACCTGGCGGGGGTAGTCATGACGCACACGTTCGGGACCACGATCGGCGACCGGCTCGGGCGGCTCCGAGAGCGACGCGGGCTGACGCAGGAGCAGCTTGCCGCTCGGGCTGGTGTATCGGTCGATGTGGTCAGGAAGCTGGAGCAGAACCGGCGGCTCACCGCGCGGATGGCCACGCTGAACGCCCTCGCGCAGGCCCTCGACGTCGAGGTCTCCGTACTCGTCGGAGCACCTGCTGTCTTCGAACCGTCTCCGGAAGGGCGGGAAGAGCCCAGTCTCCTGCTCCTGCGGCAGGCGGTCTCGCCCGTCTCCGATCTGCTGGGGGAGGACGACGACCCGGAGGATCCGCCCACCATTGGCGCGCTGCGGGCCGCGCTGCGTTCGACGGAACACATCCGGCGGGAGGGCCGTGTCGGGCAGGTCGGCGCCGTCCTGCCGCAACTCATCCGCGATGCCCGTGCCGCCGTACGCCAGCACACCGGGGCGGACCGGGCAGCGGCCAACGCGGTGCTCGCGGAGGCGTATCAGATCGCCGCGACCACTTTGACGGCGCTGGGCAAGGAAGACGCCGCGTTCACGGCGATAGAGCGCGCGACGGTGGCGGCCCGATCCTCGGACGACCCTCATCTGGAAACCGTCGGCGCGTCCACCCTCTCCTGGATCCTCACCAAGCAGGGGCGGTTGCAGGATGCGGCACGCGTGGCACTCGCCACGGCCGATTCCGCCGAACCCGGCTTCCGCTCCCCGCCGTTGGCTCTCTCCCTCTGGGGGATCCTCATGCTCCGTGCGGCGACGGCGACCGTACGCCAGGGCGAGGCCCAGTACGACCGCGTGGAGGAGCTGTTGCGGATGGCCTCCGCGGCGGCGGCCGGTCTCGGCACGGACCGTCTCGATTACGCGACTCCCTTCGGCCCGGCCAACGCGGGCGTGGCGCGCGTGAACTTCCTGGTGGAGATGGGCAAGAGCGCGGAGGCGATCGAGGCAGCCCGTGCGGTTCCGCGTCTGGAGACCCTGCCGCCGACCTGGCGGGCGCGCTTCCACGTGGACCGCGCGCAGGCCCACGCGGACATCGACCAGGGCGGCCGGGCGGCGGGTGCCCTGTTGCAGGCCGAGCACGATGCTCCGGAATGGATGCGCTACCACGGCACCGCCCGGCGCCTGGTCGCGGAGCTTCGGTCCAGGGAGCGTCATCGGCGCAGCCTCGTCACGGAGTTGGCCGACAGGCTTCACCTGGACGGCTGACGGCTGGGACAGGGTGTCCCAGCGAGTCTGCGGAATAGGGCGGGCCGTCCCTGGGGTGGAAGGTTCCGCGCTTCTACTGTCCTCACCGACCGGCGGCTTCGGGCATCCCCTCAGGATCCGGTGCCGCTCATTCCAGTGAGGACAGCTCCATGCAGACACTGACGATCGGCTCCGCCGGCCGGGCCGCCACGCACAGCCGCCCAGGGACGGAGGCGCGGCCGTGACGACCATGACCCTGCGGGTCTCCCGCGACTCGGGCCGCACCTGGAGCCGGAGGCTCGTCGTCCGGGAGGATGCGGACAAGCCGCCGCGGCCGGTCAGCCGGCCGCTGGAGTACCCGCCGTGTGCGTGCCCCCGTTGCACGCAGGGGGGCGACCGCGATGCCACGTGATCTCGGCCTGTTCGTGCGGGCCGCCCGTGCGGCGGCGGACCGCTGTCACCGGTGTGGCCAGGTTCCCCGCGTCTCCGGGCGGGAGGAGCCGCAGGCGAAGGGAACGCCGTGGGTCGTCCTCACCGGCAGGTGCGCATGTCCGCCACCGAAGAGGGGGCGGCCATGACCGAACGTGAACCCGTGCCCGAGTCCGAGTTCGGCCCGAAGGGCCTCCTGCGTCCGGGGCACTGCTGCCACTGCGACCGGTACCGCGACGCGGTCATGGCCGTGGCGATCGAAGGCGGCAACTCCGGCCCCGGCTACCTGGTCGAAGCGTGCGTCCCGCACGCCCGTGCGCTCGCGGCCCGCGTCCTCGCCCCGCAGTGGCTCCGCGACGACCTGGCCGAACTCGACCGTGCTATGCGCGAGAACACCGGCCGGGGCACGGAGTTGCGGATCGCCGAGTGAACCCCTGGCTACGCGAAGCGCTCCATCTCCTCGCCCTCACCGTCTTGGTGCTGACGCTCACCTGCGGCATCGCCGCGAGGTGAATCGGTGCCGGTCGGTCGATACGACCGCGCACCTGTGTACCGCCGCCCCGGGCGGACCGCACGCACCGGCTTCCACTCCATCGCGTGACGGTCGCGGACCCGAGGCGGGTCCCCGAGAAATCCGACCAGGAGAGGAGCACGATGCACGCACTGGTTCTCCACGTCGATCCCGAGGACGACGAGCCTCCTCAACCCGCCGACGACCCCGACTGCGGCGACGGCACCGGCTGCGGCGGCGACCGCTAGCAGCACCCACCGGTCAGTCGGTGGCCGACAGTCACGCAGCCAACAGCCGGCGCCCACCGCCACCGGGGGCCGGGCCCTATTCGGAGGGACGCGGGAATGCACTGGCACGCGTATGCGTACACCGGAGGGCAGTGGCCGCTGGACCGGGAGGCGCGCAACCTTCAGTCGCCGGTACCGCCGAACACGATCGGTCAGTGGTTCCGCAAGCCGCAGTCGATGCGCGTGGGCACGTTCACCGATCCGGAGCAGGTGTTCGCGTGGCTGAAGAAAGAGGTCCACGCGAATCCGCCGCGAGACCCGGACGGCAAGCTCGCCTATCTCCGGGACTGCGTGGAGCGCCGCGCGGATGCCTACGCGGGGTACTACTCGCGCGGTCAAGTCGTCGTGCGTTGCGCGCTCGTGTGCCCGCGGACCGGTGAACGCTGCCCGGATCCGCCCCGGTAGCGCACGGCACCGGGCACCGCGTCACGCCCCGCCTTGCCCGGCCCCCCGGGGGCGCGGGTGTGGGGCTCGTCACGGTCCGGGTCTCCCCATTCCGCACACGCCCTGGTCACGAACTGTCCCTTCGGGTGGAAGAGTTGGAAATAAGGGGGTCGTTGTGTCCCGCGTGGCCGACGGGAGTACCGTGCTGTCACCCGCCGTCTGCTCATCGCGCGGCGTGGTTCTACCGGAAGGACAAACATGACAGCACTGCGCCTCAGATGGCAGCGGTCGGTCGCCATCGCGGCGACGGGTGCCGCGGCGTTCCTCGGCACCGCGATAGCCGCGGCGCCGGCCCAGGCACACACTCCCAAGTGGTCAGTGGACTGCTACTCGGTCCAGATCGACTTGACGAGCTACGCCTCGGACAAGGACAACACCGTCACGCTGAAGGCCGGCGACAAGACGCTGCTGACGGAGACCTTCAAGGGCCAGTTCCACAAGAAGGTCGATCTCCCCAAGCACACCAAGCCGCTGAATGTGACGGCCCAGGTCAAGGCCGGGGACGACGACAAGTACTCGTGGGGTCCGGAGACCAAGACCTCCCCGGTGTGCGAGTCCGAGACGCCGAAGCCGACGCCCACCCCGTCGAAGCCCGGCACTCCGGAGCCGACCAAGCCCCCGAAGACCGAGAAGCCGACGCCGAGCGCGCCGCAGTCCAGCTCCAGCGCTCCCGCGTCCAAGCCGCAGGGCGGGGACGACAACCTGGCTGAGACCGGTTCCTCCAGCAACACCCCGATGATCGCCGGCATCGCTGCCGCCGTGGTCGTCGCCGGTGGCGGTCTCGTGTTCTTCGCGCGCAAGCGCCGCTCGACGGAGAGCTGATGCGGGGCTGACCCCCCGTTCAGCCCCGCCAGGCACGACCCGCACCAAGAGCACGAAGAGCATAAAAAGCAGTAAAAGCAGCAAGCGTAGTAAAAGCAGCAAGCGCATCACCGCCCGGCGGCCCGCCTCACCCGGCCGCCGGGCGCAGTGCGTTCAAGGGCACCCCCGCACTTCCTCGCACTTCCTCGCACCTCCCGGCACCTCCCGGCACCTCCCCGCGCGTCAGTCGCAGGCGTCGAACGCCGTGACAGAACGGGGACACGTCAACCGAGGGCTCGTAACTCGGTGCGCGGTACAAATGTTCTTGACCGAAACACCTGTACAACCCCCCGGGGGAACACCATGAAGCACACGCGCACCACGGCCTTCGCGGCCGTGGGACTCGTCGCTGTTCTGTCCCTGACCGCCTGTGGCAACGACGACGGCAAGAAGGACTCGTCCGCCAAGTCGGCCTCGTCCTCGGACAAGGGCTCGTCCTCGTCCGGCGACGCGAAGACGGGCGACGTGAAGTCGGACTCCGGCAAGGACACTTCGACCCGCACCGGTTCGGGGACCGGCTCGGCGTCGCACGCGAAGAAGGGCAAGTTCTGCCGCACGGCGGACCTGGCCATGGACGCCCAGGACACCTCGCCGGACGCGGAGACGGGTGATGTCACCGTCACGATGATCAACCGGGGCTCGACGACCTGCTCGGCGACGGGCTTCGCGGGCCTCGACATCACCGACGCCGACCACACCACCAGCCCCATCGAGCGCGCGAAGAACCAGCCGCGTATCACCAACCTGAAGCCCGGCGACGCCGCCAGCTTCAACGTCTCGTTCAAGCTCGCCGCCAACGGCGAGGGCGCCTCGAAGCCCACCGAACTCGTGGTGACGCCTCCGAACGAGACCCACTCCGTGAAGATCAAGTGGCCCTCCGGCGAGATGGCCACCCCGTACGCGGACGACAGCGTCGAGGTCCACCCGGTCGGCCTCGCCACCAACTGAGGACCGGGGGCAGCGAGTTCCCGTTCGGGGGTGCGGGGTTTCGCGGTGTCACGGGGGCAGCCGCGGCAGAGGGGGACAGAGCAACGGGGAAACAGGGGAACACGGGGAAGCCGGGGCCGGGCGCAGCGGAGGGGAATCCGCCGCACCCGGCCCCGGCTGTGTTCCAGAGCGTCCCGCGGGCTAACTGCCGTAGCCGGCCAGGATCTTGGAGAACTCCCACTGCTGCTGGTCGATCCCGCTGCACGAGTCGCCCGCGCCGCCGCCCGCGCAGGGGCGGTCGCGGTTGACGGCCCAGAAGCTGACCCGGGACAGGCCCTTGGACTTGGCGTAGTCCACGATCTGCTGGAAGTCGCCGGGGGAGACCGACTCGCCCTGCTGGTCGGTCTTGCCGTTCATCGAGGAGAGGCCGGACTTCTTGTAGGCGTCGGCGTCCGAGAGCCCGTAGGCCGCCTTGACCTGGTTCTTGAGGCCGTCCACGGCCGACTTGGTGGCGCCGGCCATATCGGTGGTGCCGTCGCCGAAGTCGAAGGGCATGACCGTCCAGGCATCGACGTCCAGACCGGCCGCCGCACCCTTGTTGATCAGGTCCTTGCCGTTCTCGTTCGGGCCCTGGGTGGTGGTTCCGAAGGTCACGTAGACCTTGATGCCCGCGTTCTTCTCCTTGACGATCTTCAGCGCGTCGATGACCCGCTGCCGTACCTCGGCGTTCTCGACCTCGGTGGACTCGATGTCGATGTCGATCGACTTGAGCCCGTAGGCGTCGATGACCTTCTGGTAGGCGCCCGCCAGGTCCTGCGCGTTCGCGCACGCCTCGCCCAGCTTGTTGCCGCTCCAGCCGCCGATGGACGGGGTCACATCGCCGCCCGCCTGCTGGATCGCCTTGATGGCCTGCTCGTCCTGGCCGCCGGCCAGCGGGCGCTGGCCGTCCCAGGCGGGGGAGCAGCCGCCGCCGGAGAGGATGAAGGCCATGGTCAGCTGCTTGGTGCCGGTCTCCTGCATGAAGGAGGCCGGGTCGGGCGGGTTGCCCCAACCCAGGTACAGGTAGGGGCCGTTCATGCCGCTGGGTGCTGCCGCTTTGGCGTCGGCGGCCGGTGGTGTGGGGGGCGTGGCCTGCGCGGAGACGGCGAGTGCGGAGGCGGTGAGGGCGGCTGCTGCCGCCGCTCCGAGGCCCATGGTGAGTCTGCGGCGTGCCCTGCTGCGGCGGTGGGGGGTGGTGTGGGGGGACACGTAACTCTCCCTTCCGGATGACCGGTTGGTGGTGCCGCCGCACGCTAGCGAGAAAGCATTGGTATAGACAATAGGTGCGGGCGGAAACGGCGGAGAGCTTTACCGTTCGCCGGGACCGTCTTGTCCGCCGGGGGTGCCAGGACCGCCTTATTCGTCCGGTCCGCCGTGTCCGTCCGGTCCGCCGTGGCCACTTGGTCCGCCCGGCCCGCCGTGTCCGCCGGGTGCGCGCCGTCCGCCTGCCGTGCCGGGGCGCCACACATAGTGGTGCTCGGGCCGTCCCACCAGCCCGTACCGCTGCCGGCGGTCCGCGTGCCCCGTGGTGACGAGGTGTTCGAGGTAGCGGCGCGCGGTGATCCGGTTCATGCCGATCCGTACGGCCGCCTCGCTGGCCGTCAGCCCCGCGTCCGCCGAGTCGCGCAGCTGCGCCGTCACCGTGCCCAGCGTTCCGGCGCTCAGCCCCTTGGGCAGCGCCGAGGAGGCGGGCGCCGCGCGCAGCACCGACAGCGCCCGGTCCACCTCGTCCTGGCTGGACGCCTCGCCGCGCGCCTCGGCGGTCGTGCGGAAGTCCGCGTACCGCAGCAGGCGGTCGCTCAGGGACCGGAAGGTGAAGGGCTTGAGCACGTGCTGCACCACGCCGAGGGAGACGCCCTCGCGGATCACCGTCAGATCCCGCGCCGAGGTCACCGCGAACACATCGGCCCCGTGCCCGGCCGCGCGCAGCGAGCGCAGCAGGTCCAGGCCGCTGCCGTCGGGCAAGTACAGGTCCAGCAGGATCAGATCCACCGGCGCGTGCTCCTCCAGCGCCCGGACGGCCTGCGCGCGCGTGTGCGCCACCGCCGCGACGTCGAAGCCGGGGACGCGCGTGACGTACAGGGCGTGGGCGTCCGCCGCGACGGGATCGTCTTCGACGACGAGGACGCGCAGGGTCATGTTCCCTCCCCGGGGAGCGGCAGGCGGACGCTGAACTCCGCGCCGCCACCGGCTCGTTGGCTCGCGGTGGCCTCCCCGCCGTGCCGCCGCGCCGTCTGCCGCACGAGCGCCAGGCCGATGCCGCCGCCGGGCTTGGTGGACCAGCCGCGTTCGAAGAGGGTGTCGCCCGCGTCCGGGGGGAGGCCAGGCCCATTGTCGGCGACCCGGAGCAGCAGCTCCCGGGCCGGGGTGCGCCGGACGGCGACCGTCACGGTGACGCGGGGCCCGCGGCCGGGCGCCGCGCCGGAGCGGGCGGGGTACAGCCCGTCCACCGCCTGCGGGCCCGCCGCCTCGACCGCGTTGTCGATGAGGTTGCCCAGCACCGTCACCAGATCCCGGGCGGGCAGCCCGGCCACATCGTCCACGTGCGAGTCGGGGGTGAGCGCCAACTCGACTCCCCGCTCGTTGGCCTGCGCGGCCTTCCCCAGCAGCAGCGCGGCCAGCACGGGTTCCCCGACGGCCGTGACCACCTGGTCCGTCAGCGCCTGCGCCAGCTCCAGTTCCTCCGTGGCGAAGCGCACCGCTTCCCCGACGCGGCCCAGCTCGATCAGGGAGACGACGGTGTGCAGCCGGTTGGCGGCCTCGTGGGCCTGGGAGCGGAGCGCTTCGGCGAAGCCGCGTACCGAGTCCAGCTCGCCGGTGAGCGCCTGGAGTTCGGTGTGGTCGCGCAGGGTGACGACCGTGCCCCGGTGCTCGCCGCCGTCCACCGGCGAGGTGTTGACGACGACCACGCGCTGTCCGGTCAGATGGACCTCGTCCACCCGCGGCTCGGAGGCCAGCAGCGCGCCCGTCAGCTCCCTGGGCAGGCCGAGCCCCGCCACCTCGCGGCCCACCAGGTCGCCCTGGCCGGTGAGGCCGAGCAGTTCGCGTGCGCCGTCGTTGACGAGGGCGACCCGGCGCTGCCCGTCCAGCATCAGCAGCCCCTCGCGCACCGCGTGCAGCGTCGCGTGGTGGTAGTCGTGCATCCGGCTCAGCTCCGCCACGTTCATGCCGTGGGTGTGGCGCCGCAGCCGTGCGTTGATGACATACGTGCCCGCGCCGCCCAGTACGAGGGCGCCGCCCGCCACCGCCAGCAGCGCGGTGAGCTGGTCACTGACCCGCTTGCCGATGGTGTCCACCGCGATCCCGGCGCTGACCAGTCCGACGATCCGGCCGCCCGGCCCGTCCTCCCGGATGGGGGTGACGACCCGTACGGAGGGGCCGAGGGTGCCGGTGTAGGTCTCGTCGAAGGTGCGGCCCTTGAGCGCGGGCCCGATGTGGCCGACGAAGCGCTCGCCGATGCGCCGCTTGTCGGGGTGGGTCCAGCGCGTGCGGTCGGTGTCCATGATCGTCACGAAGGTGACCCCGGTGTCCCGCCGTACCCGCTCCGCGTACGGCTGGAGCAGCGCGCTGGGGTGCGCGGAGCGGATCGCCTCGTGCACGGACGGTGAGTCGGCCACGGCCTGGGTGGTCGCCCGCGCCTGGTGGGTGGCCGCGTCCCGGGCCTGCGAGCGGGCGGAGAGATACGTGAAGACCGCGCACCCCGCCACCACGGCGGCCACCAGCACCACCTGCATGGCGAACAGCTGCCCCGCCAGGCTGCGGGGACGGGAGCGCGCGGGGGCGCGCGGGCGGGGGACACGCATGGTTTCAGTGTGCCGCTCCGGTTTACGTGCACGTAATGCACGTAAGGGTGACGCCCGTCGCACCTTGCTGCATAGTCACCGGGAATCAACACGATCCGAATCCGCGATGCCGCCACGGACAGGGGGCGACCGGACGGAACCGACCCATTGACAGGGAGCCGCCGACGTGTCGAAGAAGACACCGCAGCAGGCCGCAGCCGACACGGCGCCGGTCGCCGCACCGAAGGCGCGAAGGGATCGCACCCACTACCTCTACATCGCGGTGATCGCCGCCGTGGTGCTGGGCGTGACGCTCGGACTCACGGCACCGGGCGTGGCCACGGAGCTCAAGCCGCTGGGCGAGGGGTTCGTCAACCTCATCAAGATGATGATCTCGCCGATCATCTTCTGCACGATCGTGCTGGGCATCGGCTCGGTCCGCAAGGCCGCCAAGGTCGGCGCCGTCGGCGGACTCGCGCTCGGCTACTTCCTGATGATGTCCCTGGTCGCGCTGGCCATCGGCCTGGTCGTCGGCAACATCCTGGACCCCGGGCACGGGCTGCACCTGACCGAGGCGGCGCGGGACGCGGGCGCCTCGCAGGCCAAGGGCGGCGAGGGCCTGACCGACTTCCTGCTCGGCATGATCCCCACCACCATGGTCTCCGCCTTCACCGGCGGTGAGGTACTCCAGACGCTGCTGATCGCGCTCCTGGTCGGCTTCGCCCTCCAGGGCATGGGCAAGGCGGGCGAGCCGGTGCTGCGCGGCATCGGCCACATCCAGAAGCTCGTCTTCCGGGTGCTCGCGATGGTGATGTGGGCCGCGCCGGTCGGTGCCTTCGGCGCGATGGCGGCGGTGGTCGGGGAGACCGGCGTGGACGCGCTGAAGTCCCTCGCGGTCATCATGATCGGCTTCTACACCACCTGTTTCCTGTTCGTCTTCATCGTCCTCGGGCTGATCCTGCGGGTGTTCACCGGCGTCAACATCTTCTCGCTGCTGAAGTACCTCGGCCGCGAGTTCCTGCTGATCTTGTCCACCTCCTCCTCCGAGTCGGCGCTGCCCCGCCTGATCGCGAAGATGGAGCACCTGGGCGTCAGCAAGCCCGTCGTCGGCATCACCGTCCCCACCGGTTACTCCTTCAACCTCGACGGCACGATGATCTACCTGACGATGGCCTCGATCTTCGTGGCCGAGGCAATGGGCGACCCGCTCTCCCTCGGCCAGCAGATCTCGCTGCTCATCTTCATGTTCATCGCCTCCAAGGGCGCCGCGGGCGTCACCGGAGCGGGCCTGGCCACCCTCGCCGGCGGCCTCCAGTCCCACCGGCCCGAACTGGTGGACGGCGTCGGCCTGATCGTCGGCATCGACCGCTTCATGAGCGAGGCCCGCGCGCTGACCAACTTCGCCGGGAACGCGGTGGCCACCGTGCTCATCGGCACCTGGACCAAGGAGATCGACCGGGCCCGCGTCGATGAGGTGCTGGCCGGCCGCATCCCCTTCGACGAGCGCACCCTGGCCACCGAGGACGGCCACGGCGGACCGGACGGTGCGGACGGATCAGATGGATCAGACACGGCCGAAGCCCCGGCGGGCGGCACCGTCCCCTCCCCGGACGCCGCCCGGCCGGTCAGCACCGTCAAGTCCGAGGGCGTCAACGCCTGACGCCTGATGCCTGGCACTGCCTGATGCATGCCGCTGTATCTGTCCCCTGACCACGGCGCCGGTGCCTGACCCCCCGCAGGACCGGCGCCCGACAACCGGCCGCCCCGTCGCACGCCACCTCCCCCGGTAGGCGCGGCGGGGCGGTCGGCTGTCCGGACCCCTACGACCAGGGCAGGACCAGCGCGCCCCAGGCCACCACGGGGCCGAACCCGACGATGGCGCAGGTGTAGCCGAGGACCTGACGGTAGAAGCCCCGGCGGTCCACGCCGCGGGCGTTGCTGAGGACGAGGGCGCCGTTGGTGGAGAAGGGGGAGACGTCCACGATCGTGGTCGAGACCGCCAGCGCCGCGATCAGCCCCGCGGGACTGAGGTGGCTGGAGAACAGCAGCGGGACGGCGATCGGGATGATCGCGGTCAAGATGGCCGTCGAGGAGGCGAAGGCCGACGTGATCGCGACGGTGAAGCACAGCAGCAAGGCCACCAGAAGCGGGGCGCCGATCGAGGCCGCGTGCTCGGAGATGTTCTCGATGATGCCGGCCTTCTCCAGCATCGCCACGTAGGTCATCATCCCGCCGACCAGCAAGAGCGTGTGCCAGCTGATGCCGTCCACGGCCTTCTCCTGCTGCTTCATGTCGAGCAGCGCCAGCAGCGCACCGGCCGCGAGGGCGAGGAAGCCGATCTCCAGGTGGAAGCCGAGGGCGCCGACCACCAGCGCGAGCAGCGCGGCGAGGGTCAGCCCCTGGCGCCAGGTGAGGGCGACCGGACCCGCCCCGACGGCCGTCTCCTGCCCGCCCTGCCCGTGCCCCTCGGCATGCTCGTGCTGCTCCGCCTGCTCGTGCTGCTCGCCCGCGCCGGCGGTACCACCGCGCTTGCGCAGCAGGGCGTAGGTGATCCCGGACAGGACCAGATTGACGGCGAAGCTGGCGAAGAACAGCGTCGCCGGGGCCACCGACAGCTTGGTGTCGTCCGTGAGACCGAGGACGAGCGCCCCGGACACGGCGATGGGCGAGAACGCTCCGGCGTGCGCACCGCTGATCACGAGCATGCCGCACATCAGCGGGTTCAGCCCGTACCGGAAGGCGAAGTTCATGGCGATCGGCGCGAGGATGGCGACCGCGGCCGGAGTGAAGGTGCCGAACGCGGTCAGCAGCGCGGCGACCAGGAACAGCACCCACGGGATCAGCGCGACCTTGCCGCGCACCATGCGTACGGCCGCCGAGACGAGCAGATCGATCGTGCCGTTCCGGCGCGCGATGGCGAACAGATAGGTGACCCCGACGATGGTCACGAACAGATCCGCCGGGAAGCCCTCGAAGATCTCGTCCTCGGTCAGGCCGAGCGAGGCCGTGCCGACGAGGAACGTGGCGACGAAGGCCAGGATTCCCAGGTTGATCGGCAACACCGTGCCGATCACGAACATGACGAGCAGCGCTCCTATGGAGATCACTTCAGCAGACATCATTGTCCTTGCGAGCGGGGGGGAGGGGGACTGAGGGAGAGGGGGAGTGCGACGGGGAGAGGGCGGGAGCTGGTGCCGGGAGGGGCACTTGGTGGGCCGGAGGGCGGGAGCCGAGGGGGGTGGGGCGGTGAGGGGGCGGCGCTCAGGCAGCGGTCCGGTAGGGGCCCGGCACGGAGATCGCGGCGTCGCACAGGATGCGTGCGGCCCGCTGGACGGTGACGCGGCCGAGCCCGTCCGGCGTCAGGTCCGGGTGATCGACCCGGACCACACCGGCGGGGGTGCCGATCCGCAGACTGTCATGCCGCCCCGAGCCGTCCGCGGCGGCGGAAGCGGAACCGTCCGCGGCGGACGAGAGGGCTGTGGCGATGACGGAGCCCTCGACGAGGCCCGCCACGGCCACCGCCACCGCCGAGGTGAGACCGATCGCCGGGTGCGGGGCGTTCATCGTGAGCATGCGCACCGAGACGTCGTAGTCCTCGGCGGCGATCGGCTCGCCCAGAGTGCTGGTGTAGGGGACCGGCGGGCCGACCAGCCCCACCTTCGGCACCGCGTCACCGGGCTCGGCGCCGGGCCGCACCAGGCCCATGCGCCGGGCGGCGGCCTGGCGCACCGCCCGCAGCCAGGGCACGTCGGCGCGGACCTGGGCCGGGGTCTCGGCGCCCGTGCGGCCCACCGTCGCGGCGTCCACCAGCGCGACCGGGGCCCCCGCGTCGAGCAGGCTGACACGCGGCGTACGGGCGGGCGCGGCGGGCGCGGCGGGCGCGGCGGGCGCGGCGGGCGCGGCGGGTGCGCCGGGCACGTCGGGTACGGAGCCCGCCGCGCCGGACGCCGGGCCGAGTGCCAGGTCCTCGGCCGCCGCTCCGGTGGGCAGCAGCGCGCCCGTGGAGCGGCCGGCCGGGTCGCGGAACGTCAGTCCGACGGCGACGCCGCCCGAGCGGGTGCCGGGCACCGTCTGGGTGCCGAACTCGTGCACCACGCCGCCGGCCGTGTCCACCTCGGCCTCCAGGACCGCGCCGGTGTTGGTGTTGCGCATCACCACGCGCGTCCGGTCGCCGGTGATCGGGACCAGGCCCTTCGCCACCGCGTACAGCGCGACCGCCGTGGCGCAGTTGCCGCAGTTGCTGCCCCACTCGACCGTGCCGGTACCGATACCGACCTGGGCGAAGAGATAGTCGATGTGCGCGTCACGCCGGGCCGAGGCGCTGACCACGGCGGCCTTGGACGTGGTCGGGGTCGCCCCGCCCACCCCGTCGAGCTGCACGGGGTCCGCCGCTCCGTAGGCATCGACCAGCAGTCGCTCCAGCGCTTCCCGGTCGGAGGGCACGTGCACCTGGCCGAACAGCCAGCACTTGCTGGTGCCGCCGCGCAGGAGAGTTGCAGGAATGTGCATGTCAGCCGAGATCTTCCCGTGGTTCACGAAGTTTGCGTTCCGGTTGGTGCGAAGACCTTCGCAAACCCGCGACTTGAGCACAATGCCAACTTCCTTCACCTCACTTCAGCTCAGCTAAAGTCAGGCGGTACAGTCGGCGGCGTGATGAATGTGCGCCGACTGCTGCTGCTCGCCGAGGCCGCCGAGCGCGGCTCCCTCACCGCCGCCGCACGGGCGATGGACATGACCACCTCGGCCGCCTCCCAGCAGATGTCCCTCCTGGAGCGCGAGGCCGGGCAGCCGCTGCTGGAGCGGCTGCCGCGCGGCGTGCGCACGACCCCGGCGGGCGCCGCGCTGGTCGCCCGGGGCCAGGCGATCCGCCGCGAACTACGCGCTGTACAGGGCGACTTGGACGCGTTCGCGAATCTGGACCGGGGCACCTTGCGGCTCGGCTCGTTCCCCACCGCCAGCGCCTCGCTGCTGCCGCTGGCCCTCACCCGCTTCCGGCAGCGCCATCCCCAGGTGCAGACCGTCGTGCGCGCGGGCGTGCTGACGCAGCTGTGCGAGATGCTGCACTCCGGCGAGGTCGAGCTGGCCCTCCTGTGGGACTACCAGTGGAACCGGGTCGAGCAGGACGCCTTCGAGGTGACGCACCTGCTCGACGACCCGACCGTCCTCGTCGTCCCCGCCGACTCCGAACTGGCGGACAAGGACGGCCAGGAGGACATCCAGCTCGGCGAACTGGCCGGACACGAGTGGATCATCCGCGCCGACAACCACCCCGTCGCCGACGTCCTGCGCCGCAGCTGCCACCGCGCCGGATTCACCCCGCGCATCGCCTACGAGTCCCACGACTACCAGGAGGCCCAGGCCATGGTCGCCGCGGGCCTGGGCATCGCCATCGCGCCCCGGCTGGCCCTCACCAGCCACCGGGACGACGTACGCCTGGTGCGCTTCGGCACGGACACCCCGGCCCCCGTACGCCGCATCCTGCTGGCCCGCTCCAGGACCCGCGCCGCCACCCCGACCGCACCCGTGATGACGCGGCTGCTGCGGGAGGCCGCCGCCCGGCTCGCCGCCGCGTAGCCCCGCCGGGCGGACGCGGCGGCGAACCGGCCGACAGCTCCCTCAGCCAGCGGCTCCGTCGGTCAGGGGCGCACTCAGCAGGGCCGCAGCCACACCGTGCCCAGGGGCGGCAGGGTCGGCACGATCGAGCGCGGGCGGCCGTGCGCGGCGAAGTGGCCGGCGGTGAGGGGTCCGGGGTTGCCGACGCCGCTGCCGCCGTAGCGGGCCGCGTCGGTGTTCAGCGTCTCGCGCCAGGCGGACCACTCCCCGGGTACGCCGAGCCGGTAGGCGTCGCGGACGACCGGCGAGAAATTGCTGACGGACAGCAGGGGACTCCCGTCGGCCGCGAACCGGAGGAAGGCGAACACGTTGTCGTCGGCGCCCTCCGCGGCCTGGCTGGATTCCCCCACGATCCAGGAGAATCCAGCGGGCTCCGTATCCAGCTCCCACAGGGCCGCCGCAGCCCGGTATCCGGCGTTCAGGTCCCGCACCAGGTCGCGCACGCCCCGGTGATCGGGCTCGGCGGTGTAGGAGGGGTCCAGCAGCCACCAGTCCGGGCCGTGTCCCTCGGACCACTCGGCACCCTGGGCGAACTCCTGCCCCATGAACAGCAGTTGCTTGCCCGGGTGCGCCCACATGAAGCCCAGGTAGGCGCGGTGGGTGGCCCGCTGCTGCCACCAGTCGCCGGGCATCTTGGAGACCAGGGAGCGCTTGCCGTGCACGACCTCGTCGTGCGAGATCGGCAGGATGTAGTTCTCGGAGTAGGCGTAGACCATGGAGAAGGTCATGTCGCCGTGGTGGTATTTGCGGTGCACCGGGTCCTTGCCCACGTAGGTCAGCGAGTCGTGCATCCAGCCCATGTTCCACTTGAACCCGAAGCCGAGCCCGCCGAAGCCGCCCTCGCCCACGTGGTGGGTGGCCCGGGTGACCCCCGGCCAGGCGGTGGACTCCTCGGCGGCGGTGAGCACGCCGGGACAGCGGCGGTAGACGGTGGCGTTCATCTCCTGGAGGAAGGCGACCGCCTCCAGGTCCTCCCGCCCGCCGTGGACGTTGGGCCGCCACCGGCCCTCCCCGCGCGAGTAGTCGAGGTAGAGCATCGAGGCCACCGCATCGACCCGCAGGCCGTCGATGTGGAACTCCTCGCACCAGTACACCGCGTTGGCCACCAGGAAGTTGCGCACCTCGCGCCGCCCGAGGTCGAACTCCAGCGTTCCCCAGTCCGGGTGTTCGGCGCGCAGCGGATCCGCGTGCTCGTACAGCGGTGTCCCGTCGAACGCCGCCAGCGCCCACTCGTCCTTGGGGAAGTGCGCGGGCACCCAGTCCATCAGCACCCCGATCCCCGCCCGGTGGAGCGCGTCGATCAGGTACCTGAAGTCGTCGGGGCCGCCCAGCCGGGCCGTGGGCGCGTAGAAGCCGGTCACCTGGTAGCCCCACGAGCCGCCGAACGGATGCTCGGCGACCGGCATCAACTCCACATGGGTGAAGCCCAGTTCTTTGACGTACGCCGGGAGCTGCTCGGCCAGCTCGCGGTAGCTCAGCCCGGGGCGCCAGGAGGGCAGATGCACCTCGTAGACCGACAGCGGCTCGCGGTGCGGGACGGCCCCGGCGCGGCGCTCCAGCCAGTCGGCGTCCCCCCACTCGTAGCCGGAGGCCTCCACCACGGAGGCGGTCGCGGGCGGGCACTCGGTGCGCCGCGCCATCGGGTCGGCGCGCAGCGTGTGGCTGCCGTCGGGACGCGCGATGTCGAACTTGTAGAGCGCGCCCTCCCCGACGCCGGGCAGGAACAGCTCCCACACCCCGGAGGAGCCCAGCGACCGCATCGGGGCCGCCGTGCCGTCCCAGTAGTTGAAGTCCCCCGGGACCCGCACCCCGCGCGCGTTCGGCGCCCATACGGTGAAGCGGGTGCCCGCCACACCGTCGTGCGTCATCGTGTGCGCGCCCAGCGCCCGCCACAGCTCCTCGTGTCTGCCCTCGGCGATCAGGTGCAGATCCAGCTCGCCCAGCGCGGGGAGGAAGCGGTACGGGTCGGCGGTGCGTACGTCGTCGAGACCGGGCTCGGCGCCGTAGCGGATCAGCAGCTCGTACTCGGGCACCGAGGACGGGGGCAGCGGGAGCACCCCGCCGAAGAACCCGTCGCCCTCGTCGGCCAGTTCGGCCCGCAGGCCCTTGGCGACCAGGGTCACGGCCCGAGCGTAGGGGCGCAGCGTGCGGAAGCGGACCCCGCCGCGCACCGGGTGGGCGCCCAGCAGCGCGTGCGGGTCGTGATGGGTGCCGGCCAGCAGCCGTTCGCGGTCCGCCGCCGCCAGCGGCTGCGCGAGGCGTACCCCGTGCCCGCCCCCGCCCCTGCCGCCGTCCCGGACCTGCCGGGTCATCGGTCTGCGCGCCTCGGGGACGGGCTCGCGCGCGAGCCCGGCGGGCTCGGACGGGACGGGCTCGGGTTCGGCGGACTCGGGTGCTGACGGACCGGTGCCGGTGCCGGGTGGTGGCCCTCCGGCCTCGTCGCCGGTCCTGCTTCTGGCCCGGGCTCCGGTCCGGTCTACGGGACGGGCTCCGGCCCCGCTCAGGAACGTGGCCGGAATCGTCGCCGGGGGCTGGTCGGGAGTCACGGTGTGCGCCTCCAGGTCGGTGCGTCGGGGGATGAGGAGGTGGGGGAAAGGGGGAGCGGTGGGGGAGGTGGGGCGAGAGAGGAGTGGTGGGGGCGAGAGGGAAGTGGTGGGTGGAGAATCGTTCAGCCGCTCCAGGAGGTGCCGGGCGTGGTCAGCCGCCGGATCGCCGCCATCGGAATGCCCAGCCACGCGGGCCTGTTGCGGGCCTCGTACAGCACCTCGTAGACGGCCTTGTCCGTCTCGTAGGCCCGCAGCAGAACGGCGTCCTCGCGCGGGTCCACGCCGCAGCCCTCGGCGTAACCGGCGCAGTAGGCCGCCCTGTTGGTCCGGGCCCACGCGCTGGACCAGGCATCCTCCGGGTTCGCGTCGTGCTGGCAGGCCGCGTAGTCGAAGGAGCGCAGCATTCCGGCAATGTCCTGGACGACGGGCTGGTGGGCGCGACGCTCGGCCAGCGGCCTGGCGGGCTCGCCCTCGAAGTCGATGAGCGTCCACTCGCCGCCGCAGTCACCGCCCTCACCGCCCGTCCCCTCCCTCCCGCCACCCCGGTCATCGCCGCCGTCCCGGCCGTCGCCCGCGCCGCCGTCGGCGCCCAGCACCTGCCCCAGGTGCAGGTCACCGTGCACGCGCTGGGCTGGGCGGGAGCCGCCGGCGGTGCCGAGGTCGGCCAGGTCGCGGTAGGCGCTGAGCAGCCCGTCGCGGTACGGGCGCAGCGCGGGCACCGCGGCGCTCGCGGCCTCCAGCCGGGCCGCCATCCGCTCGGCCTGCCACTCCAACTGGGCGCCCTGGAGGGTCGAGGTGGGCAGCGCCTCGGCCAGCATGGCGTGCACCCGGGCCGTGGTGCGGCCCAGTGCGCGCGCGGATCCGGTGAAGTCCCGGCGCGCGGCCAGGGCGCGCAGCGCGAGCTGCCATCCGTCGCAGGTGCCGGACAGATACGGCTGGAGCACGCCCAGGGTCAGCGACCGGGTGCGCTCACCCGGCGGACGGGAGGCGCCGTCACCCCGCGCGCCCGGCCCGGCCGCCTCCGCTGTGTCCCCGGTACCCTCCGCGCCCCCCGCGCCCCTCGCTCCGGTGTCCGCACCCGCGCTCTCCTTTCCCTGAGCGGGCGGTGCCGGGCGCGGCATCGGGGCCGCCGCCGTCGCCTCGAACCACGCGGTGGGCGCCGGCACGTGCGGGCAGCCGTGCCGGGCCAGCGCGAGTGGCAGCTCCAGGTCGGGGTTGACGCCGGGCTCGACGCGGCGGAAGACCTTGAGGATGGCGGAGTCGCCGTAGACGATCGAGGAGTTGGACTGCTCGGTGCCCAGCGGACGCGGCGTCAGCCCGGGGGGGATCTCCGCGCCCGGCTCCCGCGAGAACCGCAGCGGGCCCAGGCTGCCGGGCACCCGCAGCCGCTCCAGCAGCAAGGTGGTGAGCCGGGGGTCCTGGAGCGCCTCGTAGACGGCGCGCCCGCGCAGGGGCCCGGTCGAGGGCCGGCCGATGAGGGCGGGCCCCAGCTCGGGGGGCAGCGCGTCCCGCACGCCGAGCAGCAGCTGGTAGCAGTCGCCGCCGCCGCGCGCGTGGGGGCGGTGGAAGGGCTGGACGGACTGCTGGGCGCGGACGAGCAGATGGAGCAGGCCGGGGGTGGTGCCCCCGGAGCCGCACGGCAGTATTTCGGCCGCCGCCACCAGTGAGAACCCGGTCAGCGGGCGTCCCTTCCCCGCGAACCAGCGCTGCCGCGGCAGCCACTCCAGCAGGGGCGGCGACAAGGAGCGCAGCACCGCGGTGCCGCCTGGGTCACTGGGGGTGCCGGTCGCCGGGGTCGCGGCGAGGGGCAAGGAGCTGTCCGACATGGCGTCCTTTCCCCGGGCACACGAAAGGTACGCAGAGTGTCCCGGATTGCGAGGTCTGTTGTCCGGGTGTGCTGTGCCGTGTCGAGCGTTTTTCTCTTCCCTGCCCCTCGCCGGCTCCGGCCGGGGGGCAGCGGTCCCCTACGACTTCCTCAATCGGAACCAGTAGAAACCATGGCCCGCCAGGGTCAGCAGATAGGGGAGTTCACCGATGGCGGGGAAGCGGACGCCGCCGATCAGTTCGACGGGAACGCGGCCCTCCCACGCGCGCAGATCAAGTTCGGTCGGCTGCGGGAAGCGCGAGAAATTGTGCACGCACATCACCAGGTCGTCGCCGCCGTCCGGCAGCCTGGATTCGCGCAGGAATGCCAGTACCGAGGGGTTGGAGGAGGACAGCTCCTCATAGCTGCCGAGGCCGAAGGCGGGATTCTGCTTGCGGATCTCGATCATCCGCCGGGTCCAGTGCAGCAGCGAGCTGGGCGAACTCATCGCCGCCTCGACATTGGTCACCTGATAGCCGTGGACCGGGTCCATGATGGTCGGCAGGAACAGCCGGCCCGGGTCGCAGGAGGAGAAGCCCGCGTTGCGGTCGGGCGTCCACTGCATGGGGGTGCGCACCGCGTCCCGGTCGCCGAGCCAGATGTTGTCGCCCATACCGATCTCGTCGCCGTAGTAGAGGATCGGCGAGCCGGGCAGGGACAGCAGCAGCGCCGTGAACAGCTCGATCTGCTTGCGGTCGTTGTCCAGCAGCGGGGCGAGCCGCCGCCGGATGCCGATGTTGGCGCGCATACGCGGGTCCTTGGCGTATTCCGCGTACATGTAGTCGCGCTCGTCGTCGGTGACCATTTCCAAGGTCAGCTCGTCGTGATTGCGCAGGAAGATGCCCCACTGGCAGCCGGAGGGGATCGCGGGGGTCTTGGCGAGGATTTCGGAGACCGGGTAGCGGGATTCGCGGCGGACCGCCATGAAGATCCGCGGCATCACGGGGAAGTGGAACGCCATGTGGCACTCGTCCCCGCCCTTGGCGTAGTCGCCGAAATAGTCGACCACGTCTTCGGGCCACTGGTTCGCCTCGGCCAGTAGCACGGTGTCCGGGTAGTTCGCGTCGATTTCGCTGCGCACCCGCTTGAGGAATGCATGTGACCGGGGCAAGTTCTCGCAGTTCGTGCCCTCTTCGGCATAGAGGTAGGGCACGGCGTCCAGGCGGAACCCGTCGATTCCCAGGTCCAGCCAGAAACGCAGTGCGGAAATCATCTCGTCCTGGACAACCGGGTTCTCGTAGTTGAGATCGGGCTGGTGCGAGAAGAAGCGGTGCCAGTAGTACTGCTTGCGTACGGGGTCGAACGTCCAGTTGGACACTTCGGTGTCCACGAAGATGATGCGCGCTTCCTGGTACTGCTTGTCGTCGTCGGCCCAGACGTAGTAGTCGCCGTACGGTCCCTCCGGGTCGCGCCTGGACTCCTGGAACCATGGGTGCTGGTCGCTGGTGTGGTTCATGACGAAGTCGATGATGACCCGCATGCCCCGCTGGTGGGCCGCGTCCACGAACTCCACGAAGTCCGCGATGTCGCCGAACTCGGGGAGCACGGCGGTGTAGTCGGAGACGTCGTAACCCCCGTCCTTCAGCGGTGACTTGAAGAACGGCGGGAGCCACAGGCAGTCCACGCCCAGCCACTGCAGATAGTCGAGCTTCGCGGTGAGCCCTCTGAGGTCACCGATGCCGTCGCCGTCGCTGTCCTGGAAGGAGCGGACGAGGACTTCGTAGAAGACCGCGCGCTTGAACCACTCCGGGTCGCGGTCCGTGGCGGGTGTGTCCTCGAAGGTGTCGGGGACGGGCTCATTGACGATCATGAGTGGGTGACCCTCCGGTCGGTGAGGACGGTCGCAGGGTGCAGATGTGCGCCGGGGCCGGGGAATCACCCCCGGGCGCCAGGCGCACATAGTTGTCCCTGCCCCAGTGGTAGGTCTCGCCGGTGAGCTGATCGCACACCGGGAAGGACTCCGCGCCGCTCATCTGAGCGGCACTCAGTCCGGATGCTTCGAATTGCGTCATGTCCAACGACACCGTCGCCTCGTGGGTGTGGTACGGATCGAGGTTGACCACGACGAGGACAGTGTCGGCGTGCGGCTGCGCGCAGTGCTTGGAATAGGCCAGCACGTTGTCGTTGTCGGTGGGGTGAAAGCGCAGGTGGCGAAGCTGCCGGAGCGCGGGATGGCGGCGGCGCAGCCGGTTGAGCGTGGTGATCAGCGGAGTGAGGGAGCGGCCCTCGCGGTCGGCCGCCGCCCAGTCCCTGGGCCGCAGTTCGTACTTCTCGGAGGAGAGGTACTCCTCGCTGCCCGGGTGCAGCGGGGTGCTCTCGCACAGCTCGTAGCCCGCGTACATCCCCCACGAGGGCGACAGCGTCGCCGCCAGCACCGCGCGGATCTCGAAGGCCGGGCGCCCGCCCTCCTGGAGGTAGGCGTGCAGGATGTCCGGGGTGTTCACGAAGAAGTTCGGCCGCATGTACGCGGCGGCCTCGCCCGTCAGTTCGCCCAGGTACTCCGTCAGCTCCCGCTTGGAATTGCGCCAGGTGAAATAGGTGTACGACTGCTGGAAGCCGATCCGCGCCAGGGTGTGCATCATCGCCGGGCGGGTGAACGCTTCCGCGAGGAAGAGGACGTCCGGATCGGTGCGGTTGATCTCGGAGATGACCCGCTCCCAGAACGCCACCGGCTTGGTGTGCGGGTTGTCCACCCGGAAGATCCGCACCCCGTGGTCCATCCACAGCCGCAGCACCCGCAGCGTCTCCTCCGTGATGCCCTGACAGGCGGCCGGGTCGGAGTCGAAGTCGAGGGGATAGATGTCCTGGTACTTCTTCGGCGGGTTCTCCGCGTACGCGATCGCGCCGTCGGCGCGCTTGCGGAACCACTCGGGGTGCTCCTTGACCCACGGGTGGTCGGGCGAGCACTGGAGCGCGAAGTCCAGCGCCACCTCCATCCGCAAGTCGCGGGCGCGGGCCACGAAGTGGTCGAAGTCCGCGAACGTGCCCAGGTCGGGGTGGAGCGCGTCATGGCCGCCGGCGGCCGAGCCGATCGCCCAGGGGGAGCCGACATCGTGCGCGGCGGCGGACAGCGCGTTGTCCGGGCCCTTGCGGAAGGCGTCCCCGATGGGGTGGACCGGCGGCAGGTACACCACGTCGAAGCCCATGGCCGCCACCGCGTCCAGCCGCTCGGCGGCCGTCCGCAGCGTGCCGCTCACCGGCGGCTTCCCGGCTCTGACGACCGCGCCCTCGGAGCGCGGGAACAGCTCGTACCAGGACCCGAACAGCGCGCGAGCGCGCTCGACTTGGAGCATCAGGGGGCGAGAGGAGGAGACCAGCTCGCGTAGCGGATGACGGTCGAGGACCGCGCCGACCTCGGGCGTCAGGGCCGCCGCCAGGCGGGCGGCGCCGCCGCGCCCCGCGTCGCGCAGCGCGTCCACGGCCTGCAGCACGACCGCGCGGCCCTCGTGCTTGGGCACCCGCTCGGCCGCGCGCTCGTGCAGCAGGGCCCCTTCCTCCAGGGTGAGTTCGGTGTCGATGCCCGCCGGGATCTTGATCTTCGCGTGTTCGCGCCAGGTGCGCACCGGATCGCTCCACGCCTCGACGGCGTACGTCCAGCGGCCCTCGGCGTCCGGGGTGACCTCGGCGCCCCAGCGGTCGGTGCCCGGCGCCAGCTCGCGCATGGGCGTCCACGGCCCGGCCCGGCCCGAGGGTCCGCGCAGCACCACATTGGCGCCGATCTCCCCGTGTCCTTCCCTGAAGACGGTGGCCGAGACCTGGAAGGTCTCGCCCGCGACGGCTTTGGCTGGACGGTTTCCGCACTCGACGAGGGGCTGGACATCGAGCACGGGAATGCGACCGATCATGGGCTCACCTGGGGGCATAGCGGGAGATACCGGACTGTCCGTACTTTCTATCCGCTCAGCGGATGCCTTCCGGGACGCGGACAGGCCCCCTCCAGCGCGCGTTCACCCAGGTGGAGGGCCTGTCGCTGCACGGCCTTTTCGACGGTACGGGAAGCAGCCCGTCCCGCAAGAGCACGGCCGCTTCCCCACCGGAAGGGAAGGGGAGTTCACGCCGTCCGCAGCCGCCCTCTGCCACGCCGCGACGGGCCGCGCGCGCATGGCCGCGCGTGGCCCGTCACGGGGGCGGGAGCGGCTGTGACACATGGCGGCGCCGGAGCGGGGTACACCGGGCGCCCGTCCCGCGCGGGGAACATATGCCCGCGCCCGGCCCCGCCCCCGGCCGCTCCCCGGCCCCGGCGCATCCGGCGGCCGGCCCGCCCCGGTCACCGGGGGCGACCGGGGCGGGCTGGTGCTCCTTACCCGTAGGAGATGTCGCTCTCCTTGTAGAGGCAGCAGGTCCTGCCGTCCGGGCCCGCGCCCGTCTCCTCGGGCTCGTCGCCCGAGCTGTTGCCCTCGAAGCGGACACAGGGCTTGATCTTCTTGTTCTTGTCGCCGAGGATCCGGATCCGGCTGAGCTTCGCGGTGCCGCCGTAGTTCTCGTTGACGCCGACCAGCGACTTGCCCGGCGCCTTGGCCTCGATGTCCGACAGCTCCACATGGCGGTCGGTCTGATCCGAGCAGTCGCCGCAGGAGCGGACGAGCTTGCCGAAGTCCTCGACGGCGAACCCGCTCACCTTGAGGGTGCCGCCGCCGTTGAACTGGAGCACCTTGTCGTCCGCGCCCCGGGCGCCGCCGCTCCTGACGGTGTAGGTGGCGATGTCGCCGCCCCGGAAGGTGGCGGCGTCCTCGCCGACGTCCTCCCACCACACGTTCTCCAGGGTGCAGGAGCCCTCGCAGTGGATGCCGTGGTGAAGAACTTCCTGCGGTGGTGATGGGCCATCTTCTCGATTCCTTTGTCGTGGGGGATGGACAGGTGGAGCGGGAGCTGAAGGGAATTGATGGGAACTGAAGAGAACTGAACGGGACTGAAAGAAACTGAACGGGACAGCGCCGTCCTGCGCTGCCATGCACCAGTTGCCGCCGCGGGCCGAAAGGTTGCCGTGCGCCGAGCGGTTGCCGCCGCCGCACGGACGGCTACGGTCATCCCGTGAAGGCCATTCGACGTTTCTCCGTGCGCCCCGTCCTTCCCGAACCCCTCCGCCCACTCCACGAGCTGGCCCGCAATCTGCGCTGGTCCTGGCACCGCGAGACCCGAGACCTGTTCCGCTCCGTCGATCCCGAAGGCTGGGAGCGTGCCGGCGGCAACCCCGTCGCCCTGCTGGGCGCCGCCTCCCCCGAGCGGCTGGAGCGGCTGGCCGGTGACCGGGGGTTCCTGCGGCGGCTGGCCGTGGCCGCCGGCGACCTCCAGGACTATCTGGAGGAGCCGCGCTGGTATCAGCGGGCGGGCGAAGCGCTGCCCACCGGGGTGGCCTACTTCTCCCCCGAGTTCGGCATCACCGGAGCCCTGCCGCAGTACTCGGGCGGACTCGGCATCCTCGCGGGCGACCACCTCAAGGCCGGCAGCGACCTGGGCGTCCCGCTCATCGGCGTCGGCCTGCTCTACCGGCACGGCTACTTCCGCCAGTCGCTGACCGCCGACGGCTGGCAGCAGGAGCACTACCCCGTCTTCGACCCCAACGAGCTGCCCCTGAGCGTGCTGCGCGAGCCCGAGGGGCACACCCCCGTCCACGTCGAGCTGCGGCTGCCCGGCGGACGCACGCTGCGCGCCCACATCTGGCAGGTCCAGGTCGGCCGCGTACCCCTGCTGCTCCTGGACTCGGATGTCGAGGACAACGCGCCCGGCGAACGCGAGGTCACCGACCGGCTCTACGGCGGCGGCAGCGAACACCGCCTCCTCCAGGAGATGCTGCTGGGCATCGGCGGGGTGCGTGCCGTCCGCGCCTACTGCCGGGTGACGGGCCGGCCCGAGCCCGAGGTCTTCCACACCAACGAGGGCCACGCCGGCTTCCTCGGCCTGGAGCGGCTCCGCGAACTGCGCGCGGCCGGGCTCGGCTTCGACGCCGCGCTGGAGACCGTCCGGGCAGGCGCTGTCTTCACCACCCACACCCCCGTCCCCGCCGGGATCGACCGCTTCGAGCGCGAACTGGTCGCCCGGCACTTCGGCGACGACGGCGAACTCCCGGGGCTGGACGCCGAGGACGTGCTGCGTCTCGGGTCGGAGGACGGTCGCCACTTCAACATGGCGGTGATGGGCCTGCGCCTGGCCCAGCGCGCCAACGGCGTCAGCACCCTGCACGGCGAGGTCAGCCGGGAGATGTTCGCCGCGCTGTGGCCCGGCTTCGACGCCGCCGAAGTACCCATCGGCGCACTGACCAACGGCGTTCACGCGCCCACCTGGACGGCCCGCGCGGTGCCCGCCGACCCCGGCGCCGCCAAGGACACCGAGCTGTGGGAGATGCGCCGTACGCTGCGCGAGGAACTCGTCCACGAGGTGCGTGCCCGGCTGCGCGGCTCCTGGCGGGAGCGCGGCGCAGCCCGGGCCGAACTCGGCTGGATCGACACCGTCCTCGACCCCGAGGTGCTCACCATCGGCTTCGCCCGGCGCGTGCCCTCCTACAAGCGGCTCACGCTGATGCTGCGCGACCCCGAACGGCTGCGCGCGCTGCTGCTGCACCCCCGGCGCCCCGTCCAGATCGTCGTCGCCGGCAAGGCACACCCCGCCGACGACGGTGGCAAGCGGCTCATCCAGGAACTGGTGCGCTTCGCCGACGACCCGAAGGTGCGCCACCGGATCGTCTTCCTGCCCGACTACGGGATGACGATGGCCCGCAAGCTCTACCCCGGCTGCGACGTCTGGCTCAACAATCCCCTGCGCCCCCTGGAGGCGTGCGGCACCAGCGGCATGAAGGCCGCGCTCAACGGGTGCCTCAACCTGTCGGTGCTGGACGGCTGGTGGGACGAGTGGTACGAGCCCGACTTCGGCTGGGCCGTCCCCAGCGCGGACGGCGCCGCCGCCGACGACGAGGAGCGGCGCGACGACATCGAGGCCGCCGCGCTCTACGGCCTGGTCGAGGACCACATCGCGCCCCGCTTCTACGACCGCGCGCCCGGCGGGGTCCCGCTCCGCTGGGTGGAGATGGTCCGCCAGACCCTCACCCGGCTGGGCCCCAAGGTGCTGGCCGAGCGGATGCTGCGCGGCTACGTCGAGACGCTCTACGCCCCGGCCGCGCGGGCCCACCGCGCGCTGGATCCCGGTGCCGCGGCCTCGCTGGCGGAGTGGAAGGCACGGGTGCGCGCGGCCTGGCCCGGGGTCACCGTCGATCACGTGGAGACGGCGGAGGGCTCCGGCGGCGGCGAGGCACTGGAGGTCGGCTCCTGCCTCACGCTGCGGGTACGTGTGGCACTGGGCGGTCTGGCCCCCGACGATGTGGAGGTCCAGGCCGTCGCCGGGCCGGTGGACGGCGCCGACCGGATCGAGAGCGCGGGCACCGTCCACACCCCGCTCAAGCCGCGGGGCGGGCCCGGTCTGGAGGGCACCTGGCTGTACGAGGGCCCGCTGACGCTGGGGCGGACGGGGGCCTTCGGCTACACCGTCCGCGTCCTGCCCGCCCACCGGCTGCTGGCCTCCGGCGCCGAGTTGGGCCTGGTCGCCGTCCCGCCGGAGGGGGTCGGGGACGCTGTGGGGGAGGGCGCCGGGGTGCTCATGCGGTGAGGGGCACATGAACCGAGGTTGGCCCCGCATGGCACGGGTCCCGCCCCCGGAGGCGAACTCCGGGGGCGGGACCGTTTGTTGTGCGGTCCGGCCGGGGCGGCCGTCAGCTGCCGGTGACGTTCACTCCGGTCCAGGCGGCGCCGACCGCCTTGACCTCGGCGCTGTCCTTGCCGTACAGGTCGGCCGCCGCCGCGAGCGTGGCGCGCCGCGCGTCGGCGTAGTCGGTGGTGGAGGTCATCTGCTCGGTGAGGGCCTTGAACCAGATCTGTTCGGCCTTCTCGATGCCGATGCCCTCCAGCTTCGAGCCGTCCTTGGTGGGCGAGTTGTACTTCACGCCGTTGACCTCGCGCTCCCCGCTGCCCACGGACAGCAGGAAGAAGAAGTGGTTGGCGATGCCGGAGGAGTAGTGGACGTCCACGTCCCCGGCGTTGGCGTCCCAGAAGTCCAGCGACTGGCCGTCCTTGCTGGGCTCGTCCATGTAGCGCAGCGGGGTGCCGTCCCCGTTGATGTCGATCTTCTCGCCGACGAGGTAGTCGGGCACGTCCTCGGGGCTGTCGGCGTTGAACTCGACGGCGGCGGCGAAGATGTCGGAGGTCGCCTCGTTCAGGCCGCCCGACTCGCCCGCGTACTCCAGGTTCGCGGTGGTCGAGGTGACGCCGTGGGACATCTCGTGCGCGGCGACGTCCAGCGAGGTGAGGGGGTGCTTGTTGCCCTCGCCGTCGCCGTAGGTCATGCAGAAGCAGGAGTCGTCCCAGAAGGCGTTGACGTAGCTGTCGCCGTAGTGGACCCGGCTGACCGCGCCCTTGCCGTCGCCCGCGATGCCCTCGCGGCCGTGGACCTTCTTGTAGTAGTCCCAGGTCTGGCCCGCGCCGTAGTGCGCGTCCACGCCGGCCGTCGCGGGGTCGTTGACGGAGCCGTCGCCCCACTTGTCGTCGCCGTCGGTGAACAACTCGCCGTCGCCGGACTCGGAGTTCTTGAGGTTCGTGGTCTTGTTGCCGCCGCGGCCCTCGTCGAGCATCGAGAACTTGCCGTCCGAGCCCGAGGTGCCGATCTCCACCTCGCCGCTGTACTGGCTCTTGCCGGTGCCTTCCTTGATGCCCTGGAACTCGAAGAGCTTCTTGCCGCTCTTCGCGTCGGTGATGACGTGCAGCTGGTTGGGCGCGCCGCTCTTCTGCACGCCGCCGATCACCGTCTCCCAGGCCAGGCGGGCCTTGCCCTGGGAGGCCCAGACGACCTTGCGGGGCGCCTTGCTGCCCTTCGCCTCGGCGGCGGCGGGTTTGTGGGCGGCGGGCGCGTCCGTGCTGAGGTCGAGCTTGGCGGTGCTGGCCTTGGTGGCGCCGGTGCGCTTGCCGTCGGCGTTCTTGTGGACGACCAGGTCGCCGCCGAGGACGGGCAGTCCGTCGTAGGTGCGCTCGTAGCGGGTGTGGGTGGCGCCGTTCTTGTTCTTGATCACGTCTTTGACGTGGAGCTGTTCCTTCGAGCCGAGACCCAGGGCGCGGGCGTCGGCGCTCTTGGCCGCCTCCGAGTCCGCGGCCTTGACCAGCTTGATGTGCTGGGCGGCGCTCAGCTTCGCGGGCAGCGCGCCGCTGGCGGAGGTCTCTCCGCTGGGGGCCGCGCCCGCCGTGCCCGCGGTGATGCCCGCCGCGACGAGCGCCGCCGTGGCGGCGAGGGCGGATATCCGCTGCTTGGTGGTGAGTGCTCTCACTTCGGTGGCTCCTTCTGCCGTGGGGACCGGGCGGCATGGGCGATCAGCCGTCCGGGCAGAACTGAAGTGCGGTGCACCGCGCGGGCGTACGGCAGACGTGGCGCCGCCTTACGGATCTCCCGCTCCGTGCGCTGGGCAGACTGCCACTTTCATCGTGCACATGTCATCGGGAATGCCGGGCTCCGCCCGCAGGTTGGCCAGATTCTGTTCGTTAGTACGAAGTTCACGCACGCATTACGGACACGTCGGCCCCGAGGTCCGGACCGGGGGCCCGCGGGCCGAGGGGCTCATGGGTCGAAGGGCCGCGGGGCCCAGAGGCCGCGGGGCTCAGGGGGCTCAGGGGCGGGAGGAGTCCCGCAGGCGGTCGCGGCGATCCGGATTCACGCGTTCCATCCCCTCTCCGCGGGTCCCGGCGACGGTATCCCGGCACGTCAACACGTTCGTGATGGGCCCCGGCCCCGCCTGGGCCGGCCCGTCGCCGCGCGGGTGCCGCCCCGGCGTGGGCGGCGGGAGGGCGCAACGCTCCCCGAGGGCACGGGAGTCGGCGGCGCCGGGGTGCTCGTGAGCGGGTATACGGCGGACTTGTGTGATGATGCGCGAATAACGACCGGTCTTGGGGGCCGGATGCGGATATACGGGAGCGCGTCGTGGACAAGGGCGAGTCGTCCATACCGGACGAGGACTGGGAGAGATTCCTGCGGGGGGCCGGGGCCGGTGGGGACGACGTCCCCAAGGAACCGTCGGCGCGGGCCAGGATGGTGACCCGGCGACTGCGCGAGAAGCCCGGCCGGCCCGAGGGATGGCGGGCCCACCGGCCGCCCCGGCCGCGCGGGATCAGGGGCTGGTACGCGGTCGCACTGGTGGCGGCCGGAGTCACGCTGGTGGTGACGCTGGCCGGCGCGTGGCCCGCCGGCTGGTTCGGCGGCGGCGACGCCGGCAGCGCGCCGCTCTCCGCCGAATCGGGACCTCCGGACCGGGCGCCGGCCACGGAGGCGGCAGCCGAACGGCCCACCCTCGACGAGCCGTTCCGGGGCTCGCCCGCGGCACGCTGGGCCGACGGGCGGGAGGGGATACACCTGCCCGCGCCCCGGGCGACCGGCTGGATGAGCGAGGCACAGACGGCCAAGGCGCTCGACCGCTCCCGGGACTTCCTCGCCGCTTCCGGCCTGGACCCCCGCGTGCTGCGCGGAGAACGCCCGCGCGCGGCGATCGCGCTGATCAACCCGCACCAGCGGGACGTCCAGAGCTATGTGAAGAAGGCGTTCGACGCCCCCGGCCGGAAGAACGACCCGCTGCTGCTGTTCAGCCGCTTCGCACCGGGGAAGGCGCGGCTGGTCGGGGACGTGGTCAAGACCCGGGGCCGGATCACCTACCGGGAAGGCGAGCGCGGCGCACTGGAGGTGACCGCCGACGTCACCTACGTCTACCCCGTCACCCGGCCCGACGCGGACAGCGGCGAGGTGGTGCGCACCATCGTGCGCCGCGAGATCGTGCTGAGCTGGGACGACCCGGCGAAGGTGCGGACCGGGCCGGGCACGTTCTCGCTCGTCTCCTACAAGACGGACACCACCAACGGGGGCTGCGGCCCCCGCTCCGGGTACTTCGTCCCCGAGTTCGGCGCCGGACGCGCGGCCGAGGGCTCGCGGGGCGGCACCCGGGTGGATCCCTACGACCGGAGCACGTCCGTGCGCGCGGGCACCCAGGAGGCGGCCGAAGCGGGCTGCGGCACCGCCACCCGCTCCTGAGCCGCGCGCGCCGCTCCCGGGGCGGTTGGCCGCACGCGCCGCCCGCTGCTCCCGGACGCCGTCCGCCGCTCCCGGACAGGGACGGCGGGCGGCGACGGCGCCCCGGACGGCGCCGCGCCCGCGGTCAGGCCAGGCTCTCGCGCCAGGCGCTGTGCAGGGCGGCGAAGCGGCCGGTGCCCGCGATGAGTTCGGCCGGCGGGCCGTCTTCCACGATGCGGCCGTCGGCCATGACCAGGACCCGGTCCGCGATCTCCACCGTCGAGAGCCGGTGGGCCACGACCACCGCCGTGCGGCCCCGCAGCACCGTGTCCATCGCGTGCTGTACGGCCCGCTCGCCCGGTATGTCCAGCGACGAGGTCGCCTCGTCCAGGATGAGCACCGACGGGTCCGCCAGCAGGGCGCGCGCGAAGGACACCAACTGCCGCTGCCCTGCGGAGATACGGCCCCCGCGCTTGCGGACATCCGTGTCGTAGCCGTCCGGCAGCGCCGCGATGAACTCGTGGGCGCCGATGGCCTTCGCGGCCTGCTCGATCTCCTCACGGCCGGCCTCGGGACGGCCGATGGCGATGTTCTCCGCGACCGTGCCCGAGAACAGGAACGCCTCCTGCGTGACCATGACCACGCCCCGCCGAAGCTCCGCCGTCTCCAGGTCGCGCAGATCGGTGCCGTCCAGCAGCACCCGCCCCGTGGTCGGGTCGTAGAAGCGGGCGACCAGCTTGGCCAGCGTGGACTTCCCGGCGCCCGTGGCACCGACGACCGCGACGGTCTGCCCGGCGGGCAGCGTCAGCGCGAAGCGGGGGAGCACCTCACCGCCCGTCCGGTAGGCGAAGTTCACCCCCTCGAAGACGACCTCGCGCCCCGGCAGGCCGGCCCGGCGAGGCGGCAGCGCCTTGGGCCGTGCCGGCTCGGGCACGGACGGGCGCTGTGCGAGCAGCCCGGCTATCTTCTCCAGCGAGGCGGCGGCCGACTGGTAGGAGTTCAGGAACATTCCCAGCCGGTCGATCGGGTCGTAGAGCCGGCGCAGATACAGCGCGGCGGCGGCCAGCACCCCCAGCGCGAGCCCGCCGGAGGCCACCCGGTAGGCGCCCCAGAGCACCAGCGCGGCGAGCGTCGTGTTCGCCACCGCGCGGGAGAGCACCACATAGCGGGCCATCTCCAGTATCGAGTCGCCGTTGACCTTCAGATGGCGGCCGTTCAGCTCGGCGAACCGGGCGTCGTTGGCACGCTCGCGGCGGAAGGACTGCACCGGCCGTATCCCGTTCACGGTCTCGGCGAACTTCACGATGACCTGCGCGATCGCGGTCGACCTGCCCCGGTACACGCGCAGCGAACGGCGCCGGAAGTCGGCCACGAGCAGCCCCAGCGGCACGAACGACAGCAGTGCGGCGGCGCCCAGACCGGGATCCAGCCACAGCAGCGTGATCAGTATGTAGACCACCGACAACAGCACGGCCAGCAGCTCCTGGAGCCCCTCGTCGAGCAGTTCGCGCAGGGCTTCGACGTCGGTGGTGGCCCGGGATATCAGCCGCCCCGAGGTGTAGCGGTCGTGGAAATCGACGCTGAGGGCCTGCGCCTGCCGGTAGATGCGCTCGCGCAGCTCCTTGAGAGCCCGCTGGTTGATGCGCGCCGCGGCGATGACGAACGCGTGCTGGAGCCAGCCGGAGGCCACCGAGCACACCAGGTAGCCGATGCCCACGGCGATCAGCGGACCGTAGTCGTGCTCCTCGCGCAGCGCGGGCAGCGCGGCGTCCAGGGCGAACGCGACGAGCAGCGGGCCCGCCTGGACGGCCGCCTGCTGGAGCAGCAGCAGGACGACGGCGACGGCCACCCGGCGCCGGTGCGGCGCCAGGAGCGAGCCGAGCAGCGCGCGGGAGGCGCCCTTGGGCGCGGGCAGGACGTCGCGGTCGAACGGGTCGCCGGCGTGGGCGGGCTGGGCGGGGGCGCCGTCGTTCGGGCCGTCGCCCGGGCCGGGGCCGGGGTCCGTCCCGGGGGCGGGGCCCGGACCGGACGGGGCGGGCGCCGGATCTTCCGTTCCCGGGGTCGTTCCGGGGGGCGTCCGGGGGGTCGCCCCGGGGCTCGTCCGGGGGGTGGGGCCGGACTGCGGAGCTTCCGCTTCGCCGGGCTCGTCCGGGTTTCTCCTGCCGGGCACGGTCGAGGTCAAGACCTGCTCCCTTCGGTCTCGTACGCTCCCTGCTCCCGGGCCGCCTCCGGTTCGCCCGACATCAGCGCGGCGTACTCGGCGTGGGTGTGGAGCAGTTCGTGGTGGGTGCCGACGGCGGTGACGCGCCCGCCGGACAGCAGCGCGACCCGGTCGGCGAGCATCACGGTCGAGGGGCGGTGCGCGACGATCAGCGCCGTGGTGCCGGCCAGCACCTCGCGCAGTGCCGACTCGACGGCCGCCTCCGTGTGGACGTCGAGCGCCGAGAGCGGGTCGTCCAGTACGAGGAAGCGGGGGCGGCCGACCACCGCGCGGGCCAGCGCGAGGCGTTGACGCTGGCCGCCGGAGAGGCTGAGCCCCTGCTCGCCGACCTGGGTCCTGGCACCCTGGGGCAGCGCGGCGACGAACTCGGCCGCCTGCGCGACCCGCAACGCCCGCTCCAGCGCCCCCGGTTCGCCGTCGTCACCCGCGCCCGCGCCGTCATCCACCCCCGCTTCCGCCCGCGCCTCCGCTTCCGTGCTCTCCTCAGACCCCGGGGGCGCTACGTGAAGGCCCGCGTGTCCCATGAGGACGTTCTCGCGGACCGAGGCCGAGAACAGCGTCGGTTCCTCGAAGGCCACCGCCACCCGGGCGCGCAGTTCGGCGCGGGGCAGGGTCGCCGTGTCCGCGCCGTCCAGCAGGATGCGCCCGGCCGTCACTTCGTGGAGGCGGGGGACCAGTGCGGTCAGTGTCGTCTTGCCGCTGCCGGTCGCACCGACCAGCGCCATCGTCTCGCCGGGGCGTATGTGCAGGTCAACGCCGTCGAGCGTGGGCGGGGCGGTAGCGGGCGCGTCCGGATAGCGGAAGACGACGCCCTCGAAGCGCAGCCCGCCCGTGTCCGCCGCGCGCGCTCCGTCCTCGGCCGCGCGCGCTCCGTCCTCGGTCACGCCGCTGACCGGTTCGGCCACGCCGCTGTCCCGTTCGGCCACGCTCTTCGGCCGTGGGGTGTCCGGGGGCACGGGCTCGTCCATGACGTCGAAGAAGCGGTCCGTCGCCGTCGCCGCCTCGTTGCTCATGGCGAGCAGGAAGCCGATCGACTCCACCGGCCAGCGCAGGGCCAGCGCCGTCGAGAGGAAGGCCACCAGCGTGCCCGCCGACAGCTCGCCGTCCGCGACCTGCACCGTGCCCAGCACCAGCGCGGCTCCGATGGCCAGTTCGGGCAGCGTCATGATCAGCGCCCAGATGCCCGCCAGCAGCCGCGCCTTGCGCAGCTCGGTCTCCAGCACCCGGCCCGACAAGGCGCGGAAGGCGCGGGCCTGGCTGCGGTTGCGGCCGAAGCCCTTGATGATGCGCACGCCCAGGACGGCCTCCTCGATGACCGTCGTCAAGTCGCCCAGCTGGTCCTGCGCGGTGCGGGCCACCAGCGCGTACCGCGCCTCGAACACCGAGCAGACCAGCACCAGCGGTATCACCGGCAACAGCAGCACCAGCCCCAGCGTCCACTGCTGGGCCAGCAGGATGGCGCAGCCGACCAGTATGGTCGTCCCGTTGACCAGCAGGAACGTCAGCGGAAAGGCGAGGAAGAGCCGCAGCAGCTGGAGGTCGGTCGTCGCGCGCGAGAGCAACTGGCCGCTGGCCCAGCGGTCGTGGAAGGAGACGGGGAGCCGTTGCAGCCGCTCGTAGAGCGCGCCGCGCATCGACGCCTCCACGCCCGCGAGCGGACGCGCCACCAGCCAGCGCCGCAGCCCGAACAGCGCGGCCTCGGCCAGGCCGACACCCAGCAGCAGCGCGCCGCCCAGCCAGACCCCGCCGGTGTCCCGGTGCGCGACCGGGCCGTCCACGATCCACTTGAGGATCAGCGGGATGACCAGGCCGATGCAGGAAGCGAGCACCGCGACGAAGGCGGCCGTGGACAGCCGCGCCCGCACCGGGCGGACATAGGGCCACAGCCGCAGAAGCGAACGCACGGCGGAGGATTCGCCCTTCACGGGGGTGTCGGGGGTCGCCGGCTCGGCGCTGTTGGGAGTCATCAGCGCGAGAGTACGGTCAGGGACTGACAACCCTCATGTGCTTTTCCCGCCACTCGTGCCCCTCCGGGCGGGTTCGTGCCGCGCCTTCGTGCCGCCGCCCGCACGCGGCGGCGCCGATACGGCGCGCAGGTCGCGGATGGCGGGCACGCCCAGCAGCGCGCAGCTCACGACGATCACCATGGCGCCCCCGGCGAGCAGCACCGTACGGCCCCCGAGCAGCTGCGCGGCCGGGCCCGCCAGCGCCTGCCCCACCGGCATCATCGCCAGCGAACCGGCCACCTCGTAGGCGTGGATGCGGTTGAGGACCGTCCCTGGCACCTGGGTCTGCACGCTGGTGGCCCACATGACGCCCCAGAAGCCGAGGCCGGTGCCGGAGACAGCGGCACCCGCCATCATCGACCCGGTGGGCAGCCCCGCGCCCACGGCGGCCGGAAACAGGCAGCAGCCCAGCAGCGCGACCGCGCCCGCCCGCAGTTGCCGCACGGGCCGGTAGCGCAGCGCGCACAGCCCCCCGAGCGCCGTACCCGCGCCGAGCGCCGAGTTCACCAGCCCGTACACGCCCGCGCCCCGGGAGGGGATGATCTCGGCGGCGGTCAGCGGCACTTGCGGACCCGCCACGGTGATCATGTAGACCATCCAGACGAGGATGACGGCCCACATCCACTGCCGCGCCCTGAACTCCCGCCAGCCCTCGGCCAGATCGGCGCGGTAGCCGCCGCGCGCCGCGCGCCGGCCGGACGCGTCCGGCGGCAGCCGCAGCAGGGCCAGACACAGCGCGCTGAGGGCGTACGTCCCGGCGTGTGCCGCGAAGACGCCGCCCGGCGAGAACGCGGCCACCAGCAGCCCGGCCAACGCGGGCCCCAGCAGCAGGGCGAGCGACTCGGCCGTACGGATCAGCCCGTTGGCGCCCTGCACATCGGCCGCCACCCGGGGGATGGTGCCGGCCACACCCGGCTGAAAAAGGCCCGCCGCTATGCCGTTGACCGCGCCGATCGCGCACACCTGCCACAGCACGACGTGCCCGCCGAGGAACAGCCCGGCCAACACTGCCTGGGTGACCACCCGCACCAGGTCGGCGCCGATCATCAGCGCCCGGGTGTCGAGCCGGTCGCAGAAGACCCCGCCGAAGACGACGAAGCCCGCCAGGCAGACCGTCAGCGAGGCGAGCACGGCACCGATCGCGCCGGGACCGTGCCCCCGCTGGAGCAGCCCGGCCGACAAGGCGAGGGGCAGCATGGCATCGCCGAGCTTGGCGACGGCCCGCGCGGCGAAGAAGAGGGCGAAGTTCCGGGAGCGCAGGGAGGCCGCGGGAGGCGCGGGGGCAGGGGTCACGCCCTGGGAGTGTGGCCCGGGTACGGGAACCGGGCCCGGAATTCCGCCATGTGAGACGCCCCGCTCCCTCGGGTCAGCCTCCGGTGGGCTGCGGCCCTTCGCGGGGTTCGCGGACGCGGAGGACCACCACCGAGCGCCCCTGGACGGCCAGTTCGCTGCCCGCTGGATGGTGGGGGCTTTCGCCGTCCGCCGGATACCCCGCGCCGTCGTGGCCCGCCGGATACCGCGCGCTGTCGTCGCCCGCCGGATGCCGGGCGTTCTCCGCCGGGTCCGGGCCCGGGTCCCGGATGAGGCCGGTGGCGGGGAGCGGCCTCCCCGGAACGGAGGCGCGGCCCCCGGTGGCTGTCGCGTCACCTTCCGCCGCCGTGTCCACGACGACTTCGTAGGCGGCACCCCACGCGGCATCGGGCAGCCGGAAGGACAGCTCCCCGGGGCCCGCGTGCAGGATGCACAGGAAGCTGTCGTCGCGCACCGGCTCCCCGGCGGGGCCGCGCTCGGGGATGCCGCGCCCGGACAGGTACATCGCCAAGGTGGCGCCGGGCGCGTACCAGTCGGCCTCGGTCATCTCCCGCCCACGCGAGGTGAACCAGGCCAGATCGCGCAGGCCCTCGGCGCCTTGCGCGTGGCCGGAGAAGAACGCCGAGCGCCGCAGCACCGGATGCTCGCGCCGCAGCCTCAGCAGCCGCCTGGTGAGGTCCAGCAGCCCGCGCCGGTACGGGTCCTCCGGCAGCGACCAGTCGATCCAGTTGACGGGCGAGTCCTGGCAGTAGGCGTTGTTGTTGCCGCCCTGGGTGCGGCCCATCTCGTCGCCCGCGACCAGCATGGGCACTCCGGTGGACAGCAGCAGCGTGGTCAGCAGGTTGCGCGACTGCCGCGCGCGCAGGGCCAGCACGTCCGCGTCCGCGCTCTCCCCCTCCGTGCCGCAGTTCCAGGAGCGGTTGTCCCCGGTGCCGTCCCGGTTGCCCTCGCCGTTGGCCTCGTTGCGCTTGTGCTCGTAGCTGACCAGGTCGCGCAGCGTGAACCCGTCGTGCGCCGTGATGAAGTTGACCGAGGCGTAGGGCCGGCGCCCGCCCCAGGCGTACAGGTCGCTGGAGCCCGAGAGCCGGTATCCGAGGTCGCGCACATCCGGCAGCGCCCCGCGCCAGAAGTCGCGCACGGTGTCGCGGTAGCGGTCGTTCCACTCGGACCACAGTGGCGGGAAGGCCCCCACCTGGTAGCCGCCGGCGCCCACGTCCCAGGGCTCGGCGATCAGTTTGACCCGGCTCAGCACCGGATCCTGCGCGAGGACGGCCAGGAACGGCGAGAGCATGTCCACCTCGTGCGCCGTGCGGGCCAGTGCCGCCGCCAGGTCGAAGCGGAAGCCGTCCACGCCCATCTCCCGCACCCAGTAGCGCAGCGAGTCGGTGATCAGCCGCAGCACCTGGGGCTGCATGACGTGCAGGGTGTTGCCGCACCCGGTGTAGTCGGTGTACCGGCGCGCGTCGTGGGGCGGCAGCCGGTAGTGGCCCCGGTTGTCGATCCCGCGCAAGGACAGCGTGGGCCCCCGCTCGTCGCCCTCGGCGGTGTGGTTGTAGACGACGTCCAGCAGGACCTCGATGCCCACCGCGTGCAAAGCGCGCACCATCCGTTTGAACTCGCCCACCTGCTGTCCGCGCGTACCGGATGCCGCGTAGGCGGCGTGCGGCGCGAAGTATCCGATGGTGTTGTAGCCCCAGTAGTTGCGCAGTCCGCGCCGCAGCAGATGGTCCTCGTGCGCGAACTGGTGGACGGGCAGCAGCTCGACGGCGGTCACGCCCAGCCGCGTGAGGTGCTCGATCGCCGCCGGATGCGCCAGGCCCGCGTAAGTGCCGCGCAGTGCCTCGGGAATGCCGGGGTGCTTGAGGGTGAAGCCGCGCACGTGCAGTTCGTAGATGACGGAGTCGGCCCACGGCGTCTCGGGTCTGCGGCCACCCCCGGTGCCCTCCCGGCGGGCCCAGTCGTCCCGGCCGCCCCCGTCGTCCAGGCCGTCCCCCTCATCCCCGTCGTCCACCACCACGCCCTTGGGGACGTACGGTGCCGAGTCCCGCTCGTCGCGCACCGTGTCGGCGACGTGCTGCTGCGGCCAGTCCCGTACATGCCCGTACACCTCGGCGGGCAGCGGACCGTATGCCCCGTCCGGGCCGGTGCGGGGTCCCGCGTACTCGCCGTCCACCGCGCGGGCGTAGGGATCCAGCAGCAGCTTGGCCGGGTTCCAGCGGGCGCCCGTCCACGGGTCCCATCGCCCGTGCACGCGGTATCCGTAGCGCTGCCCGGCGGCGATCCCGGGCAGGAAGCCGTGCCAGACCCCGTGCGTCTGCTCGGCCAGCCGGTAGCGGGTCTCCACCTCCTCGTGCCCTTCGCCGTCGTAGTCGAACAGGCACACCTCGACGGCCTCGGCCCCGCCCGCCCACAGCGCGAAGTTGGTCCCGGCGACGCGGCCGGGACCCAGGCGGGGTCTGCTGCCGAGCGGGCGGGGGCTGCCGGGCCACACCCGCCCGGCGGGCGCGTACGGCACCCGCGCGGGCGCCCGCGGGCCCGCCGCACTCCCGGCCGCCGCGACCCTGGGCGGCCCCTGTCCCGGCTGCGGCGGGCGGTGCCCGTTGGAGCGGATGGGGGCGCGGTGTACGGCCGTTCCCTCGGCCGGTGCCCCGGGTTCGGATGGGTAGGACACGTGACCGCCTCCAGCGGCTCGCGGCTCGGCCGGCCCGCGCGGCGTGCGGCGTCCCGGCCCGTACCGCGCGACGGCCCTCCCCAGGATCCTTCCCGGCGGGGAAACCCGGCTCACACGTGTGATCGAGGTGTCCCCTGCGCGCACGGTTCGTTGTGCCGTTCATCTGGGGGAGCGCACGCCGCCGTGGACAGCGCCGTCGCTCCCCCGGGGGACAGCGGAGCGGGCCGGACGGAGAGCGGGAGCACGATGGAAGCGGACAGGGACGCTGTCACGGGGACGGCAGCGGCGGAGCGGGACCAGGACGGGGGCGCGGCGCCGGCCCGGGCCGGCGCCCACGGCGCGGACCACGCCCCCGCCCGCTCCCATGCCCGCCTCCGCACCCCGCGCCGCGCCGGGCCCGGCGCCCGCACGTTCGCCGTGCGCGCCCTCGCCGTCCGCGCCGCGCTGTCCGTCATGGCGGTGATGTACGCCGTCGTGGCCGCCGGGTGCGGCGTTCCGGACGACAGCAAGCCGCCGGGGGACACCATCCGCGTCTCACCCGACGACGGCTCCCGCGGAGTCCCCGCCCACGGCACCGTGAAGGTCTTCGTCTCCGAGGGCACGCTGCGCAGCGTGCGGATGGTGCGCAGGGGCGACGGCAGCGCCCGCGCCGTGCCGGGCAGGTTCTCCGCCGACAGGCGCGGCTGGCGCCCGGACCTGACGGCCGGTCACGGGCTGGAGTTGTCCGCCAAGTACACCGTGGACGCGGTGGCCGTGGACGGCGAGGGGCGCAGGACGGCCCGCCACACCACCTTCACCACCAAGGTTCCGCCGCACCGCTTCATCGGCTTCTTCCGGCCCGAGCACCGTCAGACCGTCGGTACGGCGATGATCGTCTCCCTGGATTTCAACCGGCCCATCGAGGACCGCGCCGCCGTCGAGCGCGCCATCCAGGTCTCGGCCGTGCCCCGAGTACCCGTCGCCGCACACTGGTTCGGGCGCTCCCGCCTCGACTTCCGGCCGCGTCAGTTCTGGCGCCCCGGCACCCGCGTCACTCTCGATCTGCGGCTGCGCGATGTGCGCGGCGGCAAGGGCGCCTACGGGGTGCAGCGCAAGACGGTGTGGTTCCGGGTGGGCCGTGACCAGCGCAGCGTCGTCGATGTCGGGCGGCGCACCCTGACGGTCCGCCGGGGCGCTCGCGTCGTCGAGCGGTTCCCGGTGACGGCCGGGACGCGCAAGAACCCGACCTACAACGGTCGGATGGTGATCAGCGAGAAGTATCCGGTGACCCGGATGAACGGTGAAACGGTCGGCTTCGGCGGCGAATACGACATCGACGATGTGCCGCACGCCATGCGCCTGACCCGCAGCGGCACCTTCCTGCACGGCAACTACTGGGCCGACTCGCACGTTTTCGGCAAGAAGAACACCAGTCACGGCTGCGTCGGCCTGGCGGACAAGCGCGGCGGCAGCCCCCGCTCCCCGGCGGGCCGCTTCTTCCGCCACTCCCTGGTCGGTGACCTGGTCACGGTGCGCGGCTCGCACGACAGGACCGTCGCGGCCAACAACGGGCTCGGTGGCTGGAACATGGCGTGGGAGCGCTGGCAGTCCGGTTCCGCTTTGGACTGATCAACCAGTCACCCGCAGCCGTCTCGCGGACAAACCCGGCCAGGCGGGCGGCTCCTGACCCCTCGGCGCCTTCCGCTTCAGGAACTTCCGCCGCTGTGCACAGGGTTCGGCCCGTTCCTGACGGTCTGCCGCCGCGCGTCCGAAGCGTCCAAAGCGCCGCCTCACCTCCCCTTTCCCTCCCCGAAACCGCGACCGAAAGGTGACGTGCGGCGGAAGTCGATTGTCACCGGGGTGTGGTTGTCTGACAGGGCATACTCACGTCGGTTCCAGGGACTGGTATGCGTTCGGGGGAGCCGCGCAGGCGCGGCCCTTGTGATGGGGACACGAGGAATGAGGCCGTCTTGGACCTGAAGACCATGGCCAGAAACAAGCTGAAGCTGGATGCCGTCGGGGGAGACAGCCGCGCCCGGGTCATCGGCGGCTCGGCCGCCGGGCTGGTCCTCCTGCTGGTCGTGCTGCTGCTTGTGCTGACCACCTGCGGGGGAGGAGGCGCGGGTTCGGGCGCCCGCGCGAACGGCAAGGGCGGTGGCGGCGACCCCGCCAAGGAGGCGTCCAAAGCCGTGGTGAAGATCGCGCCGGAGGACGGGGCCGACGAGGTGGCCACCTCCGGCGCGCTGCGGGTCTCGGCGGCCGAGGGCAAGCTCACCGAAGTGAAGGTCAAGGACAGCAAGGACGTCCCGGTCAAGGGCGAGATCACCGACGGCGGCACCGCCTGGAAGCCCCGCACACACCTCGCGGCAGGCACCAAGTACAGCGTCGATGCGATCGCCAAGGACTCGGAGGGGCGCACGTCGGCCAAGCACGCGGCGTTCACCACCTTCGTCCCCAAGAACACCTTCGTCGGCTACTTCACGCCGGAGGACGGCGACAAGGTCGGCGCCGGTATGCCCGTGTCCATCAACTTCAACCGGCCGATCGCGCACCGCGAGGAGGTCGAGAAGGCGATATCCGTCACCGCCGACCCCGGGGTGGAGGTCGAGGGCCACTGGTTCGGCGCCCAGCGCCTGGACTTCCGCCCCGAGGACTACTGGAAGTCCGGCACGAAGGTCTCGGTGGACCTGAACCTGAGCGGTGTCGAGGGCTCCGGCGGGGTGTACGGGAAGCAGCGCAAGACGGTGAAGTTCACCATCGGGCGCCAGCAGGTCAGCGTCGTCGACGCGAAGAAGAAGACGATGACCGTGACCCGTGACGGCGAGAAGATCAAAACGGTGCCGATCACCTCGGGCAGTCCGTCGAATCCCACGTACAACGGCAAGATGGTCATCAGCGAGAAGCATCCGGTGACCCGGATGAACGGCGACACGGTCGGTTTCGGCGGCGAGTACGACATCAAGGACGTGCCCCACGCCATGCGGCTGAGCACCTCCGGCACCTTCATCCACGGCAACTACTGGACGGCACAGTCCCAGTTCGGCCAGGTCAACGCCAGCCACGGCTGTGTGGGCCTGTTCGACAGACGCGGCGGCGGCGCCAACGGCACGCCCGGCGCCTGGTTCTTCGACAACTCGATGATCGGCGACGTGGTCGAGGTCAAGAACTCCCAGGACGCCACCATTCAGCCCGACAACGGGCTCAACGGCTGGAACATGGACTGGGCGAAGTGGAAGGCACCCCAATAGCCCTCCACTGACAGCCCCACGGCGACGCGCCCTCAGCGCCAGTTCCTCAGCGCTGGTCCTTCAGCGAAACCCTCCCCGGCCAAGGCGCGGGGAGGGGGGGAGGGGGCGCGGAGGAGACCGTCCGGGCGTGGGCCCGGTGCTGTGAGGAACGGCACCGGGTCCGCGCCGCGTAACGGCCGTTAACCTTCCCTCCATGACTGCTGATACGGAACGCGGCGCGGACCCCGCCGCGCACGAGCCGGGCCCGCGGACCGCACGTCTGGAGATCGCGGACGGCGTGGCCACCCTCCGGCTGGACCGTCCCAAGATGAACGCCCTCGACATCGCCACCCAGGACCTGCTGCGCGAACTGGCCGGAGAGGCCGCGCTGCGCGAGGATGTGCGGGCCGTCGTCCTCTACGGCGGCGAGAAGGTGTTCGCCGCCGGGGCCGACATCAAAGAGATGCGCGAGATGGACCACGCCGGGATGGTCGTGCGCTCCCGGGCCCTCCAGGAGGCGTTCACGGCCGTCGCGCGCATCCCCAAACCCGTCGTCGCCGCCGTCACCGGCTACGCGCTGGGCGGCGGTTGCGAACTGGCCCTGTGCGCCGACTTCCGGATCGCCGGCGCGGGCGCCAAGTTCGGCCAGCCCGAGATCCTGCTCGGCCTGATCCCCGGCGCCGGCGGCACCCAGCGCCTCTCCCGGCTGGTCGGCCCGTCCAAGGCCAAGGACCTGATCTTCACCGGGCGCCAGGTGGCGGCCGACGAGGCCCACAGCATCGGCCTGGTGGACCGGGTCGTCCCCGACGCGGAGGTCTACGAGCAGGCGCACGCGTGGGCGGCCCGCCTCGCGCGCGGCCCCGCGCTCGCGCTGCGCGCCGCGAAAGAATCGGTCGATTCCGGCCTGGAGACGGACATCGAAACGGGCCTCGCGATCGAACGGAACTGGTTCGCGGGCCTGTTCGCGACCGAGGACCGCGAGAGGGGCATGCGCAGCTTCGTGGAGGAGGGCCCCGGCAAGGCGAGGTTCCGCTGATCGCCGAACGGCGACCGGCGTGGTCCACCGCAGGGCCCGGTGCCCCCGCCACCAGCGGCCGAGCGGACCCATCGGGCCACGTGCCGTTCGGGTAGTCGCTTCACGGGGCGGGGTGGCACGGGCTCGGGTGGCACCGGGTGGGGTGGCTGGGGGTGGCGCGCCGCGCTCCCTCTCTGCGCCCCACCTGTGGGGGACCGAGCTTCTGCCGGTCCCTTCCTCGATTCGGGTACGGGTGTGGCGCGTTGTGATCACTTGCGTACGTGGTGTCCTGCCTGGTCAGGTGGCGCGCCCGCCGTTCCGGGCGGGCTCCGGACAGCCCCGGTGGCCGCCCGGAGGGGCGGCTTCCCCCGGACTTCCCCCGCTCCCGATCCCACCGAACCGGCCCCGGCGTCTCTCACCTGGCGCCATGATGGTGGCCATGGCGGGTCAGGGAGATGTTGCGGGCGTGACCGAACGGGTGCCGGAAGACCCAGGGGAGCCGTTGGCGGAAAGCGAACGGGTGAGCAGGCTCCTGGACCGGATCGGCGATCCGACCGTACGGGAAGTTCCGCTGCCGAACCTTCCCGAATCCGCGCGACTGGCCCGGCAGCTCACCGGCTCCGTCCTCCAGCTGCGCTGGGCCCTCCCCGCCCATCTCACCGAGCACGCCGTGCTGCTCGTCTCCGAACTGGTCGGCAACGCGGTGCGCCACACCGGCGCCCACACGATCGGCCTGCGCATGCTGCGGCGCACCGGCTGGATCCGCGTCGAGGTACGCGACCCCTCGCGGGGTCTGCCGTGTCTGCTGCCGGTGGGCGACCTGGACACCAGCGGCCGGGGCCTCTTCCTCGTCGATACCCTCTCCGACAGGTGGGGCGTCGATCTGCTGCCGCGCGGCAAGACGACCTGGTTCGAGATGCGCCGCACCGACTGATTCGAGAGGCGCCGCATCGGCTGACGGCCCGGTGAACGGGAGGGACTTCGCGAGGGTGGGCCGCTGTCACAGGCCGCGCGTACGCTCGTGAACATGAACCTGAGCACCGCCTTGTGGTCCTTCGCGCTGGTCGGGGGGCTGCTGACCGTCACTCCCGGGCTGGATACCGCGCTCATCCTGCGCACGGCCGCGGTAGGGCAGCGCCGCCGCGCTCAGGGCGTGATGTTCGGTATACAGTCCGGGCTTCTGCTGTGGGGCGCTCTCACTTCCGCCGGGATCACCGCCGTGCTGACGGCCTCACAGCTCGCCTACGACATCCTGCGCTGGGCCGGTGCGGCCTACCTGGTGTGGATGGGCACCCGGATGCTCGCCGAGACCTTCCGCCGCAAGCGCGCGGGCGAGTCCGCCACATCCCCCGGGCCGAGCGGGGGCCCGGAGCTGAGCGCGGGCCCCGACTCCGTGCTCGGCGGCTGGCGGCAGGGGGCTCTCACCAACGTTCTGAACCCGAAGATCGGCGTCTTCTATGTCGCCGTCCTGCCCCAGTTCATCCCCGTGGGGGCGCCGCACTTCGGGACGGGGCTGCTGTTGACCGTCATCCATATAGGAATCGGCTTCGTCTGGTCGATGCTGCTGATCGGATGCGCGAGGGCCGTGAGCGGCTTGCTGCGCAGACCCTCCGCCAAGCAGGCCCTCGACCGTGTGACCGGCACCGTCATCGTCGGCTTCGGGCTCCACCTGGCGCTGAGCGACTGAGCGACTGAGCGACCGAGCGACCGAGTGGGCGGCGGGCCGGGGCCGGGTGGACGAGGGGGCGCGCCGTCACCCGTTCAGCCGGTTACCCCGGCTCCGCCCGGTATCGCGTCCCGGCGGCGTCCCGTAAGCCGCCATGTGTAACGCCTGCGCCGTGTGGCACACGGGCGGCGAAGACTCCTGCGGTCGCCGTCCGGACTGCAAGAGCCGAACATGGGCGAGAGTGTCAAAACGGACGCCAGAAGTACGGAGGAATCATGCCTTCAGGGTCGAACTCCAAGCGTGAGCGGCAGTACGAGCACATCAAGAAGGGCGCACAACGGCAGGGCGCATCCACCAGTCGGGCCAAGGAAATGGCGGCCCGTACGGTGAACAAGGAGCGGGCCCAGTCCGGCGAGGCCAAGCGCGCGAGCCGCACCTCGGTCCGCGACAAGCCGGCCCCCAAGCGCGGCGGCCAGCACTCGCACACCGGCTCACAGGGCGGCCCCACCCGCGACCAGCTCTACAACGAGGCGCGCCAGCGGGGCATCGAGGGCCGTTCCCAGATGAACAAGCGGCAGTTGCAGCGCGCCCTCGGCCGCTGACACCCCGCGACCGCCGCCCGGGGCACATCGGACCGGGCGGCGGAACGCGGCGCACGCCGCCCTTCACGGTGCCCTCGTCCTGGTTCAGCGGTCCGGGTGCCAGCCGTCGCGGATGTCGTCCCAGTCGCAGGCGTCCCCAAGGTCGCCGTGCCACTGGCCGAGCCTTCTGACGGCAGTGGTCACGTCGCGGAGCCAGAGCGTGGCGTCCGGGACCCAGCCGGCGAGCACCGTATAGCCGTCCAGCACGGGGCGGGACAGGCCGCACGCGGCGAGGAAGCCGCCGATGGTGACGTGTACACCGTCGTAGTGCGCCGCCACGGCCTCCCAGTCGGGCAGGTACCAGGGCCCGTCCGCGTCCGCCCAGGTCCGCCACTCGCCGTCGTGGGTGCCGGTCACGTCGCGGGGGAAGCGGGCGACGAGGTTCTGCCAGTCCTGGGGGCCCCGGATCTCGGCCACCCGCGCCCGCGCGCCGATCGCGAGGCTGCCCACCGTCGCGGTGCTCTCGTCGAACGGCACGAAGGTGTCGATGAAGTGCCCCAGTTCGAGGGCCGGAAGATCCTCGCGCGCGCCGGTGGTCCAGGTGTTCTGCGCGAAGTCGGGCGCCGACCACCAGATCGCCCCGAGGTCGCGTTCGCCCTTGCGGGGGCGGTCCTTGAGGCCGCGCGCGTTCTCGGCCCGCTCCCGCGCCATGTCCCGCCGTACGGCGTCCTCGATGCCGGCCAGCCCCGGTCCCGGCTCCGGTCGCGATGTCGTTCCCGGCCATACGAGCTGACGCTGGTCCGCGCGGTGGACCGGGTCCCACCAGCGGAAAGCCGCCCGCGACCCGGCCAGCGCCGTCGCGACCGGACGCAGTTCCTCCGCCGCGACCGCGCTGAGGCCCCACAGCGCCTCGCAGCTGCCCGTAAACCCGAACGAGAGCGACTCGGAGCCCAGTTCGGCCAGGGCTTCGGGCTCGGTCAGTTCGCCGATCCGGTGCCACCCGCCCTCCCGGACCGCGGCCCGCACGGCCTCCCGCACCTCGGCGGCCGGTACTTGGTGCCACGCGCGCCGCTTGCGCCGCTGGGCGCGGGTGACCCGCGCCGGGACCGACGTCGTATCGACGGACCACAGCGCGGTTCCCGGAATCTCGCCCAGCCCCAGGGACGCGAACAGCGCGTCTTCCAGGAGCGGATCGACGAACGCACCCAGCAGCTGCCGTCCCAGCGGCCCGCCCAGCAGCAGCTCAGCGCGCTCGGCCAGGCCCGGCGGCGGGGGCGGCGCGTGCTGCCCGGCCCGGTGGGGGAGCGGGTGGATCGGGTCCATGGCCGGATAGTAGGGAGCGGGGCCCTGCCGGTGCGAAGGAGTTTCCGCGCGCCCATTCGGCGATTGCGTCGTCCCCCGCGTCCCCGTGGTCGCCGTCGGCCCGTCGCCCCCGGCTTCCCCGGGGCCCCGGGGCCCCCTCAGTAGTCAGAGCTGGCGGAGGTGATCACGCAGAGCGCGGGCGACCTGTGCCATGAGGGCTTCCGCGCCGGGCTGGATCCCGGCCGGAACGAGCGACTCCGTGAGGACGGCGACGGCGAAACTCTGGCCGTCCGAGTGCTCGACGACGCCGACCTCGTGCCGCAGGTTGAGGAGCGTGCCGGTCTTGGAGGACCACCTGCTGGCGTCGGAGCTGAAGTCCGGGGTGAGCCGGTGCCGCAGCAGGTTGTTCGCCATGAGTTCCCGTATCCGCGCGGCCACTTCGGGGGGAATGGCCGAGGGCGTCCACAGTGCCTGGAGCAACTCGGCGTAGGCGCGTGCGCTGCCGGTGTTGGCGCGGGTCGTATCGAGCTGCGGGACCCGGTGGCCGCGCCCGCTGGTGCCGGACTCGATGGCCAGGGCGTGCGCGAGATGGGCCTGCGCCGCGTCGAACCGCTCCACCGGCGTCTCGGTCAGCTCCCGCATGCCGTGCCGGACGGTGAGCCCCCGGAGCCCGAATTCCTGGAGGATCGCGGCGACCTGAGCAGGCGGGGTCAGCTCGAACAGCGCGTCGGCCGCCGTTCCATCACTCACACAGGTGCTCAGGTAGAGCAGGTCGTCGAGCGCGATCCGCGCGGGGTGCCGGAACCGGGTCAGCCCGGTCGGGCCGGGCGTGCTGATCCGTCCCGGCGCCACGTCGAGCGGCATCGCCCCGTCCAGCTCGCCGCGCCGCACCCGCTCCACGGTCGCCAGCGCGAGCGGGACCTTGACCAGGGAGGCGGCGGGCAGTTGGGTGTCCGCGTCGATGCCCAGCTCGTCGCCGGTGTGGAGGTCCCGTACGAGCAGGCAGCCGTGCAGGCCGCCGTCGCGCAGCTGTTCGCGCAGGTCGTGCAGCAGTGCCTCGGTGTTCACGCCGGCGCTCCGGTGTGCGCCTGGCCGCCCGCCCCGAGCTGCGCTCTGGCCCCGGTCGCGTCGTCCGTTCCGAGCTGGGCTCCGTCGTCGTCCGCTTCGTCCGCCGCCCCGGGGTTCGCACCGTCGTCGGTCCCGTTCGTCGCCGTCCCCGCTCCGGGGCCCCGCCGGGGGACTGCGCCCAGGCAGCGGGTGAGGGCGTCGCCCAGGCGCGCTTCGATGTGCCCGGGGTTGCCGTCCGCCGCGACGGCCAGCGCGTAGCCCCGGCTGAGGGCGATCTCGCCGAGGGGCCGCCACTCCAGCGACAACTCCTGGGCCTGCGCGGGGGAGCACAGCAACAGGTCGCGGGTACACAGCACTTCGGCCGCAGCCGAGGTCAGGTCGCTGGCGGTGACGAGTTGGGCGGGTCGCAGTCCGACCGCGTCGCGCAGGCGCGTCAGCGGGTCGCGGATGTGTGGAACGTCGTCCTCCGGCTGGATCCACAGCCGGCGGGCCGGGCCCGGGTCCGCCCGGCCGAGCCGCAGCGTCTCCAGGTGGACGCGCTGCACGGCGGCCCCCCGCGAACCGGGCCCCCGCACCCCGGCCACCCCGAGCGGCACAGTCCAGCGGGCCTCGTCCGGCGGCACGGCGAGCAGCGCGGCGCGGGCCTGCTGTGCGCGGAGCAGCTCCGTGCGCCGGGCCGGGGGTGCGACGCGGAGGTCGAGCGTTACGCCGCTCCCGCGTGCCTCGGCGACGAGGCGGGCGAGGGCCGCCGTGGAGCAGATACCGGGAACCGCCAGCCGCCACGGCTTGCGTCCGGCGGCCTCCGCCTCGTGCAGCAGCACATCGGCGGTCTGCACGAGTTGCCGGGCGGCCGGCAGCATGTCGCGGCCGAAGGGGGTGAGAACGGCCCGCCGTGCGGTGCGTTCGAACAGCGGCTCACCGAAGCGCTCCTCCAGCGCCGCGACGCGACGGCTGGCCACCGGCTGCGACATCCGCGCCGCAGCCGCCCCCACCGTGAAACTGCCGCGCTCGCTCACGCTGACGAACGCCCTGCACGCTCCCACCAGATCCACCCCAGCACCCTATGCGGGATCGGCATGAAACGGCGCGCGAGCGTATTGGACCGCATAGCGGGCCCCAGGTGAGGCTGGCGGCACATCCATCGCCGCGCCCCGGGCAGGGGCGCGCGACACCCCTCCCGTGCGCCTGTACGCCCGCGCGTTCGTGCGCCGGGGGCGATCCGGAGGTTTCGGACCATGCGGACCACGCAGCTCACCCGCGCCCGCCGTACCGCGCTCGGTACGCTCGCCACGCTGACCCTTGTCGCGTCGACGACGGCATGCGGAGACGACGGCTCCACGGCCTCCCCGTCGTCGTCCGCCGCCGCCTCGCCGTCGTCCGCCGCCGCCTCGCCGTCGTCCGGCACGTCCGCGGAACGGAAGGCGTCGGCCGTCGAGTTCAAGAAGCTGGAGCGGAAGTTCGACGCGCGGCTGGGCGTCTACGCCCTCGACACCGGGACCGGGCGCGAGGTCGCCTACCGGGGAGACCGGCGGTTTTCCTACAACTCCACATTCAAGGCGCTGGCCGCAGGAGCGATCTTGCGGAAGTACTCACTCGCCGGTATGGACCGGAGGGTCACGTATTCCCGGGACGACCTGATCCCCAACTCCCCGGTGACCGAGAAGCACGTCAAGACCGGCATGAGCCTCGGCGGACTGTGCGACGCCGCCGTCCGCTACAGCGACAACACCGCGGCCAACCTGCTCTTCGACCACCTGGGCGGGCCCAAGGGCCTGGACACCGTGCTGGAGAAGCTGGGCGACCACGTCACCAGGATGGAGCGCCACGAGCCGGAGCTGAGCCGGTGGACCCCGGGCGAGACGCGGGATACGACGACGCCGCGCGCCTTCGCCGAGGACCTGCGCGCGTTCGTCCTCGGCGACGCCCTGGGCGAGGGCGAACGCAAGCAGCTCGCGAAGTGGCTGCGGACCAACTCGACGGGCGATGCCCTGATCAGGGCCGGTGTCCCCAAGAACTGGACGGTCGGTGACAAGACCGGAACGGGCAGCTATCACGGCGCCCGCGACGACATCGCCGTGATCTGGCGCCCGCACGCGGCGCCCGTCGTCGTCGCGATCATGTCCTACCGCTCGCAGAAGGGTGCCGAGGCCGACGACAAGCTGATCGCCAAGGCGGCGTCCGTGGTGTCCGACACGCTGTCGTAGTCCGGGGCGAGGCGGCTCTCGGGGCCGCCCGCGCTCAACGCTCATAGCCCTTCGGTGATCGGCTCACCACATGCTCATTTGCCTAAAGGTATTAGGCAAATGCATGATGGGCTCCGCTGAACGGGAGGGAAGCTATGGCACGAGTAGGGCTGACCACGGAACGTCTGGCCCGGGCGGGAGCGGAACTCGCCGACGAGGTCGGCTTCGACGAGGTGACCGTCTCGGCGTTGGCCAGGCGGTTCGATGTCAAGGTCGCGAGCCTGTATTCGCATGTGAAGAACTCCCAGGACCTCAAGACCAGGATCGCCCTGCTCGCGCTGGAGGAACTCGCGGACCGGTGCGCCGCCGCGCTGGCCGGGCGGGCCGGGAAGGACGCTCTGGCCGCGTTCGCGAACGTCTACCGCGACTACGCTCGTGAACACCCCGGCCGCTACGCCGCCGCCCAGCTGCGGCTCGACCCGGAGACGGCCGCCGCCGGCGCGGGCGTCCGGCACGCGCAGATGACGCGGGCGATCCTGCGCGGCTACGACCTGGCGGAGCCGGACCAGACACACGCGGTCCGGCTGCTGGGCAGCTTCTTCCACGGCTACGTCAGCCTGGAGATGGGCGGCGGATTCAGTCACAGCACCCCGGACACCCAGGTGACCTGGGAGCGGACGCTGGACGCGCTCGATGCCCTGCTGCGCAACTGGCCCGCGGTCTGACCGACGCCCGGAACCGTCCGCACCGACGCCCGGAACCGTCCGCACCGACGCCCGGAACGGCGCCACCGACGCCCGGAACCGTCCGCGACGGCGAACGACCGCGACAGCGCCCAGCCCGAAAGCGAGCACACGCCGCGGCGAACGGGCAGCCCGAAACCTATGAGACGGACGAGTCATGACCACTGAACGCGACTGGATCACCACCCCCCTCACCGAGGAACTCCTGCGCGGCGCCCTCGAACTGGAGCGCACCGCGCACGGCATACTGCCGCATCGGCTGCCCGCGCGGGCCCGCGCCCAGTCGGCCGACCCGCAGCTGGCCATGGCCGAGTCCCAGCCCTCGGGCGTCCGGCTGGCCTTCCGTACCCGGGCCACCGCCGTCGAACTGGACACGCTGCCCACCAAGCGGTCCTACGTGAACGTCCCGCCCCGCCCCGACGGGGTGTACGAACTGCTCGTCGACGGCAATCCGGCCGGCCGGGCGAGCGTGAAGGGCGGCAACACCCTGACCATCGACATGAGTGCCGGTACCGCCCAGGTCCAGCCCGGAGCGGCGGGCACCCTCGCCTTCACCGGCCTGCCCGAGCGCGTCAAGGACGTCGAGATCTGGCTGCCGCACAACGAGACCACCGAACTCATCGCGCTGCGCACCGACGCGCCCGTCGAGCCCGCGCCCGATCCGGGCCGCAAGGTGTGGCTGCACCACGGCAGTTCGATCAGCCACGGCTCCGACGCCGCCGGTCCCACCACCACCTGGCCCGCGCTGGCCGCCTCCCTCGGCGGGGTGGAACTGATCAACCTGGGGCTGGCGGGCAGCGCGCTGCTCGACCCGTTCACCGCCCGCGCGCTGCGGGACACCCCCGCCGACCTGATCAGCGTCAAGATCGGCATCAACATCGTGAACGCCGACCTGATGCGCCTGCGCGCCTTCGGGCCCGCGGTGCACGGCTTCCTCGACACCATCCGCGAGGGGCACCCCACCACGCCGCTGCTGGTCGTCTCCCCGATCTGGTGCCCCATCCACGAGGACACCCCCGGGCCCTGTGCCCCGGACTTCAGCCGCATCAGCGAGGGCCTGATGCGGTTCACCGCCGCGGGGGACCCGGCGGAGCGCGCGAGCGGGAAGCTCACTCTCGGGGTCATCCGTGACGAGTTGGCCCGCATCGTCGCCCAGCGGGCGGACGAGGATCCGCACATGCGCTACCTCGACGGCCGCGAACTCTACGGCGAGGACGACTTCGCCGAACTGCCGCTGCCCGACCAGCTCCACCCGGACGCGGCGGGCCACCGCCGCATCGGGGAACGCTTCGCCGAACGGGCCTTCGCTCCCGGCGGCCCCTTCTCGGCGGACCGTGCGGGACAGCCCGGTCGTGCCTGAAGTGCCGCGCCCGTCCGGAGGACGGCCGCGGCGAAAGGCCGGTCGCGGCCGGATCCACCGGCCGCGACCGGAACGGTTCAGTGGTCGGAGTAGCTGAAGTCGCCCACGGTCCAGGCGCTGACGTCCTCGATGGCGACGCGGTACATCCCGCCCGTCTCCGGGATTCCGATGCTGCCTTGCAGGATGCGGGCGATATGGAAGTGGAGGTGGGTGGGGGCCCGGCCGTGGCCGGGGCGGTCCTGCCCCGGGTCGAGGGCGAAGACACCGGAGAACGGTCCCAGGCGCTCGGAGTCCGTCAGGACCTCCGACACCCGCTGCCGCCACACGGCTTCCGGTGCCAGCCGGCCGGTGATGACGGCGCCGCCGGTGACCACGGTGAGAGACATCTGATTGCTTTGCTCGGACTCCACCACAGTGGCGAGGTCGACGAGCAGTGCGTCAGGGTTCGGCATGAAAGGCGATTCTATTCGGACCCCGGCCCCCGGCGCCCACCGGCACCGATGCCGGTGCGAATGCCGGTGCCCACGCGGGCACCGGGTGGGCGCCCGCGTGCGTGCCGGGTGGGCGCCGCCGGGTGTGGTGCGCGAGGACCGGGAGTCCGTCACCGTAGGGCGAGTCCGTCACCGTAGGACGGGACGGAGGGGAGGCGCGGTGCAGGACATCGAGGGACACCGGGGCGCGCCGGGGGACGACGACGTGAGCGGTGCGTCCGGTACCGGCGAGCCGAACGGCGCGTCCGGGAACGGGGGCACGAACACCGCGTCCGGGGCATGTGCGCCGGAGAACGGCGGCGCGGACGGCACGGACACTACGACCGGCCACCACGGAGTCGGAGCCGACGGCGCGTCCGGTGACGCGGGCGGCAACGGCAACAGTGGCGACAACGACGACAACGACGAGGGGCATCCCCGGCGTCGGGCCATTCTCGTGGCCGTGTGCGCCGCTCTCCTGGTGATCGTCGTGGACAACACGGTCCTCAACGTGGCCCTGCCCTCGATCGCGGCGGCCTTCGACGCCTCGACGGCCGGACTCCAGGCGGTGCTCGACGCGTACGCGGTCGTCTTCTCCGGCCTGCTGATCACCGCCGGGGCCCTGTCCGACCGGTGGGGACGCAGACGGGCCATGGTCACCGGGCTGGTGGTGCTCGGCGTGGCCTCCGCCGCCGCCGCACTGGCCTGGTCGGTGTGGTGGCTCGTGGCGATGCGGGCGCTGATGGGAGTGGGCGCCGCACTGGTGATGCCCGCCACGCTGGCCCTGCTGGTGCACGTCTTCCCCGCCCGCGAACGGCCCAGAGCGTTCGCCGTGTGGGGCGCGGTCGCCTCGGTCGCGATGGCGCTGGGACCCGTGCTGGGGGGCGCTTTGGTGGCGGTGTGGAGCTGGGTCGGAGCGTTCCTGATCAATGTGCCGGTGGTCTGCTGCGCGGTGGTGGCGATCCTCCGGCTGGTCCCGGAATCCCGCGACGGCCGGGCCCGGCGGGTGGATCCGGCGGGCGCGTCGTTGATCACCGTGGGCATGGTGGCGCTCACCACCGCGGTCATCCTCGCCGGAGAGGGCGGCTTCGCCCGCCTCCCCGTCCTGGTGAGCGCCCTGGTCGCACTGCTCGCCGTAGGCGGCTTCCTGCGCCGCCAGCGGCGCTCGGCCACGCCCATGGTCGATCTGTCCCTGTATCGAGACCGCCAGTTCGCCGGGGGCAGTGCGGCGGTGACGATCATCTCGCTGGGCACCGGAAGCACCCTGTTCATCCTGGCCCAGTACCTCCAACTCGTGCGCGGCCTCGACCCCTTTGAGGCCGGTGTGGCCTCGGTGCCGATGGCGGCGGGGATCGTACTGGGCTCGCTGGCCGGAGGCCGGGCTCCTGCCCGGATCGGGCACCGGCTCTCCGTCGTCGCCGGGTTCACGGGCACGGCGGCGGGGTTCTTGTTCCTGGCGGCGCTCACCCCGCGCAGCGGGTTCGCGCTCGTCGCGGTGGGGCTGTTCCTCGTCGGCGGGGGCAACGGCTTCGCGGGCCCGGCGGTCGCCAGCACCGTTCTGGGAGCCGTCCCCAAGGACCGGGCGGGCCTGGGCTCGGCGCTCAACGACACCCACCAGCAGTTCGGCGTCGCCTTCGGCGTGGCGGCTCTCGGCAGCCTGCTGGCCGCCGTGTACCGGGCCCGGGCGCCCGCCGGCATACCGGCGCGGGCCCGTGGTTCGCTCGCCGCGACGCTGGAGCGGGCCGACGCACACCCCGGCACCGGCCGGGCGACAGCGGAGGCCGCGCGGCGCGCCTTCACCGACGCGCAGTCGGCGACGATGCTCGCCGCCGCCGGATGTGTGGCCGCCGGGGTCACGATCGCGGCGCTGGTCCTGCGGCGCGATCACCGGGGCGCGGCGGGGCGGCCGGGGGCGCGGGGCGGTCCGGTGGACGCGGCACCCGGCGGCGGTCCCGAGGAGACCGGCCCGGCGGAAGCCTCACGCGGTGCGACGCGACGGGCGGTCGGGGCACCGGACCGCTCCGCGTGAGCCGTGGCCGTGGGCAGTGAGCCGTGGCCGGGGGCGTGGGCCGTGAACCGTGGCCGTGAGCCGTGAGCCGTGCGGTGTGACGGTGCGGCGTGAGGCGGCCGTGCCACCCGCCACCTCGTCCCCCGGTTCGCTCGCCGGGCCTGCCCGGCCGCCGGGCCTCGCGACCGCGATGGCCTGAGGGATGCTCCGGTCGCATCGGCCTCGCCGAGCCGCCGGTGGACGGACCGGTCGTGAACGCGGAGACGGCGACGCAGGCCGTGGCGCCGGCCCGGCCGGGTCCGGTCGTGCCGCGGTGGCGGCCGGGGGCCGAAGTGCGCGCGCCGGCGGTGGAGCGTCAGCGGAGCGTCGCGGTGCCGGCCGAGGCGAAGCGGGCGGGCCGGGAACCGATGATCTGCCGGGAGATCGCGGAGGCGCTGGGGATCGAGCTGAGGCCGTCGAAGATCGAGGGGGTGGTGCGTTCGCGGGCCGGTCGCCTGGCGGAGCGGGGAGGTCTCGTGCGGACGGAGTCCGGCAGGTTCAGCCTCGCGGACGGGCCGGCCGCGGCGTCGATCATCCGGGGGTGGCAGTACACCTCGGGCTGTCCGCCCCGGCCCCCAGCCAGGCCGGGACCGGAGGGGCATCGCGGACTTGGGCCCACTCGGCGTCCGTCATGTCCGACGGATACCGAGCCGTCTGTCCGAACGATCCCCCATATTGCCGTACAGGGGCACGAGGCAATCACGCGACCGGGCAACCGAGTTGGACGAGGACGACGGAACGCAAGACTGTGGCACAGGGCCTCCTGACGCTCGAAGGACTTCAGCAATCCCGAGCTGGGCAGGAGGCCCTGCTTTCATGCCTGCTTCGACTGGAGATCACCCAACCGAGTCACTGCACTCGAACCAGTGATCACCGTGATCGACAGAGCAACGGCTTCTTGGGCGGCAGGCGGCAGCGCGGCTGCTGCCCGGCGGGCGGGCAGCAGAACTGACGCCCCCCCACGGGCGTTACAGCGAACCGTGCCGTGCCCCCTCAACAGTCGCGGCCTCCGAGGCGCCGCTGTCCATGGCCCGGGCGAGGCCGCGCGGGCGCATGTCGGTCCAGTGGGTCTCGATGTACGCGAGCGCCGCGTCGCGGCTGGTCTCCCCGAGGACGGTCTGCCAGCCTGCCGGAGCGTCGGCGAACGAGGGCCACAGGGAGTGCTGCCCCTCGTCGTTGACCAGGACCAGGTAGGTGCCCTCCGGGTCCTCGAAGGGATTGCTGCTCATCCGGTCACTCCTTCTCGGTGTGCTCTCTCCCGCCGGGAACGGCCCGTTGGCGGGACGGCTGCCGCAAACCCCGTGGGCGGTCGCTGCTTTACGGTTTGCCCCCTCTTTCTCTCCCGTTGACGGGCGGGGAAACGCCTCTTCGGGGAATGGTGCCGAGTTCAGGGGATGTTCACCTCGGAAGCGCGGGTGCGACCGGGTCCCGGGTCCGTCCGATTGAGCGTGCGTCCTCTACCGAACGGCCTGGACCAGCCATTTGATGGTTTCGTTCCGGCCAGATGCTCCGGCGGCCGATGCGCCCGGACCGCCCGGTCGGACGTTTCGTCCCCGTGGAGCGATCCGCTTTCCGCGGCGCCGAGTTGAGGTCTCGGCCGGTAATCGTGAGATGGATCATATTGCCAACGCTTTACTGTTCCATTGCCTGTTGTGTTTCGATGAGCCGGTCCCGCTTCCCGTTCCACCCGACCCACACGGCCACTTCCGACGGCAGTCACCGGCGCCAGCCGACACGACCGATGGGGATGCTCGCTCCATGCCCGACAACGGCCCTGAAATCCAACTCTCCGACGCTCAACTCGGGATCTGGCTCGCGGAGCGTGCCGGACTCGGCGCACCCGGCGCCTACCAGTGGGCGGAGTACCTCGACCTGGCCGGCGGCGCCGACGCCGGGCTCCTGGCCGCCGCGGTCACCCGGGCCGCGGCCGACTGCGAGGCGGTCAACGTCCGCATCACCGAGGCGACGCCCGGCGCGGTCGGCGGATCCACAGGCCCTATGCCGGTGCAGCGCCTCCGCCGCGACCCGGCGCACACCGTCGAGGTGGCCGACCTCCGTGGCATGCCCGATCCGGAGGCCGCCGCACTGGAGTGGATGCGGGCCGACCTGGCCGCCGCCGGGGACAGCGATGCCGGGCCGCTGTTCCGGGGGGCCGTGCTGCGCGTCGCCGACGACCGCTCGCTGGTCTTCCACCGGGTGCACCACATCGCCCTCGACGGTGCGGGCATGGCCCTGTTCGCCGAACGAGTCGCCGAGATCTACAGCTGTCTGTACGACGGCCGGGCCGTCCCGGAAAGCGGCTGGAGCGGGCTCCGCACCCTCGTCGAGGCGGAAGCCGCCTACCGGGACAGCGCCGCGCGCGAGGGGGACCGCGACTGGTGGCTGGAGCGGCTGGCCGGGCACCCCGAGGTCCTGAGCCTCGGCACACGACCGGCCCCGGCCGCGGCGCGTTCGCTGCGGCTGACCAGGGTGTTGCCGGCCGGGGAGTTCGCCAGGCTGCGGGCCGGCGCACAGCGGCTCGGGCACCGCTGGACCCGGCTGCTCACCGCGACGACCGCGGCACATCTGCACGCGATGACGGGCAGCCGCGACCTCGTGCTGAGCCTGCCGGTCGCGGGCCGCCCGCCCGAACTGGCGCGTGCCGTCCCCGCGATGTCGGCCAACGTCCTGCCCCTGCGCCTGCGCACCGGCCCGGCGGACACCGTCGGCGTGCTGCTCGGCCGGGTCGCCGGCGAACTGCGGACGGTACGCCACCACCAGCGCTACCGAGGCGAGCGACTGCGGCGCGAGCTGGGCTTCCCCGACGACGGCCGCAGGTTCTTCGGCCCGGTGCTCAACATCCAGCGCTTCGACCGGCCGCTGCGGTTCGGCCCGGCGACGGCCACCGTCCACAACCTCCAGGCCCCACCGTCGGAGGACCTCTCGATCGTCGCCTACGACCGTGGCGACGGCCCGCTGCGCATCGACTTCGACGCCAACCCGGCCACCCACGACGCCGAGTTGCTGCACGATGTCGCCGACCGCTTCGCCCACATGCTGTGGCAGCTGGCGGAGGCGGACCCGGGCACCCCGCTGGCACGGATCGCGGCCACCACCGAGAACGAGCGCCGGCACAGCACCGCACTGGGCACGGGCGCGCGCCCCGCCTCCGCCGGTCCGCCCAGCGGCCCGGCGGGTGGCACTCCGGGTGCCGCTCTCGCCGGTACGCCAGGCGGCACCTCCGCCGGTATGCCGGACGGACCGGCCGCCGCAGCGCCCCGGGGAGCGGCCGTCGAAGTCCCGCGCGCCTCCGCCGTCGAGGCTCCGCCCGGCTCCGACGCCGAAGTGCCGCGCGGCTGGGATGCCGATCCGCTCGCCGATACCGCCCTGGGCCGCTTCCGTGCCCAAGTGCGGTGTGCCCCGGACGCGTTCGCGGTGCGCTGCGCGGCGACCGGCGAGCGGCTGACCTACCGCGAACTGGACGCACGCGGCTCGGCGCTGGCCGCCGCGCTCGCCACGGCCGGCGCGGGCCCGGAACGGATCGTCGCGCTGCTGCTCGAACGGTCCGTGGACCTGGCGGTCGCGGCGCTCGCGGTGGTGAAGACCGGCGCGGCCTACGTCCCCCTGCAACGGGACGACGCGCTCGCCCGGCAAGAGGGGGTGCTGTCCGACGCGGGAGCCCGGCTGCTGCTCACCGACCGGCACACCGCGCGGGACCCGGTCACCGAATCGGCACGCGCGCGCGGCATGCGGCAACTGGACGTACGGGACCAGCGGGACGGAAGCGGGGGCGGGGACGGAAGCGGCGACGGCGGCGGGGCACCGGAGCCGCGCGTCACGCCGGACACGGCGGCGTGCGTGATGTTCACCTCCGGCTCCACGGGACGGCCCAAGGGCGTGGTCATCACCCAGGGCAATCTGGCCGGGCTCGCCGCCGACCGGTGGTGGTCCGAAGGCGGTGCCGACCGGGTGCTGCTGCACTCGCCGCACGCCTTCGACGCGTTCAACCTGGAGCTGTGGGTGCCGCTGCTGACCGGCGGCGAGGTCGTCGTCGCCCCGCCGGGACCGCTGGACCCGGCCGTCCTCTCCCGGATCACGGCCGCCACCGGGATCACCGGACTGTGGCTGACCGCCGGGCTCTTCCAGGCGGTCGCGGGACAGGACGCCGCCTGCCTGGCCGGGCTGCGCCAGGTGTGGACCGGCGGCGATGTGGTGTCCCCGGCGGCGGTGCGCGTCGCGGGTGCCGCGCTGCCCGGACTCACCGTCGTCAACGGGTACGGGCCCACCGAGACCACCGTGTTCGCCACCCGCTTCACCGCGGCGCAACTGCCCGGGGACGCCGCTTCGGTGCCCATCGGCGGCCCGCTGGACGGCAAGCGGGTACTGGTACTCGACGACGCGCTGCGGCCGGTGCCGCCGGGCGTGGTGGGGGAGCTGTACGTGGGCGGCACGGGGGTCGCGCGCGGCTACCTCGGCCAAGCGGCGGCAACCGCGGAGCGCTTCGTGGCCGACCCCTCCGGGCCGCCCGGCGCCCGCGTCTACCGCACGGGCGACCTGGCCCGCTGGAACCCGGACGGACGGCTGGAGTTCGCGGGGCGCGCCGATCGCCAGGTCAAACTGCGCGGCTACCGCATCGAACCGGGAGAGGTCGACGCCGCGTTGCTGGCCCGGCCCGGCGTACGGCAGGCCGCGACCATCCTGCGCGAGGACCGGCCCGGAGTGCGGCGCCTCGTCTCCTATGTGGCCGCCTCGGGCGGCACGAGCGCACTGCTCGGCGAGCTGGCCGACCGGCTGCCACCGCACATGGTGCCCTCGGCCGTGGTGGCCGTGGACCGGCTGCCGCTGACCCGCAACGGCAAGCTGGACCGCGCGGCTCTGCCCGCGCCGGACGCGCCGGCCCCCGCGCCGGGCGCGCCCACCCCCGTGTCGGCCGCGCCGACCCCCGCGACGGGCGCGGCAACTCCTGTGCCGGATACGGCAACTCCCGTCCCGGGCACGGCACGGCCCGCTCCCGGCGCGAGGGGCGCGAGGGGTGCGGGCCGAGGACCCGTCCCTCCGGACACCCGGAGCGACATCAGCAGCGCGGACGCCGGGAGCCCGGACGCCGGAGGGCCGGAGGCCCAGGAGCCGCCTGCCCACGGACCGGACCCCGGCGGCGCGGCGGCGGCCCGCGTGCCCCGCACCTTTGCCGAACAGCGGCTGGCCGAACTGTTCGGCGAGGTGCTCGGACTCGCGGACGTCCCGGCCGACCAGGACTTCTTCCAGCTCGGCGGCGACAGCATCAAGGCGATCCAGCTCGCCGGTGCCGCGCAACGGGCCGGACTGGCACTCAGCACCGCGGACGTCTTCCGCACGCCCACCGTCGCCGGCCTCGCCCGCGGTGTCGAAACCGGGCCCCGGCCGGGCCGGCAGGTCGCGCTGGGCGAAGCCGCCGACCCCACCGTCCCGTTGACGCCGATCATGCACTGGCTGCGTGAGCGCGGCGGCCCCATCGGGGGCTTCGTCCAGTCCCTGACCGTACGCACCCCGGCAGATATGACGGGGGATCAGGCGCGCGCGGTGGTGCAGGCGCTCGTCGACCACCACGACATGCTGCGGCTCTCCCTGACCACGGTGGACAGCCTGTGGCACCTGGAAGTACTGCCCCATGTCACCGTCGAGCTGAACCGGCCGGTCGCGCCCCTGGACCCGGAAGGCGGACCGGTGCTGCACGCGCGCCGGCACGACCCCGGTCACGGGCAGCCGGGCGAACTGACCCTGACGGCACACCACCTGTGCGTGGACGGGGTCTCCTGGCGCATCCTCCAGGAGGATCTGCGGGCCGCCTGGGAAGCCGTCCGGCACGGGCGCACCCCACGGCTCCAGCCCACCGGGACCTCCTTCCCGCAGTGGGCCAGGGCGCTGGTCCAGCACGCGCACCACCCCGACGTGCTCGCCGCCTTTCCCCGCCTGGCGGCTGCCACGCCCGTGGATCCCCCCGTCGCCGCCCGCGCCCTGGACCCCGGCGTGGACACCGAGCACACCCGGCGACGGCACACCCGCACCCTGGACAGCACACTGACCGCGCGGCTGCTGGCCGACGCCACCGCGGCCTTCGACTGCTCGGTGAACGAACTGCTGCTCACCGCGTTCGCGCTGGCCGCCGCCGACTGGCGGGACGGGCCCGACACGCTGTACGCCGATATCGAAGGCCACGGCCGCGAGGAGTTCGCCGACAACCTGGACCTGTCGCGCACCGTCGGCTGGTTCACCACCCTGCTTCCGGTGGAACTCGACCCGGGCTGCTCCTGGCGGGAGGCCCGCACCGACCCGACCGCACTGGACGGCGCCGTGGCCAATGTGCGCGCGCGCCTGCGCGACGCGCCGCGCGCCGGACTGGACCACGGCCTGCTGCGCCACCTCAACCCGCAGAGCGGCCCGGCGCTGGCCGCCCTCCCCGCACCGCAGTTCGCGTTCAACTACCTGGGCCGCTTCGACGTCGGCGGCGACGGCGAGTGGGCCGCCGTGGCCGACGCCACCGTGGCAGGCGCGCCCACCGGCGGCCGGCTGCCCATGAGCCACGCCGTGGAACTCGACGCGCTGATCGCCGACCACCCCGACGGCCCCCGGCTGGTGGCCCACTGGTCCTGGCCCGGCGAACTGCTCCCCGAGGAGCGGACCGCCGCCCTCGCCCAGCGCTGGTCCGACGTGCTGACCGCGCTCGCCCGCCGGGCCCGCTCCCGGGCGGCCGGGGCCCTGCCCCTGCCACCGCTCGCCCAAGGGCTGCTGTTCCACTCCCTCTACGACCACGACGGCGCCGATCCCTACCTCGTCCAGTTCGTCTTCGACCTCGGCGGACCCCTGGACCCCGGCGCGCTGCGCGACGCGCTGCACCGCCTGCTGCAGCGCCACCCCCAGCTCTCCGCCGGGGTGCGGCACGGCCCCTCGGGGCGCCCCGTGCAGGTGGTCGCCCCGGACTTCACCGTCGAGTGGCGGGAGCAGCCCGCCCCGTCCGACGGTGACCTCGAAGGCTTTCTCGAAGCCGACCGCAGGCGCCGGTTCGACCTCGCCAGCCCCCCGCTGGTCCGCGCCGCCCTGCTGCGCCGGGCCGACGAGCGCCACACCTTCGTGCTGACCACCCACCACCTCCTGCTGGACGGCTGGTCCATGCCCGTCCTGATCGAGGAGCTGTTCTCGCTCTACGCCGGCCGCGCCCTGCCGCCCCCGACCCCCTACCGCGACTTCCTCGACTGGCTGTCGGCGCGCGACTCCCGTGCCGACGAGGCCGCCTGGCGCGCGCTGCTCTCTTCCGTGGACGGCCCCACGCTGGTCGGCGGCCCCGGCCGGCGCGGCCCGTCCGGGGCCCGCCGCACCGTGACGACCGGGCCGGACGCGGACCTCGGCGAACGGGTGGACGCCCTCGCACGGCAGCACGGACTGACCGCCGGTGTCGTGCTGCGGCTGGCGTGGGCGGTGCTGCTCGGGGCGCTGACCGGGCGGGACGACGTGGTGTTCGGGGCGACCGTCTCCGGACGTCCCGCCGAACTGCCCGGGGCCGAGCGGATCGTCGGCCTGCTGATCAACACCATTCCGGTGCGGGCCCGCCTCGACCCGTACCGGACGGTCGCCGAGTCCCTCGCGGACCTGCGCGCCCAGCAGGCGGCCATGCTGGACCACCAGCACGCCGATCTGACCCGGCTCCAGTCCCTCTCCGGACACGCCGAACTGTTCGACACCGTCGTCGTGTTCGAGAACTACCCGGTTGACGAGGACGCGCTGCGCGGTGTGTTCGCCGACGTGCCCGGCCTCGAACTCCGGGGCATCCAGGGGCGGGACGGCACGCACTACCCGCTGACCCTGATCGCCGCACCGGACAGCGGCGGCCTGCGGCTCCGCCTGGACCACAGCACCGACCTGTTCGGCGAGGACGAGGCCCGCCGCCTGCTCGACCGCCTCCGCGCGCTGCTCGACCGGATCACCGCCCGGCCCGAGGCGCCGCTGGGGCAGATCGGCCTGCTGCTCCCCGACGAGCCGACGGCCCCGGCCGCCACGGAGACCGAGCCGGACCCCGCCCCGGCCACGGACTCGCCCGCCCCGGCCACGCCCTCGTCCGTGCCGAGCGCACCGGCCCCGCCGCCCGGTCTGCCCGCTCGCCCCGAACTCCCCTCGCTGCCCGGGTTGTTCGAAGCGCAGGTGGGCCGCCGGCCCACGGCGCCGGCCCTCACCTGCGGGGACACCACAGTCACGTACGGGGAACTCAACGCGCGGGCCAACCGCCTGGCGCGGCTCCTCGTCGAACGCGGGGCCGGCCCCGAGCGGCTGGTGGCACTCGTACTGCCTCGCTCCACGGACCTCGTGGTCGCGGTGCTGGCCACCTTGAAGGCAGGAGCCGGCTACCTGCCTCTGGACCCGGCCCACCCCGGGGAGCGCGTACGGCAGGTACTGGAGGCCGCCGCCCCGGTGCTCGTCGTGACGGAGAAGCCGCTCGCGGTGCCGCACCCGCACATCGTGCTCGACGGCAGCGACCCGGCCGCCCACCACCGCTCGGACGACCTCGGCCTGCCCGTGGACCCCCGCGGCATCGCCTACGTGATCTACACCTCGGGCTCCACCGGGACCCCCAAGGGCGTCGTCGTCTCGCACCACAACGTCGCCCGGCTGCTCGCGGCCACCGACGCCCGCTTCGGGTTCGGCGAAGACGACGTCCACACGCTCTTCCACTCCTACGCCTTCGACGTCTCGGTGTGGGAGCTGTGGACGGCGCTGGGGCGCGGAGGCCGGCTGGTGGTCGTACCGGAGGACACCGCCAGATCCCCCCGCGCCCTCCTGGAACTGCTGGCCCGGGAGCGGGTCACCGCGCTCAGCCAGACTCCCTCGGCCTTCTACCAACTCCTGGGCGCCGAGGCTGAATCGGCCACCGGCGCGCTGCCCGCACTGCCCGCGCTGCGCGTCGTCGTGTTCGCCGGGGAGGCGCTGGAGGTCTCGCGCATCCGCTCCTGGTACGGCCCCGGACGCCCCGCGCTGGTCAACATGTACGGGATCACCGAGACCACTGTGCACGCCACCTACGCCGAGCTGGACGACCCAGAGGAGAGCGCGGGCGTCATCGGCACCGCCCTGCCCGACCTGCGCCTGCACGTGCTGGACCACGCGCTGCGGCCGGTGCCGCCGGGCTGCCCAGGGGAGATCTACGTCGCGGGCCCCGGAGTGACGCGGGGATACCTGGGACGGCCGGGCCTCACCGCGAGCCGCTTCGTCGCCGACCCCTTCGGCGCGCCCGGCGCCCGGATGTACCGCTCGGGAGACCTCGCCCGGCAGCGCACCGACGGCACCCTCGAATACCTGGGGCGCACGGACCAGCAGGTGAAGATCCGGGGCTACCGGATCGAGCCCGGCGAGATCGAACGCGTCCTCGAACAGCACCCCGCCGTGGCACGTGCCGTGGTGCTCCCCGACGCCGATGCCAACGGCGACGGCGGCCGGCTGCTCTGCTACGCCGTGGCAGCCGAGAACACCGCCGCCGCGACACCGGCCGCGCTGCGCGAGTACGCCCGCTCGGTGCTGCCCGCGCACATGGTGCCCGCCTTCGTCCTCCCGGTCGAGGAGATCCCGCTGACCGGGAACGGCAAGCTGGACCGCCGCGCCCTGCCGAGGCCGGAGACCGCGCACCCGGTGAGCCGTCCGCCCCGCACCGAGCGGGAACGCCTCCTGTGCGCACTGTTCGCCGAGACGCTGGGCGTCCCCGAAGTCGGCGCGGAGGACAGCTTCTTCGACCTGGGCGGGCATTCGCTGCTCGCCACCCGGCTCATCAACCGGGTGCGGGCCCGGACCGGTTGCGAGCTGAGCATCCGCACGCTCTTCGACGCCCCGGCCGTCGCGGACCTGGCCCAGCACCTGCCGGACACGCCCGCCGCCTGGCACGACCGGACCGCGCGTCCAGGGGAATCCGCGTTGTGCGACGGGCCCGTTCCGTCCGCCCCGCTCGGTCCGTCCGCTCCGTCCGCCCCGCTCGGTCCGCTCGTCCCGTCCGGCCGGCCGGAGCGGATACCGCTGTCCGCCGCCCAGCGCCGGCTGTGGTTCTTCAGCCGCCTCGCCGGGCCCAACTCCGTCTACAACATGTCCTTCGCCGTGCGGATGAGCGGACCCCTCTCGGCCGGGGACCTGCGTGCCGCACTCGGCGACGTACTCGCCCGGCACGAGAGCCTGCGCACCACCGTCACCGAGATCGACGGCGAGGTGTACCAGACCATCGGCACGGACGCGGAGGTGCCGTTCGAGACGGTGACCACCTCGGAGACCGAGCTGTCCGACGTGCTCGCCGAGGCGGCCACCCACGTCTTCGACCTCGGCGCCGAACTCCCCGTCCGCGCCCTGCTGTGCGAGACCGCGCCCGAGGAGCACGTGCTGCTGATCCTGCTGCACCACATCGCCGTGGACGGCTGGTCACTCGGCCCCCTGGCCCGCGACCTGTCCACCGCCTACCGGGCGCGCGTCGCGGGCGGGACCCCGCACTGGGCGCACGAGCCCGTGCAGTACGCGGACTACGCGCTGTGGCAGCGCACCCTCGACCACGGCGCCGAGACCGCGTACTGGCAAGAGACGCTGCGCGGCGCCCCCGAGACGCTGGCGCTGCCCGCCGACCATCCCCGGCCGCCCGTATCGCGGCACCAGGGCGAGACCGTCGAGTTCACGCTGGACGCCGAACTGCACGCCGCGCTGGCCAAGTTGGCGCGCACCACCCGGACCAGCCCGTTCATGGTGGCGCACGCCGCCCTCGCGGTGCTGCTGTCCCGGCTCGGCGCGGGCGAGGACATCCCCATCGGCACACCGGTGGCCGGGCGGCACGACGCCTCGCTCCACGAGAGCGTCGGCTGCTTCGTCAACACGGTGGTACTGCGCACCGACCTCAGCGGCACACCGACGTTCGCCGAACTGCTGGAGCGGGTCCGGGCCACCGACCTCGACGCCTTCGCCCACCAGCGACTGCCCTTCGAGCAGGTGGTCGAGGCCGTCAATCCGCCGCGCTCCCTCTCCGCCCACCCGCTCTTCCAGGTGATGCTGGCCTTCCAGGACACCCCGCCCGCGACGTTCGACCTGCCGGGCCTGCGCGTCGAGCCGGTCGCGGCGCACGGCGGCGCCTCCCGCATGGACCTGCTGTGGAGCCTGCGCCAGCACCACGCCGACGACGGGGCGGAAGCCGGCATCGAGGGCCTGCTGGAGTACGACACCGAGCTGTTCACCCCCGCCACCGCCCGGCTGCTGCTCACCCGGCTGGAAGTGCTGCTGCGGGCCGCCGTCGCGGATCCCCACCGCCCGGTCGCCGACCTTCCGCTCCTCGTACCGGGGGAGCGGGAGCGGATCACCGGCCGGTGGAACTCCACCGCCCGCGAGGTGCCGGGGGCCACCGTGGCCGGACTGTTCGCCGGGCAGGCCCGGCGCACGCCGGATACCTGCGCCGTACGGCACGACCGCACCCGGCTCACCTATCGCGAACTCGCGGAGCGGGCCGGGCAGATCGCGGCCGGGCTGAGCGCGCGCGGCGTCGGCCCCGGCACCCTGGTCGCCCTGGAACTGCGGCGCGACCCCGACCTGCCCGCCGCCCTGCTCGCCGTCCAGTCGCTCGGCGCCGCCGCCCTGCCGATCGACCCCGCGCTGCCCCCGCGCCGCATCGCGGCCCTGCTGGCGGATGCCCGCCCCGCACTGGTGGTGCGCAACGGGGACATCCCGACGGTGCGGGACGAGAGCCTCGCCGGACTTCCCGCCGACGACCGCGCCCCGGCCGACGATCGCGCCGCCGAGGACCGGCTCGCCTTCGCCCCCGGCGACACGCAACCGGTGGCCGTGCCGCCGGACACGGCGTACGTGATGTACACCTCCGGCTCCACCGGGCGGCCGAAGGGAGTTGTCGTGCCGCACGGCGCCCTGGTGAACCTGCTGTCCGCCCTGCGCGAGCAGTTGGGCGTCGGGGAGGGCGACCGGATACTGGCCGCCGCGCCCGCCGGCTTCGACATGTCGCAGCCCGAGCTGTACCTCCCGCTGATCACCGGGGCCACCATGGTCCTCGCCGGCCAGGGCGCGCTGCGAGAGCCCGACGAGCTGGCCGCGCTGCTGGAGCGGCACCAGGTCACCGTCATGCAGGCCACGCCCTCCTTGTGGCAGGTCCTCGTGGCGCGGCGCCCCGAGCGGCTGCGCCATGTCCGCGCGGTCATCGGCGGCGAGGCGGTGCCCACGGAACTGGCGGAAACCCTGAGCGGCCTCACCGCCTCGCTGCTGGCCTGTTACGGGCCGACCGAGACGACCGTCTGGTCCACCACCCACCAGGTGGACCGCACCGGCGGGGCGGGCCGCGCGGAAGGGACGGGCCAGGCAGGCCGACTGGACCGCACGGACCGGACAGGCCCGGCGAGGACCGCCACCGTGCCGCTCGGCCGCCCGCTGTGGAACACCCGCTGCTATGTGCTCGACGCCCGGCTGCGGCCGGTGCCGCCCGGCGTGTCCGGTGAGCTGTACCTGTCCGGCGCCGGCGTGGCCACGGGCTATCTCGGCCGGGCGGGGCTGACCGCGACCCGGTTCGTCCCTGACCCCTTCGGCCCGGCGGGAGAGCGGATGTACCGCACCGGCGACCTGGCGTCCTGGACCGGCGACGGAGCGCTGCGCTTCCACGGCCGTACCGACGACCAGGTGAAGATCCGCGGCCACCGCGTCGAACTCGGCGAGATCGAGGCCGTGATGTCCCGCCACGAGGAGGTGGCCGGGGCGGCGGTGACCGTCCATGACCGGGGCGCGCACGACCGCCGCCTGGTCGGCTACGTCACCCCCGCCGACGCCGATGTGCGCGCGGTGGGCGCCCACCTGGCCCGGCACCTGCCCGACCACATGGTGCCCGCGCGGCTGCTCGCGCTGGACCGGCTCCCGCTCAGCGCCAACGGGAAACTGCTGCGCGACCGCCTGCCCCGGCCGGACTGGTCGGCCACCGGCGGCCTGCCGCCGGAGAACCTCCGCGAGCACCTGATGTGCGAACTGTTCGCCGAGGTGCTGGACGTGCCCAGGGCCGGACCGGGCGACAACTTCTTCGAACTGGGCGGGCACTCGCTGCTGGCGGCCCGGCTGGCCGACCGCGTGCGCACCGTACTCGGGCTGGAGCCCAGGGTCCGCGACATCTTCGAGGCGGCCACGCCCGCCGCGCTCAGCCGCCTGCTCGGGCAGTCATCGTCCCGGCCCGCCGCACCGGCCCACCTCGTACCGTTCCGGACCGGCGGCCGGGCCGCGCCGGTGTTCTGCGTCCATCCGATCAGCGGCCTCAGCTGGCTGTATTCCGGCCTGTTGCGGCACATCGACGGGGACCATCCCGTCTACGGCATCCAGGCGGAGGGCCCCGGCGGCGTGGACGCCCTGCCCGGTTCGGTCGAAGCGATGGCCGAGCACTACGTGGACCTGCTGCGCTCGGTGCGCGCCGACGGCCCGTACCACCTGGTCGGCTGGTCCTTCGGCGGGCTCGTGGCGCACGCGATGGCGGTCCGGTTGCACGAACTCGGCGCACCCGCCGGGTCGTTGTTCCTGGTGGACACGGTGGCGGGTGAGGGCACCGGACCGGCCGAGCCCATCGACGACCGGCGCGTCCACCGGGTACTGCTGACGGCGGCGGGCCTGGACGACGCCCGTTTCGCCACGGAGGACCTCGACTTCGAGACCGTCTCCGCGCTGCTGCACCGCGAGGGAAGCGTGTTCGCGCGCTTCACCGGCGACGACATCGGCCGCGTCATCGCCGTCTCCCGCCACAACGACACCCTGATGCGCGCCTACCGTCCACCGCGCTACCCGGGGGACACCACCTACATAGAAGCGGCGGCGCCCACGCCGAGGGGGACCCCTCACCACGAACTGTGGCGGCCCCACGTCGGCGGCGAGCTGACCGTCGGCCACACCCCCGCCCCCCACCACCGGGTGATGCAGCCGCAGCACGTGGACCACATCGGAGCGCAGCTCCGCGACCTGTTGAGGAGGTCACGGTGACCGGCACGGGCACAGGCACGGGCAGGGGCAGGGGCAGGGGCACGGGTACAGGACCCGGCACCGGAGCCGGGTTCGAGGACGTGCCCGGGCCCGGTGCCGGGACGGCGACCGGCCCGCAGTGCGTGACCGGACCCGAGACCTTGACCGGACCCGAGACCTTGGCCGGGTCCGGGACCCTCGCCGGGTCCGGGATCCCCGGCCTCGGGGCCCTGGCCGAACTGCCCGCCGGGGCACGGGTGGTGATCCGGCTGCCCAACGGCCGCGCGCTGGCGGACACGCTGCTCACCTGCTTCGGACTGCGCCTCGTCGCCGTTCCGCTGCACCCGCGCAGCACCGAAGCGGAGGTCCGGGCAATCGCCGAGCGCGTCTCGGCGACAGCCGTGGTGGACCCCCGGGGGCCGCACCGCACCGGCCTCCCCGACGCCCACACGCCCCCCGACGGCCTCGCCTTCATCATGTTCACCTCGGGCTCCACCGGCCCGCCGAAGGGGATCATGCTCAGCCGGCAGGCCGTCCTGGGCAACGCGGCCAAGACAGCGGCTCTGCACGGGCTGACCCCGGAACGTCCGCACGGGACCTGCCTTCCGCTGTACCACTGCAACGCGCTGGTCATGTCCCTGCTCGGCACCCACCTCACCGGCGCGCCGCTCACCCTGCACACGGCTGCCTCCGACCCGGCCGGGTACTTCGCCGCGCTGGACGCCGCCGGGGCCAGGACCGCCGCCATCGTGCCCGCGCTGCTGGCGGACCTGCTGGAAGAGGGCCCCGACTGGCCGGCGGGCCTGGAGTACCTGATCACGGCGGCGGCCCCGCTGACCAGCGACCTCGCCCGCCGCTTCCACCGCCGCTACGGCCCGCGCCTGCGGCAGGGCTACGGCCTGACCGAGGCGGTCAACTTCAGCTTCACCATGCCCCGGCTCGACGACGCCGCCTTCCGTGAGCAGTACCTGGAGCGGGTGCCGCCGGTCGGCGAGCCTCTGCCCGATACCCAACTGCACCTGGAATCGGGCGAGGTGTGGATCAGAACCCCGGATTTGATGACCGGATACTGGCAGGACAGCCGGGCCGGCGCCGCCACGGTCACCGACGACGGCTGGCTGCGCACCGGCGACCTCGGCGAACTGCGCGACGGACTGCTCGTGCTGCGCGGGCGGGCCGGTGAACGCGTCAACCGGGGCGGGGAGAAGCACTACCCGCTCGATGTCGAACACGGCTGGCGGCGTGCGGGCCTGTCCGGGCGGTTCGCGGCGGTCGCGGTGGACGAGCCCTCCCTCGGCCAGGACCTCGGACTGATCGTCGACGAGCGGCAGCCGGTCGCCGCCGTGCGCGAACTGTACGAGCGGGCGCCGCTGCGGCCGGTCGCGCTCCAGTTCGGCGGATTCCTGGCGACCTCCACCGGCAAGCCCCGGCGCACGGCGATGAGCCGCACCCTCGCCGCGCGCCGCCTGGCCCCCGCACGGTACGAACGGCTGCTCCGCCACGCCGCCTTCACCGCACACGAACTGCTGCACGAGGGCGCCGATCACCCCGCCCTGCGGTCCTTGGCCGCCACCCGGCCGATGCCGGACGGGTCAGCGGCGGCACCGGGGCAGGCGGAGGAAGAACGAGAAAAGGGGGAAGGGGCCGAAGCCGTCATCGCCGCCTTCGACTTCCTGCGGCAGCACTGGCACCGCGAGAGCGACGCGGAATTCCGCCGGGCCAAGGCCCGTTGGCTCACCACGCTGCGCACCGAGTGGCCCTTGGCGGTGCACGCCGAACTCGCCGCCGAGGTGGCGGCCCGCCACGGGTACGAGGGCCCGCCGGTGCCGTTCGGCACCGAAGCCCGCTACGGGGACGGCGCACTGCTCGTCCTCCCACACGGTCCGGCCGCCGACGGTGCGGCCCCGGCCCGTCCGCTGGACGTGCTGCTGGCCTTTCTGCACAGCCCCGCGACGCAGGCGGACGGCCCTGGGCCGCGTGCGAACAGCCCCGGTGCACAGGCCAAGAGCCCCGCGGCACAAGGGAGCGGCCACCGTGCGCAAGTGACCGGTCCCGGCACGCAACCGGACGGTTCCGGCGGCGGACCGAGCGGTTCCGGCGGGGCGGACACCGGGCCGGACCGCTGGCGGCTGCTCGCGCGGCTGCGCGAGCGCGGATTCACCACCGCCGGCTGCTCGGTACTGCGCGCCGGGCGTCACGACCTGGGCGGCGTGCTGTGGGCACGCCGCCCGGACCCTGGACCGAACGAGCACTGTGGAGCTGCGGAATGACCCAGAGCACCGGGATGACCGGCCGCACGGAACGGATGAAGCAGGCGCCCGACCACGAGGACGAGATCCTCGACGTCCGCCGGCACCAGGACCCGGGCCGGAACCGGCTGACCCCCGTGGTGAAGCTGCCGGCGGACGTCGCCCTGGCCGTGGTCGACGCCCTGGCCGGGCTCGTGCGGACCGCGCACGCGGGCGAGGAGGCGAGCCCGGCTCCCGCCGGTGCGCTCAAACAGGCGCAGGAGTTCGAGGAGGGCGATGTCTTCATGCTGGAGCCCCCTTTCGAGGGCTTCTTCGCCGACCGCTACCTCATGGACTTCTACGACACCGCCGAACGCGACATGTGCTCGCGCATGCATCTGCACACCGGGCTGCGGTTCGTGCGGATGATGACCGGGCCCGGGACCACGATCCGGGTCTCCAGCCTGTCCCCGGTCACGGTGCGCCCCACGGCGGGCTGGCCCGGGCCGCTGGACACGTTCACCGACGCGCTCCCCGGCACGCCTCCCGGTCTGCACCGGGACCGGCACAACGTGATCGTGCCGCCGAACTCCTGGGTGGACATGCAGATTCCGCGCGGGGTGTCGCACCAGTTCAACGCGGTGGGCCCGAACGCGGTGATCGACTCCGTGCACCCGGAGGAGTCCATAGAGACCCTGCGCGAGGGGATGACGGGCTACCGGATGATGGCGCAGACCATCTTCCTCGCCAAAGACAAAACCCCGGCCACCACCTGCGCCGACCCCACCACACCGCCGGCCGGTCCCACCACTCCGGGCGTCGCCCCCGCCGCACCGGACGCCGGCGGTCTCTGACGCGGCCCGAACGCCCGGCCCGCGGACCGGAATACGTATATGCGTTCCTATAGCATCGCCGCATCCGTATGCGGGAAGCCGGAGTTCCGGAAATCCGGGCGGCTGCCGGTGCGGAGAGCACTGCTGAGCCCGTATGACCTCATGCGCGTAACCGAAAGGCCGGCACCGGATGCGAATAACCGACAGCGAGCACGCCGAGACGCTCACCATCGGCGTCGTGGTGGCACACAGCGGAAGGCTGGCGAAGCTGGGGAGTCCCCTGACGTTCGTGAAGGAACTGCTGGAGCCGAGACTGAGACACGTGGTCAACGGCGGCCGGCGCCATGATGTCCGGCTGGTCAGCCGCGACAGCCGCTCCGATCCCGAGGGCGCCCGGCTGGCGACCGAGGAGCTGATCCGTGACGAGCAGGCGAAGATCGTCGTAACCCTGGCCGGCACCCAGGTGCTCCCCGCGGTGGCCGACACCTGCGAAGCCCTGGAGACCCCCTGTGTGACGAGCACCTTCCCCTGGCAGGTGTACTACTTCGGCCGGGGCGCAACCCTGGAGCGGTCCTTCGACTGGACCTACCACTACTGCTGGGGCCTGGACGACATCGCGGCGACGTTCGCCGAGATGTGGGAGATGGCGGGGGCCGGACGGCGGGTCGGCTGCCTGTGGAACGGCGGTCCGCAGGGCAACTGGTCACGCCACCCCGAGATGGGCTTTCCCCGAACGGCCGCCGCCAGGGGCCACACCCTGATCGACCCTCCCGGCTACCAGGAGCCGGCGGCCGGCTTCGAAGACCACATCTCCGCCTTCCTCGCCGAGGACGTGGATGTCGTCACCAGCGCGGCCACCGGCACGGACCTGGGCCTCTTCCGCAGGCAGGCGGCCGAACGCGGCCTGCGCCCCCGCCTGATCACCTGCTCGCGCTGGCTCACCTATCCGGTCAGCGCGGCGGGAGCCCATGATCCGGCCGAGGCGAACGTGGCGTCGCTGGTCTACTGGACGCCCCGCCACCCCTACCGTTCCGCGTTCGACGGCATGTCGGCGGCCGAACTGGCCGACGCCTACGAGCAGGCCACGGGCAACCAGTGGCTCCAGCCGCTGGGCCTGGCGCACGCGCTCTTCGAGGTCGCCGCGCACGCCCTGGCCACGGCCGACGACCCCCACGACCGCAAGGCGGTCGCCGAAGCGGTCGCCCGGGCCCGCCTGGACACGATGGCGGGCCCGCTCGACTGGACCCGTGGCCCCGTACCCAACGTCGCCACCGTGCGCCTGGCCGGCGGGCAGTGGAAGAAGGGCACCCGGCACCCTTACGAACTCTCCGTCGTCGCCAACTCCGCGTTCCCGGAACTGCGGTGCGACGGTGACCTGGAACTGCTGGACTGAAGCCCTGGGGCCCTCCCACCTGCCGGGTGGGAGGGCCCCAGGCGCCCGGGCCGCCCCGGGCATCCGGCGGGACGCCCGCGGCCGTCGGCGGTCCCCGACCGCGTGGGGCAGTGCCGATGGCCTGTTCGCGAGTGGTCGGCGCGTCAGCCGATGGGGGCGGGCATGGGCTGGACGTCGTAGGCGAGGCGAATCGTGTCCCCGGTGGCGGGGTCGCTCAGCTCCACGCTCCAGCCGTCCGCGAACTGATCGACGCCGGGGGTCATGGGGATGGTCCCGGAGATCAGGACGGTGCCGGGGACGAGCGCGTCGCGGGAGCGCAGGACATCGACCCAGTAGGCGGGGGTCAGGAGTTCGGCGAGGGTGCCGTGCTGGATCTCGGTCCGCTCGCCGTCGTGCGTGACCCAGGCCCGCAGGGTCAGCTCGTCGATGCGGGACTCCACGTCGGCCAGGCGCCAGGCGCGCCGGGCGAGCACGTCGGGCCCGGCGTTCTTGCTCCAGGCCACGCCGTGCACCTCCAGGTCGCGGTCGGTGTGGTCGCAGGCGGCTGTCAGCAGCAGCTCCCCGCCGTCCGCCACGACGAGGGCCCACTCCGCCTCACCGGAGGTGTGTCCGTGCTGTGCCTGTATCCGGTCGGTCTGCTGGGCCAGGTAGGGGGAGACCGGGTAGAGGGCCGGTGTCACGGACGGGCCGGGCACGCCCAGCTCGGCCAGCTCCGCGACGTGCGCGGCGACATCCTCCTGGCTGCGCCCGGCGTACCCGGCGTTGAGGACCTGGACGACATCGACCTCGCGGGTCGATCCGTCGGGAAGTTCGAAGGTCAGCACGGCCATGAGGCGCTCCCAGAGATCGGGTGACGGTCCGCGGGTCCGCATTTGTCCGCGGATCCGGATTTCTTCACGGTTGACTTCACGCGCGGGGCTTGCGCATACGACCTGTATACAAGAAGTATGCCGGAAGGTCGATGTCCCCGAGCAAGGATGGGAACCATGCACGACACCCCGCAGGACGAGGCGAAGGCGTCCGAGAAGCAATCCGGCGTCCGCCGGGCCTTCGTCGCGAGCCTGACCGGCACGGCCCTGGAGTGGTACGACTTCGCCGTCTACTCCGCCGCCGCTGCCCTGGTCTTCGGCGACCTGTTCTTCCCCTCGGAGGACCCGCTCACCGGCACGCTCCTGGCGTTCTCCACCTACGCGGTCGGGTACGTCTCCCGTCCGCTCGGCGGGTTCGTCTTCGGCCGCCTCGGCGATGTGATCGGCCGCAAGAAGGTGCTGATCGCCACCTTGCTGCTCATCGGCGCTGCCACCTTCCTGATCGGCGTCCTGCCCGCGTACTCGACGGCCGGTGTGGCCGCCCCGATCGCCCTGGTCGTGCTGCGCTTCGCGCAGGGCGTCGGCGTCGGCGGCGAGTGGGGCGGCGCGGTACTGCTCTCCAGCGAGTTCGGGGACCCACGGCGGCGGGGCTTCTACGCGTCCGCCGCGCAGGTCGGCCCGCCCGCCGGCAACCTGCTGGCCAACGGCGTCCTGGCCGCCCTCGGCGCGCTGCTGACCGAGGCCCAGTTCGAGTCCTGGGGCTGGCGCGTGGCCTTCCTCTTCTCCGGCGTCCTGGTCGGATTCGGGCTGTGGATCCGGGCGAAGCTCGAAGAGACCCCGGTGTTCAAGGCCATGGAGGCCGAGCACACCCGGCCCGAGGCGCCCATCCGTGAGGTCTTCACCACCCAGCCCCGCGCCCTGCTCGCCGCGATCTTGTGCCGCGTGGGCCCCGACGTGCTGTACGCCATGTTCACCGTCTTCGTCCTGACGTACGCCACCAAGGAACTCGGCATGTCGCGCGGCTCCGCCCTCGCGGCCGTCCTCATCGGCTCCTCGCTCCAGGTCTTCCTCATGCCGCTGGCCGGCGCCCTCTCCGACCGCGTCAACCGCCGCCTGCTGTACGGCTGCTCCGCCGTGGCCGCCGGGGTGTGGCCCTTCGCGTTCTTCCCCATGATCGGCGGCGGCACCTGGGTCCCGCTGGCCACCGGCGTCGTCGTCGGCCTCGTGATCCACTGCTGCCTCTACGGGCCGCAGGCCGCCTTCATCGCCGAGCAGTTCTCGCCCCGGCTGCGCTACACCGGCTCCTCCCTCGCCTACACCCTGGCCGGGGTCATCGGCGGCGCCATCGCGCCGTTGCTGTTCACCACACTGCTGAGCGCCTACGGCACCTGGATACCGCTGGCCGCCTACATCGCGATCGCCTCGGCCGTCTCCCTGGCCGGGGTCGCCCTGGGACGCGGCCCCGAAGCCGCCGTCCACGAGGACGACCAGCTCGCCGCACCGGCGGCCCGGGTCGCGGCGGACACCGCCGTCACCCGCTGACCGCGCCCCCGAGCCCGCCCGCGCAACCCGCCGCCCCCTGGCCCCGCAGCCCGCTCGACCGACGCCACCCGCCGATCCCGATACGGAGGAGCCGCACCATGCGAATCGCCCTGAGCCAGCTCACCACCGGCCCCGACCCCGAGAAGAACCTCCGGCTCATCGGGGAGTGGACACGGCGCGCAGCGGACGCCGGAGCCCGCGCCGTCGTCTTCCCCGAGGCGTCGATGGCCTGCTTCGGCACCCCGCTGGCCCCGCTCGCCCAGCCCCTGGACGGGCCATGGGCCGACGGCGTGCGCGAGATCGCCCGGTCCACCGGCACGGTCGTCGTGGCCGGCATGTTCACCCCGGCCCCCGGCGGCAAGGTGGCCAACACCCTGCTGGCCACCGGGCCCGGGGTCGAAGCCTCGTACGACAAGATCCACCTCTACGACGCCTTCGGCTACCGCGAGTCCGACACCGTCGCCGCGGGCACCGGCACCACGGTGATCGAGGTGGACGGCCTACGACTGGGCCTGGCCACCTGTTACGACGTCCGCTTCCCCGAACTGTTCCGGGCCCACGCCGACGCCGGAGCCGTCGCCACACTGCTGGCGGCCTCCTGGGGCGCGGGCCCCGGCAAGCTCGACCAGTGGGAACTGCTGGTCCGCGCCCGCGCCCTGGACGCCACCGTCTGGCTCGCCGCCGTCGGCCAGGCCGACCCCGGCACCGGACCGGGCGCCGCACCGACGGGCATCGGCCACAGCCGCGTCGTAGGGCCCGACGGGAGCGTCCGGCACGCGCTGGGCGCCGAACCGGAGCTGCTGGTGGCCGAGTTGGACGCCGAGGAGGTCACCACGGTCCGGGAGAAGACCTCCGTGCTGGCCAACCGCCGCCCGGAGCTGTGGCGGTGAACAAGCCCGAACTGGAATTCCACCGCCCGGGCGCACTGTGGCACACCCCGGCCGACGACGGCGACAGGGACTGCTGACCGGGACGACAGGGGCCGCTGACCGGAGGAGACCCCGGTCAGCGGCCCCGGTCCGGAGCCAAGAGTCCGCGTCCCCCTAGCCCGCGAGCAGCACCTTCAGCGTGGATTCCAGATGGTGGTCGATGGCGGCGCACGCGGACTGCGCGTCACCGGCGGCCAGGGCGTCCAGGATGGCCCCGTGCTCTTCCAGCACGTCTTCCTGGCGCCCCTGTTGGCTGAAGACGGCCACCACGCCCGCGCGCACCTGGCGGCTGCGCAGGCCGTCGTAGTGCCGGTCCAGGAGGGCGTTTCCCACGGCGGACACCATCGCCGAGTGGAAGCGGTGGTCCACGGCGATGAACTCCCGGGCCTGTGCGGCGCCGGTCAGCTCGCGCTGCCGCTCCAGCAGGGAGCGCAGCTCCTCCATGGGTGACCGGCCGCCGGCGACCAACTGCTGGGCGGCGTACCGCTCCACGATGCCTCGCAGCTCCATCAGTTCGCGGATCTCCCGCCCCGTCAACGCCGCCACTCGGGCGCCCCGCTTGGGCACCAGCTCGACCAGATCCTCGGCCGCGAGCATCAGCAGTGCCTCCCGGATGGGGGTGCGGGAGACGCCGATGCGGTCGGCCAGCTCCTGCTCCGACAGAAAGGCCCCCTGCATCTCGGGATCCGTCAGCACCGTCTCCTTGAGATACGCGTACGCCTTCTCCCGCCCGGACGCCACGGCAACCCCCAAACCTCGCATACAGTTTGTATACAGACGCTACCTCATCACGGTGCGAGGCCGGGCGAGCACGCCGAGGGCCGGGGCCCACCGTGCTCGTCGGATGCCGGGGTGGTCCTTGCCGCCCCGGTGGGCGGACAGCCGGTGGGCGGACAGCCGGTGGGCGGACAGATGGAGACGGCGCGGGTGCGGGCCGTGCGGGCCGGAAGGCTCACGTCGCGCGGGGGCCGGGTTGCGGTCGAGGGCGAGGTGGGGCTGGTCGGCGGTGAGTTTCGAGGGTAGTGAGATAGGTCACCGACGGACATGATCGCTCGACGGGCAGTTGTCATATGCCCGCCGCAGAGGATCTTCGCAGTTCGGCCGGGGTGCGCCGGGTCCAGCCGCGGTGTAAGGGCCGAACGCCCTGGCCGCAGGCGACCGTTGACCGTGGCCTCACGAAAAGTTAGCTTGCATCACTGACCGCGATTTTGATGCCCGGCATGTTGCTGCGCCGGTGTCGCCCTGGTGACGCCGAGGCAGGGGAGCCACCGATTTCGTTGCCGTGCGGGTCGGTCAGGATGGGGGAATTGCATGTATTTCCGGGTGTGCCGGTGCCACGAGGCTGCCCTCGTGAGACGGACCTCGGCCCGTCTTCGACGCGGTCGGGCGGGAAGCTTGGAGCGCCGTACCCGTCGGTGTCCCGTACGTGTCCCCGACGGCGAATCGACAGGGCCGGCGTGGGCCGTCGTTCGCGCATCGTGCCGGCGCGCGGTCCCTCTTCCTCGTCACCGGCTACGACTCCGAGGCCACCGCACCGCGCGGCTTCCGGCCCGGCGGTTCTCCTTCTTCCCGCGTATCCCTTCCGGCACCTGCGACCAACCACGCTGCACTGCCCTGCCGTTCAGCCCGACCGGAGGGGTTTAGCCATGGCTTCTTCTCTCGATTCCCCCGATTCCCCCGATTCCCCCGATTCCCCCGATTCCCCCGACACCGGCTTGTGGCTACGTCTCTACCGCCCAGCGGCCGAGGCAGCGGCCCGGTTGATCTGCTTCCCCTATGCGGGAGGCTCCGCCAGCTACTACCACTCGGTCGCCCAGGCCCTCGGGCCCCGGACCGAGGTGCTCGCCGTCCAGTACCCGGGGCGGCAGGACCGCCGGCGGGAAAAGCCGGTCGGCTCCCTCGCGGGCCTGGCCGCCGGAGTCCGGCAGGAACTGGGCCCGTGGCTGGACAAGCCGTACGCCCTCTTCGGGCACAGCATGGGCGCGCTGCTCGCCTTCGAGGTCGCCCGGCTGTTGGAGAGCGAGGGCCAGGGCGGCCCGCGCAGGCTCTTCGTGTCCGGCAGAAGAGCACCGTCTTGCCGGCGGACGGAGAACATTCATCTCCGCAGCGATCAGGGAATCGTCGCCCACCTCAGGAGACTGGGGAGCGCGCATTCGAATCTGCTGGAGGACGAGGAGATTCGGGCGATGTTTCTCCCCGCGTTGCGCGCCGACTACCAGGCGGTGGAAACCTATACGGCCGGCGACGCGCAAGTCGGCTGTCCGCTGACGGTCTTCACCGGGGAGAGCGACCCGCAGACGACGCGAACCGAGGCCGAGGCATGGCGTCGGCATACCCGTGGAGGCGCCGAAGTGCTCTTCTACCCGGGCGGTCATTTCTTTGTGGATGAACATGCGCCTGAAGTGCTGGAGGTCATCGAACAGCGCACCGCGCGGGACCTGGGGCACCGGCACGACGTCTCCGCGTGAACCGGCACCAAGGCGTCGGGGTCATCGGGCGGTGGGACGGCGTGGTCGCACCCCTGGCGAGGCGCGTGGGGCCGTGCTGAAGAAAGCCAGAACAAAGGGAAGGTAACGGGGAAATGAGCGACGGGCGAGAGCGGAGTACGGGAGTACCGAGCGGGAAGAGCCGTGGAGGAAGAGCCGGGGAAGTCATGGAGATGGGCGACCCGCTGGACTTCCAGGGGGTCCGGACGACAGATCTCGGGATGTCGATCTCCGACGGCATCAGCTTCGGGTCCTGGAGCCGGCTCGGTGGTTACGTGTCGGTCGTGGCGAATTCATCGGCATGGTGGCTGGGCGACTGGTTGGTGTACGGGCAAGAACGGTTCTCCAATCGGTACCGCCGGTGTATAGAGGAGTCCGCGCTCGACTACCAGACGCTGCGCAACTACGCCTGGGTCGCGAGGAACGTGCCGCTGTCCCGCCGGCGGTACGGGCTCAGCTTCCAGCATCACGCCGAGGTGGCGTCGCTGCCCTCCGACGAGCAGACGTACTGGCTCGGCCGGGCGCTGGAGCAGAAGTGGTCCCGCAACACGCTGCGTGCGCAGATCCGGGCCGGGCGGAAGGCGGAGCGGCCGGTGCCGAGCCCGCTCCTGCTGCGGTTGCAGGTCCCGCCGGAGCACCAGGAGGCGTGGCGGAGGGCCGCACAGGAAGAGGGGCTCGACATTCCCGACTGGGCGGCCCGTGAACTGGACCGGGCCGCTCGAACCGCCGCCGTGGCGGGGACCGGGAGGGCCGCCCTCGCGAGGCTCGGGAGCGGGGAGTCCCAGGGCTGATGACGCGGGCCCGGCGGGTGGCCGGCCCGATGGGGCGGGCCACCCGCTTCTCCCTTTCGCGTCCCCTTTTCCTTTCCGTGCAGCCCTGCCCGGGGCGCTGGGCCCGGTGCCGCATGGAAATCCCCGGAGGGTTCTCCGGGTGCCGCTGGTTGCGAACGCGTTGGGTGAGGGGATGAACAATCCGACGTACCGTCGGTTGATGCGTTTTCTCATCGATTCACCGGCGGGACGCCGGGTGATCCCGCATCCTGCGGAAGGCGGGACGGAATACGCGAGCGTCCTTCGCGGCCACCCGCTGGGCAGCGCTGTGAAATGCGTGGTGGCACATGTACGGCACGAGCCGGAGAACCGTCATGCGGTGGCGATGCTGCCCGGTGAGGTGTACTTCAATGCGGCCGGATCGGTCGTCCAGCCTCCAGCCGCATGACTCGGTATCTCTTCTCAGGCCCCGTACAGCTGGTATTTCGAAGGTGAAAAAAATAGGGGTTCTCCCCTTTGTGGACCCGCGCTAGTGTTCGGCTCCGGCGCTGGTTCGCGAAGTTTAGGGAGTTGAGCAAGGCAGATGACCGACACAGTTGATCCCTGGGTAAAAATTGGTGAAGGCCCCGAGAAAGAAATCATTCTTGCGGTCGACTTCGATGTCACGGGAAGACTGGAGGCGAATTTCCGGGATCTGGTCGGTCTGCTGCCCGAACCCGTAGCGGTCTGGCAGACGGTGCCACCGGCGGAGAGCTACCGCCGCATGCTGGCCACCCAGGACTACCTGACGTTTTGGCGGGAGTACCCCGGCAAGGGGCGCAAGCCGGTCAGCACGGTGCTCGGCTACTGCGTGGGCAGCGTCTTCGCCTCGGAACTCGCCGACGAGATCGAGAAGGCCCAGGGCAGCAGACCGCGGCTCCTCCTGTTCGACCCGGAGATGCCCAACACCCTCAGCCTCTACCGGGACTTCGGCAAGGTCACCGAGATGATGTCCGTGCTCTCCGCGGAGGAGAAGCAGCAGCTGCTGGAGCGGGCCGAGGAGGTGCGGGCCGAGCACGGCGAGGAGTTCGACGCGGTGAGCGGCCGTCTGATCGAGCTGTACGAGGAGGCGGGCGGCGCGGCCTTCGAACGGCTGGGTCTGGACGAGGACCTGGGCGCCGAGTTGCTGGGCCTCTTCCGCGCGTACGTGTCCTACCTGGCTGCCGCCCGGAAGCTCGACCCCTCCCGGGGCTGGCGGGAGGCGACGGCCATCACCTCTGTGGGCTCCAGCACCGGTGCCCGGCAGGCGGTCGAAGAGCTGCGCTTCGAGACCAGCCACGACGAACTCCTGCGGTCCCCCCAGGCCGCGGCTGCGGCTGCGGCGGTACTGCGGCCGAAGGAGGCGTGAGGCGGTGACCGACCAGCTCGTCAGCTTGCCGGCCTCCTTCGAGCGGCAGGCCGCCCGCACCCCGGATGCGGTCGCGTTGGCCGACGGCGAAGAGCTGACCTACGCGCAGCTCGACGCCCGTGCCAACCGACTGGCCCGGCTGCTGGCCGGGAAGGGCATCGGGCCGGGTGACGTGTGCGCGGTCTTGCTGGGGCGCTCCGTCGAACTGGTCGTCTCCTTGCTGGCCGTCCTCAAGACGGGGGCCGCCTACGTGCCCGTGGACCCGGAAGATCCGCACGAGCGGGTCGCATGGGTGCTCAGCGATTCGGCGGCGCGCGCCGTGCTCACCTCGGCATCGGTCGCCGACGTGCCCATGCCCGCCGCGGAGGGGCACGAACTGCCGGTGCTCCGGTGGCACACCCCGGACTTCCAGGACGAGCTGGAGGCTCAGGACGCCGCCCCGCTGGGTGAAACGGAAAAGGTCCGGCCGGGCGGTCCGGATGACGCGGCGTACGTCATCTACACGTCCGGGTCCTCCGGCCGGCCCAAGGGAGTCGTGGTCGAGTACCGGGCACTGGGCGCGTATCTGACGTATGCGCGAAACAGCTACCCGAGCGTGGCGGGGGTCTGCCTGCTGCACTCGTCCGTCTCCTTCGACATGGCCGTGACCACGCTGTACGCGCCGCTGACAGCGGGCGGCACCGTGCGGATCACCGATCTCACCGACAGCCGTCCGGTGGCCGGGGAGGAGCCGCCCACGTTCTTGAAGGTCACTCCCTCGCACCTCGCCCTCCTGCGGGACGCCGTCCCGCACTGCTCGCCGTCGCGGCAGCTCGTCGTCGGGGGCGAGATGCTCACCGGGACGACGCTGGACAACTGGCGCCGCGCCAACCCCGGCACCGAAGTCGTCAATGAATACGGCCCCACGGAGGCGGCCGTGGGCTGCTGCGTGCGCACGGTGGCGCCCGGAGCCGAGGTGGGCCCCGGCGCGGTGCCGATCGGCCGGGCGACCCCGGGGACCCGGCTGTACGTGCTCGATGCCGGATTGGACCGGGTCGCGCCGGGTGGAACCGGCGAGCTGTACATCGCCGGGGACCAGTTGGCGCGCGGCTACCTGAACCAGCCCGCCCTCACGGCGGGCAAGTTCGTGGCCGATCCCTACGGCCCACCGGGCAGCCGCATGTACCGGACGGGCGATGTGGTGCGCGAACGTCCCGACGGCGAGCTGGAGTTCCTCGGCCGGATGGACGACCAGATCAAGATCCGCGGCTACCGTGTGGAACTGGGCGAGGTGGAGGCCGCCGTCATCGGCCATCCCGCGGTGCGCCATGCCGTGGTCACCGTGCGGGAGGAGCCGGGCCGCGGCGCCCGCCTGGTCGCCTACGCGGTGCCGGAGACAGGCGAGCACATCGAACCGCACGACGTCCTCAAGCACGTCGGCAGCAGCCTGCCGGACTACATGGTCCCCTCCGCCGTCGTGCTGATGCGGGCGCTGCCGTTGACCGCCAACGGCAAGCTCGACGCGAAGCGGCTGCCCGCGCCCGACTCCACTACCCGTACCGGCTACACCGCGCCGGGGACCGCGGCCGAGCGGACGTTGTGCGACCTGGTCGGCGAACTCACCGGTGTCGCACGGGTCGGCCTGGACGACGACTTCTTCGCGCTGGGCGGGGACAGCGTCCTGGCGGCGCGCCTCGCCTCGCGGGCCCGCAAGGAAGGCATGCACTTCTCGCTCCGCGACATCCTGCACGGACGTACCGTGCGCGCGCTGGCCGGTGATCTCCCATGACCGCGAGCGCCGCACCACAGCCCCACCCGCACGGCAGCATCGGCCGGATCGTGCGGTCACTCCCCACGCGAGGAGAGCCCCAGGTGCGGCCGGCGGCGGCCGGCGCGCTCCGGGCGCTGGCCCGCACGACGCCCCCGGCCGAACCGGCGGCCGACCCGCAGCGGCCTCCGCTCACCGAGGCGCTCCAGGGCCTCGGCGCCCTTGCTCCGGCGCCCGCGGCCACCCCGGCCCCGGAGCGTCCGGCGGCGCGCGCGACGTCCGCCGGGGGACCCCGCGCGGTGCCGCTGCCGCTCGCGGGGGTATCGCCCGCGGAGTCGCGGGTGGCCGCGCTGGCGGCTGCTGGTTACTGCAACAGGGAGATCGCCAGGCGGCTGTTCATCACCGTGAGCACCGTGGAACAACACCTGACCAAGGCATACCGGAAACTCGGCGTGGCCTCGCGGGCCGACCTGCCGGCGCCCTCCTGGCGCTGTGTGGAGCCCAGCGAACCGACCGCCTCGTACGGATGGGGCCCCGCGGCCCGCGGAAACGGAGGGCTGTCTTGATGAGCAGCAGCGCTACCCGGCGCGAGAACGACCTGTGGCTGCTGGAGACGCTGGTGGCGCAGACCCCGGTGAACAACCTCTCAGTGGTCTTCGAGGTCGCCGGCCGTCTCTCCGCCGAGACCCTGCGGCGTGCGCTGCGGGACGTGGTCTCCCGGCACCGCGCTCTGCGCACCGTCGCGCACGTGACGGAGCAGGGCCTCGCGCTGGACGTACGGGAGGAGGGCGAGGTCGCTCTCGAACTGCGGCAGGCCGACGGCGAACCGGCCGCGGGCGAGGAGCGGCTGCGGCGCTACATCGCGCAGCCGTTCGCCCTGGAGGGCGGGCCGCTGCTGAGGGCGGCGCTGTTCAGCGGCACGGAGTCCGACACCGTCTGCCTCGTCGCCCACCACCTGGTCTTCGACGCGATGTCCGGTGGGGTGGTGCTGAAGGATCTCGTGGAAGCCTACGAGGCGCACTGTGCGGGCACCCCGCTGCCGGAGGGATTCGGCACCGGCCGGACGCTGCCGGAGCGCCTGCCGTCCGCGGAGAGCCTGGAGTTCTGGAAGCGGCACCTGGACGGCTACCGGGGGGACGGGCTCGGCCTGTGGTGCGACAAGGACGGCGCCCCGGAGGTGACGCTGGCGGGCGAGGTGTACCACCACCCGCTGTCCCCCGGGGCGGACGCCGCGGTGACCCGGCTGCGCCGCGAGCTGCGCGCGCCGAAGGCCGTGGCGCTGCTGACCGCCTACTACGTGACGCTCGCCCTGCACGGCGCGGGCCCTGACCTGGTGGTGGGCGTACCCGCCAGCACACGGGACTCGGCCTCGCAGGACGCCGTGGGCTACCACGTCAACATGCTGCCGCTGCGGGCCGGTCTCGGCCCCGACCGTACGGTGCGCGAGGTGGCCGCCGAGGTGCGCGCCGCCTTCTTCGAGGCCCTGGCCCACCCGGACGTCCCGGCGGAGACCTTCCTCCCGCAGGACCGCGGCGACCGGCCCGCCTGGCGCAACACCCTCTTCCGGCACGTGTTCAACTACGTGCCCACCGACTTCCGCAACACCTTCACCGTCGCCGGCCTGCCCGCGGTGCAGCGCCTGGTGGAGAACGGCACGTGCAAGTACGACCTGGAGTTCTTCGTATCCGAGTCGGCGGACACCGCCCTGCTCAGCGTGCTGTTCAACACCCAGGTACTGGATGCGGCCGACATCACCGCGCTGGTGGCCCGCTATGACGACCTGCTCACCAGGCTGCCCGACGCGCTGGACACCCCCGTGGGAAAGCTGTCCCGCTGGAGCGGCGCCGACCGGCGGGCCGTGCCCGAAGCCGGAAGCCGGCCCGGACGCGCCGAGGGCCTGTACGAGGCCGTGCGCACCTCGGCCGGCGCTGCCCCCGGGCAGGCGGCGCTGCGCACCCGCGCGGGCGACCTCAGCTACGCGCAGCTGTGGCGCGGCGTCACCGGGCAGGCGGCTCCCGCCGTCGGCGACGAGCGGGCCGCGGAGGCCGTGGCCGCCCTGCGGGCCCTGCGGAACGCCTCCACCGAACCGCCGGGCGATCCGGCCGCCGCAGGGCTCGACGGCGCCCCTTCTCCGGCAGCGCGGCGGGTGGCCGCCACCGCCGCCGAACTGGCGCGGTCGATCGGTGCGGGGCCGGGCACGACGGTGCGCTGGGCCGCGGCTTCGGGCACCCCGGAGAGCGTCACCGAGCTGTTCTTGGCGCTCGCCTGCGGCGGGACCGCCGTCGAACCGGATGCCGCCGCGGCCCCCGACGTCCTGTTGGTCACCCCGCACGAGGCGGCGGAACTGCCGGGTTCGGGCGCGGCGCTGTCCGGCCGGAAGGTCCTCATCTCCGGCGGACCGCTGCCGCCCGCCGCCGCCGCGCAACTCCTCGACCGGGGCGCGGAGGTCTTCAGCGGCTGCCGCCCGCACGGCACGCGGCAACTGGTGGCCGTCCGCCGCGTGACCGAGGCCAAAGGCGCGCAGCGGACCGGCGGCGAGCCGCTGGCCGGGGCCGCACCGTTCGTCGCGGCCCCCGACGGGAGCCCGCTGCCGCCCGGGCTGCGCGGCCGACTGGCCCTCGGGTCCGAAGACGCCCCGCGGTTCACCGGGGACGCCGCGCGCTGGATCGGCGACGGCACGCTGGAGGTGTTCGGCGCCCACCGTGCCGACCGGGCCGAACTCGCCCTGCTGGCACACCCGGATGTCACCGCCGCCGCGGTCGCGCCGGTCCCGGCGGAGGACGCCGGCGCGGGACCCGCACTGGCCGCCTGGGTGGTGGCCGAGGGGGACCTGGGCAGCGACGACGCGCTGGCCGAATCGCTGCGCGCGCACTGCGTAGCGACGCTGCCGGCCGCCGCGGTGCCCCGGGACGTCGTGCGCGTCCTCGCCCTCCCGGTCAAGAACGGGCACCCGGACCGCGAGCTGCTGGCGGCCCAGCACGCCGGGCAGCGGCGCGCCGCCGAGGAGGGGGCCGAGGGCCCGTCGCCCGCCGAGAGCGCTCTGACCGGCTCGCTGGTGCGCGTCTGGGGGGAGTTCCTGGGAAGCGGCGACATCGACGCCGACTCCAGCTTCTTCAACGAGGGCGGGCACTCCCTGCTGGGCGCCCAGCTCGTCCAGCGGGTCAAGAAGGCCACCGGTGCCGCACTCCGACTGGCCGACCTGTTCGCCAACCCGACGCCCCGCGCCTTCGCCGCACTGCTGAGCGGCCCCCGCCACCAGGTCACCGAACCTGTCCTGTGACGGGCCTGCCGCCCGCGCCGAATCCGGTCCACCCCTGCCGACAGGAGCCGTTCCACCATGCCCGACGATCCGTTCGACGACCCTGAAGGCCGCTTCACCGTGCTGGTCAACGACAAGGCCGAACTGTCGCTCTGGCCCGCCCGGCGCCCCGTTCCGGACGGCTGGCGCACCGTCTTGGCCGAGACCGGCCGGGACGCGTGCCTGCGGTACGTGGCAGCCCACTGGTCCGTCACCACAGCGCCGCACCAGTCCGTCACCACAGCGCCGCACCAGCCGACGCGCGGCGTCCACGCCTGAAACGGGGGAACAATGTCCGACCACGCAGCGACCGAACCGCGCTTCGCCGCCTTCACGGCCGCGCCTTGGGTGTGGCCGCTGTCGGGCCGCGGTCCGGCCACGACGCGCACGCAGGCCCGGCTGCTGTGCGACCACCTGGCGAAGCGGCCGGGCTGGAGGGCCGGCGCCGTGGCCGAGGCGCTGCGCGAGGCCGGTACCGGCCGGGACCACCGCGCGGTGATCCTGGGGGCGGACGAGGCACAACTGGGCACCGCCGCCCGGGCCCTGGCCGACGGACGCCCGGTGCCCGGGCTCGTGACCGGGGAGTCGGCCGCCGGCGGAATGGTGTTCGTCTTCCCAGGGCAGGGGTCCCAGTGGCCGGGCATGGCGGCGGGGCTGCTGGAGTCCTCGCCGGTGTTCGCGGCGGCGATCCGCCGTTGCGAGGAGGCGCTCGCGCCGCACATCGACTGGCCGCTGGCCGCTGTCCTGCGGGGCGATGCCGACGCCCCGCCCCTGGTGGCGGCGGACGTGGTGCAGCCGGCCCTGTTCTCCGTCATGGTGGCCCTCGCCGAACTGTGGCGCTCTTGCGGGATCGAACCGGACGCGGTCGTGGGGCACAGCCTCGGCGAGGTCGCTGCCGCCTGCGTCGCCGGGGCGCTCACTCTTGAGGACGCCGCTTTGGTCGCGGCCCTGTGGAGCAAGGCACAGGCCACCTTGGCGGGTACGGGCGAGATGGTGTCCGTACTGCTCCCCGAGGAGGAGACCCGGGAGCGGTTGGCGCCCTGGCGGGGACGGCTGAGCGTCGCCGCGGTCAACAGCCCCACCGCGGTGATCGTCTCCGGGGATGCCGACGCCGCCGAGGAGATGCTGCGCCGCTTCACCGAGGACGGGGTGCAGGCGCGGCGCATCGAGGTGGGACTCGCCGCGCATTCGCCGCACATCGACGCCATCGTGCCCCGGCTCCGTGCCGACCTGGCACCGATCCGCCCGGTGCCTGCGTCCGTTCCCCTGTACTCCTCGCTGCTGGGCGGGCGCGTCGGGGACGAGGTGACCGACGCGGACTACTGGTGCCGCAGCCTGCGCAGCACGGTGCGGTTCCGGCAGGCCGTCGCCGCGGCGGTCGGGGACGGCCACCGGATCGCGGTCGAGATCAGCCCGCACCCGGTGCTGACGGCGGCGTTGCAGACCACCGCCGAGCAGGGCGGGCGGCAGCTCGCGGTGCAAGAGACCCTGCGTCGTGGGGCGGGCACCGCCGAACGGTTCGTGCGGTCCTTGAGCGAGCTGTACGTCCGGGGAGCGGAACCGGACTGGACGGCGCTCCACCCGGCCGGGGCACCCGCGTCCCAGGCAGCGGCGGAGCTGACGCGCACGATCGGCGAGGCCGGTGAGACCTGGGAGTCCGGCCCGGACCCGGCGTCCGGCGACGCGGTCGAGGGCGAGGGCGCCCGGCTGTGCGCCCTGCCCGCCGCCGAGCGCCGCCGCGGCTTGCTGGACCTGGTGCGGGCCGAGGCCGCCGCGGCGGCCGGCGTGCAGGATCCGACCGCGTGGGACGCGCGGCGCCCGTTCAAGGACCACGGCTTCGACTCGGTCATGGCGGTCGGCCTCCGCAACCGGCTGCGGACCGCACTGGGCCTCGCCCTGCCCACCACGCTGGTCTTCGACCACCCCACCGTCGAGGCGGTCGCCGCCCACCTGGACACCGTCCTCACCGGCGGGCCGGCCGTGTCCGCCACGGACGCCGTGTCCGTCGAGCCGCTCGATGCCGACCCGGACGAGCCGGTGGCGATCGTCGGCATGGGCTGCCGTTATCCGGGTGGTGCGGAGGGCCCGGAGGAGCTGTGGCGGCTGCTGGCGGAGGAGACCGACGCGGTGAGCGGTTTTCCCGCCGACCGCGGCTGGGACACCGAGGGCGCCTACGATCCGCACGGCCGCGGTGCCGGCCGCTACTACCAGCGTGAGGCGGGTTTCCTGGCTGCGGCGGGGGAGTTCGACGCGGGGTTCTTCGGGATCAGTCCGCGGGAGGCGCTGGCGATGGATCCGCAGCAGCGGTTGCTGCTGGAGACGTCGTGGGAGGCGTTGGAGCGGTCG